>NZ_JMQM01000001.1:0-320370 GCF_000733725.1 Nitratireductor basaltis | reverse complement strand
CATTCGCTCAGTCCGCCTCGGTGCCGGTGCAAGGTGCGATTGCCACATCATTCGGCTGCCCCTTCGAAGGCAATGTTCCGGTCGAAGATGTGGTCAGAATTGCAAAGGCCTATCGCGACATGGGCATCCGGATAATCTCTCTCGGCGACACGACAGGGATGGCCACACCTCCACTGGTGCAGGAACGTTGCCGCGCCTTGCGTGAGGCGGTACCGGAAGTCGAGCTCACGCTGCACTTCCACAACACGCGGGGCGTTGGCCTTGTCTGCGCCTATACGGGACTGATGGAAGGGGTTACGCGCTTCGAAGCCAGCATAGGCGGCCTTGGCGGCTGTCCATTCGTGCCGCGCGCTACCGGAAACATCCCGACCGAGGATCTCGTCTACATGCTGCATGAATGCGGTGTGGAGACAGGCATTGACCTAGACAAACTCGTTACCACGGCCGAGCAGGCCGAAAGCCTGATCGGCCGCACCCTGCCCGGCCAGGTCATGAAAGCCGGACCAAGGCTGAAGACGCATCCGATGGATATGGTGGCCACGGCCAATGGCTGAAACAAACGCTGCAATGCACCCACCGCTGGAGGGCATCCGCGTCATCGATCTCACACGCGTGCTGTCGGGTCCGTTCTGTACGATGATGCTTGGCGACATGGGTGCCGAAGTCATCAAGATCGAGACTGCAAAAGGTGATCCCACCCGGGCCCAGGGCACGCTGAAGGACGGTTTTTCCTGGTACTATGCCAGCTTCAATCGCAACAAGAAGTCCCTGGTTCTCGACCTCTATCGCGAGGAAGGGAAACGTGTTCTCGAGCGCCTGATCGAGGAAGCCGATGTGCTGGTAGACAATTTCCGCCCCGGCGTGCTTGCCGCGATGGGCTTCGGTGCCGAGCGCCTGAAGAAGATCAATCCAAGGCTCGTGACGGCCAGCATCAACGGCTATGGCAGCACAGGTCCCTATGTCGACCGTCCCGCATTCGACTTCATCGCCCAGGCCATGAGCGGTCTGATGAGCGTGAACGGGGCGGAAGGTACGCCGCCCATGCGCGTCGCCCAGCCGATCACCGATCTTGTTGCCGGCCTCTACTGCGCCTTCGGCATCGTCAGCGCCTTGCGGGCCCGCGACCTGAACGGTGTCGGCCAACATGTCGAGACCGCCATGATGAATGGCGCAATCAGCATGATGGCCTATCTCGCCTCGGAGCATCTTGCCACAGGGCAACTGCCCGAGCGCACCGGCAATGACCATCCGCTTGTCGCACCCTATGGTCTCTTCGCCGCCAGGGACGGCCAGATCGCTGTTGCCCCCTCCAACGACGTGATCCTGCAGCGCTTCCTCAATGCGCTGCAGCTCGGTCATCTGATGGATGATCCACGTTACGACACCAACGAGAAACGCTTTGCCCGACGCGACGAGCTCTCGCAGCTGATTGATCAGGCGCTGTCAAACGGCACACAGGACGAATGGATAGATCACCTCAACGCTGCCGGTGTCCCCTGCGGAAAGGTTCAGAACCTGGCCGAGGCCTTCAACGATCCGCAGGTCCAGGCACAGGAAATGGTGATCGAGGTCGAGCAGCCTCATCACGGCCCCATCCGCATGCTGGGCTTTCCGGTAAAGTTGACCGGCACCCCCTGCAAGGTTGCACGACCCGCACCGCTGCTCGGCGGGGACACCCGCGACGTGCTTGCGGAGGCAGGCTTCAGCGGCAGTGAAATCGAAGAACTGCTCGAAGCTTCGGTCGTGCGGGCGACGCACTAGGTTCTAGACGGAACCCGTCCTGGCCTGCTGGCGCCACGGCTCCAGAATAGACTGGGCCGTCGCGCGACCTTTGGGCGTGAGCAGAAGCATTGCGCCGTCACGCAGGATCAGGTCACGATCGATGCCTTCGGCAACAACGCGTCTCGATGTTTCCTGTGTCCATCCAAGATGTGTCTGCAAAGCGCGGGCGACATTCTCTTCCTCGCGCTCTGATGAATTCTCGTGGCTGTAGAGATGCACTGCCAGTGTGCGCAATTCATTGGCGTGCATCTCGCTGCGTCTGCGATTGGACTGCGCCACCAATCCGTAGCGAGGCCCGAACAGGAATGCGAGGGCAAGAAATACCCCAGTCATCACTGCCATCATGCCGCCGATGGAGACATTCCACGCCACTGCAATGAGATAGCCGCTGATGCTCGAAGCAATGGCGATGACTGCGCCTAGCACGAGTATCAGCCATAGGCGATCCGTCAGGAGATATGCGGCCGAAGGCGGAACGATCACGAATGCGATGAACAGGACCGCGCCCACGGCATCGAACGCTGCAACCGCCGTGGCGCTGGTGAGAAACAGAAGCGCATAGAACATGATCGCCGGTGCAAAACCCAGTGCTGCCGCAAGTCCCGGATCGAAGGTCGTAACCTTCAGCTCCTTGTACAGAAGCACGACGAAAAGGAGGTTCACGACCGTCATAGCCCCCATGGACAGAAGCGCCTGCGGAACCTCTTGGCCGGCAACCGAAACCGTGTCGAGCCAGACGAAACCGATTTCCCCCAGAAGCACGGTGTGCTGATCGATATGCACGTCGCGCGCATAGAGATTGAGCAGCAGCACACCGATGGAAAAGAGAACCGGAAAGACGAGGCCGATCGCCGCATCATATTTCACCCGACGCGTGCCGGCCAGAAGCTCGGTCAGGAAGACCGTCAATATGCCGGTCAATGCAGCGCCGACAAGCTGAACAGGGCCGCTCGTCACGCGCGTCAACAACCACACCACAACGATCCCGAAGATGATCGAGTGGCTTATAGCATCGGAGAGCATGCTGTTGCCGCGCAGGACGAGAAATGTTCCCACCAGTGCGGCAGCGCAGCCGACGAGCGCTCCGGTCAGCATGATTACGAAAGCCGTGTTGGCCAGCAACTGTTCAAGCATCAGACGCGCCTCCGCCCATCTGCGTGATCAGGCGCTCTGCTTCAGCGAAGCCTTGGGGCGTCAGTCTCCAATGTGGCGTCATTTCCGGCTCATGCAGCACGGGTGTGACCAGCCCCCTCGTTTCAAGCTTGCGGATGGCCTGAATGGTTGTCGTGCCGTGATAGGCATCGATCATACCCTGTTCCGCGGGATAGGCCGGATCCCGATGTTCTTCGGCCAGGGCATAAAGCGTTGTCAGGACCTGCCTTCCGCGCAGAGCGCGCCGCTCGCGCCACCTTCGCACCCCTTCCCACAAAAGGCCGCGCTCTGGTGCAAGAAGCAGGGAAATGAAGACCACGACGGAAATTGCCAGAACGATCAGCGGGCCCGTTGCGAGGCCTCGCGCTGTGGCGCTCAGGACTGCTCCCACCACACCCGCCGTCATGCCGAAGAGGACCGACAGCAAGGTCATGGTTTCGAGCCGTCCGGTCCATTGCCTGGCAGCAACCGCAGGCGCGATGATCATCGCGGTCATGAGAACCACGCCGACCATCTGCAGGCCAACGACAACCGCGAGCGCCACCATCACGGTCATGAGGGCTTCAAGAACTGCGACCGGCATGCCCAGGGAGCTTGCGTAGCCGGGATCGAATGACACCAGCTTGAACTCTTTCCAGAAGAGGCCGACCAGCACCAATGCTGCAAGGGTGATGCCACCCATCACCCAGAGATCGGCCCTGAGAATTGCCGCTGCCTGCCCGAAGAGAAACGAATCCAGACCGCCCTGGGATGCGTTCCCGCTCCCCTGGATATAGGTCAGGAGCACCACGCCTATGGCAAAGCTGACACTGAGCGCTATGCCCAGTCCCGCATCCGTCTTCAAGCGGCTGCGCCGGGTCAGAAGAAGCATGAACAAGGCGGCAAGCCCGCCGGTGGCGAGAGCACCCAGCAAGATGCTGCCGATCTCGCGGCTGCCCACGATAATGAAGGCCAGGCATACGCCCGGCAATGCGGCATGCGAGAGGGTGTCGCCAAGAAGGCTTTGCTTTCGCAATACGGCGAAACAGCCAAGAACGCCGCTCGACAATCCGATGAGGGCAGCCCCCATAGCCACCGTTTGGATCGTGTAGTCTGAGAGCAGCTCCAGCATTCTCAGCCCCTTCGCTCCACGGCAGGACCCTGCTCGGTAGTGAACGTCTCGCTCTCTATGAGGGCGATCTGACCGCCATAGGCCTTGCGCAAATTCTCGGCCGTATAGACCGCATCGACCGGGCCTTGGGCAACGGCACGTACATTGAGAATGACCATCCAGTCGAAATAGCTGCGCACCGTCTGCAGGTCATGGTGGACCACTATGAGTGTCTTGCCCTGCGCGCGCAGCTCACGAAGGATATCGACGATTGCCCGTTCGGTCGTCGCATCGACACCCGCCATGGGTTCATCGAGGAAGTAGATGTCTGCCTGCTGGACCAGCGCGCGGGCAAGGAAGACCCTCTGCTGCTGCCCGCCTGACAACTGGCTTATCTGGCGGTTGGCAAAGTCCTGCATTCCCACCTGCCGCAAGGCATGCATGGCTGCATCGCGTTCCCGTCGTCCTGGCCAGCGCAGCCAACCGAGTTGGCCATAAAGGCCCATGGTGACGACATCGAGCACTGTGGTGGGGAAGTCCCAGTCTACCGAGGACCGCTGCGGGACATATCCCACGCGACGGCGCTGGGAGGCATAGGACCGGCCAAACAGCCGCACATGGCCGGCCGTGGGCGATACAAGCCCCAGCACCGATTTGATCAAGGTGCTCTTGCCGGCTCCATTCGGCCCCACGATCGCAGCCATGACGCCAGGAGGTATATCGACATCGATATCCCACAAGACCGGCTTGCTGTCATAGCTGACGGTCAGGTCCTCGACATGCAGCGCCAGTTGCGGCTCATGTGGCTTTTCATTCATCGGAAATGACCATTCCTGCTCCGCCCGCCCGGGCATTTGACGCCATCATCATCATATTTGCCGCGGGCTTGCGAACTGCAACCAATCAGTTTTCGCCAGTCCCAGCGATGTTCCACTGCTCGGCCCACCCGGAAAGCACGTCGGGAATTTCCGGCAATTGTCCACCCAACGCCGTGGTGATGTTGCGGGTGTTCTCAAAGATCATGCCGATATAGGTGCCACCTGCAGTCCCCGTCTCGCCCATGGCGTCGGAATACAGCTCGCCGCCGATCTCTACCTGATGGCCCTGCTCGCGCGCCGCGTCGATGACGGACTGGATGGTGCGCGGATTGATCGTGCTCTCGACGAATATCGCAGGCACCCCTTTAGCGGCCACCTGTTTGGCGGTTGCACGAATGTCTGCGACGCTCGCTTCGGACTCCGTGCTGATCCCCTGGATGCCCAGGACCTCGATACCGTAGGCCCGGCCAAAATAGGCGAAGGCATCATGTGCCGTGACGAGGCTGCGCTGGCCTTCTGGAATGGAAGCGATGGCTTTCTTCACCCAATCATGAAGAGCAGTCAGTTGCTCCACATAGTTTTGCGCGTTTGTCTTGAAATCGTCAGCGCATTCGGGCTGCGCGTCCGCCAGCGTGCCGGCGATGGTTGGTGCGATCCGCGACCAGAGGCTCGCATCCATCCACAGATGTGGATCGATCCCATATACGTCCTGGACGGTGATAAGATCTCCGGTATCGATGGACGATGGTGCCACTGCTATTGTGGGTTTCTGCTCACCGAAGCGTGCAAGCACGTCCCCGAGCTGACCTTCGAGCGAATATCCGGAAAAGAAGATGACATCCGCGCTGCGGAGGCTGCGCACGTCACGCGAACTTGGCTCATACAGATGGGGGTCCACGCCCGGTCCCATCATGGCCGTGACTTCAACGCAGTCACCGCCGACATTCTCGACCACATCACCGATCATGCCGATCGTCACGAGAACGTTCACCGGCTTGGGTTGCGCGTAGGCCGCGATGGGCGACAAGGCTGCGACCACGGATGCAACGGCCGTCGTCAGCAAACGCTTCATAACTGAACCTTCCCTATGTCAACATGCATCAACTACATAGTTTAGCAAGTGCTATAAACGACAGCAAAGGCACTGCAGTCAAGAGACATTGCACTTGATCAAGTCTGGCAGGAGCAGGAATGCAGAAGCGGCCAGCACCCGAGTTCCACCCGCAAGCTACGCGCGGAAACGGTTAAGGTTCCTCGTGACAAGCAAGAACGACGGCGCTGGTCCTCATGGTCTTGCCAGGCATTGTTGGCGCGGGCGAATTGTCGGGAGCCTCGCTAGGGCGTGCTCTCCAACAGGCAGGGCAGCAGCCTACTGACGCACGAAGCGTGCGAATGCGCGCAGCGTCTCGTCGCTGACATAGTGCTCCATGCCCTCGGCGTCATTTCTCGCGGTTTCTGCACTGACGCCAAGGGCACGCAGAAAAGCCTCGACGATATCGTGCCGCTCGCGGCATTCACGCGCGAGTTTCCACCCTGCATCGGTGAGAAAAACACCGCGATAGGGCTTCTGTGTGATGAAACCGTCCTCAGCCAGTCGTTTAAGCATCTTGGCTACCGTCGGCTGGGCAACACCAAGGCGGCGGGCTATCTCGACCTGGCGCGCCTCACCTTCGGCCTCGATGATGTCGGCGATGAGCTCGACATAGTCTTCGACGAGCTCCGTTCGGCGAGCATCGCGTGTCTTTTGGAAGGCTTCGGCATGAGCGTCGGCATCAGGCACGGCTTCGCGGGATACGGCGCCAATAGCTGGTTTGCTCATCGCCCATGATTCCACTTCCGGATCAAACATTTATCATGAGCAGTGAATTTTATAGCCACGGCTATTCATGTGCAACCCAATGGCACTGTTCATCAACGACAAATAGACCCTCACACAATCGAGCACCGGGCACTCACACGCACTCGGAAACCCGTCCACTAGCAGTAGCGAGATATTGTCTTCTTGCCTCGGGGCCTGTCATCCCTTTCAGCCGCGCGACATGTGAGGCCAGAACCGGCAGGTCAATTGCGGCCTGTTCCGCGGTCAGTTCCTGTGGCGCCACGCAGTTACCGCGGCCGAACTTGCTCAGCATTGCCTCCAACGGCGCCAGTGCGGAGTCCAGCACCAAATCCGTGCCGGCCAGCCGTGCGGCGATCTTGTCTGCCATTCCGCCGGGCGCTCTGCCGTCCGGACGCATGGACGCGCGCACAACCGCCTCATCGGCGCGTGCCGGGCGATACCCTGCCGAGATCACACGGTCGATGAGGTCACGATCCTCGCGGCTCTCGAAAGCCCTGAAGCCTCCGATCCCCAGATAGACGTCACGTCGAATGCCCAGATTCGCACCTCCGGCATTGTTGAGGCCGAACGTGTCGGATACATCGTGCAGAAGCTGCGCCAGTTCCATGGACAGGCGAAGATAGCGGTCTTCAAGTTCACCGCCGCGCCAGACCTTGTGCAACAGGTCATCCGGAAGATCGTTCAGCCCTTCGATCCGCCCCAGCACGGCGGGGTGGGACTGAAGTGCTGCGCGCATCTGCCTCGACCAGTTCGCCTCCGCCTGACAATCTGCGTCAGTTGACAGAAGAGCCTGCGCACGGGGACTATGGCGCAGGGCCAGCCGATGACCGAGGCGCCGGGCCCGCCCGACCCCACCGCTGCAAAAGCATGCCTCGCTGAGCGCTAGAGGCAATCTGTGCTGACGAGCACGGTCACGAACGATGGCGACCGTGTCGTCGTTCGAATTATTGACGCAGACGTGAATTGCAGTGGCGGCAGCATCAACTTGTGCTGCAAGTGCATCGAGACAATCTCCGATACGCTCCGCTTCGTTGCATGCAGGTATGACTATGACTGCGGAAGCCTGGGCCACTGCTTCAGCAAAGAAGATTTCACCCCGGATTCTCACCGCCCGCCCTCCGAGACGTCGATGCGGTATTGCCCGGCGTCACTCACGCAGCTGAACTCACGGCCCACCGCTTCAACGAACAGCTGAAGCGCTTCGCGCCCTTCCAGCGCGTTTCCGCTGGGCCCGAGCCAGGTAACACAGACAATGTCGGCGGCGTGCCATTTGCGCCCGATCTGCGCGGCCAGGCTGGCAATGCCCGCAGCGTCCAGGAAGTACAGCACCTCCGATAGAACGATCAGGTCGTAATCGCCATGAGGCAATTCGGCGGGAAGGTAGGAACGCAAGAACCTGCCCCGCGGTACGGTGCGCCTGGCAGCCTCAACTGCGATCTCGACTGCATCGACACCCGTATAGGAAGCGCAGGCGGGCGACAGATGCCTTGCCAGCTCGCCATTTCCACACCCCACTTCGAGAGCTGACTGGTAGCGGCTGCGAGGAAGTGCGGCACGGGTGGCGCGAAACTTCGCCTGCTCATAAGCGCTGCGGCGAAAATTCCAAGGGTCGTCACCTGCAGCATAAAGTTGCTGCAGCCTCTGCTCGGCTACCCCCGCCATGTTGCATCCTCGAAGAATATCTCCTCACCGCTTCGAAACTTTTCGAGAAAAGCGTCAGGCAGGACGAAGCCTTCCGGATCGTCATCGATCACCTGTCCAAGCTGGCTTCGATGGGCAGAGATTGCCGCAGCTTTCGCATCGCGCGCCCGGGAGATGTCAAATCTGTGCTCAACGCGGTGCGGGAGGCGATGGCGATAGTCCACATCGTGCCATTCGGACCAGATGGGGTAGTAGAGGAGCCGCAAATCAGCAGCGCGCGCGGCGATCTGTGCAATCTGCGCCGTCGCCTCATGATCGCAATGCGGATCGGTTGGTGCCGGTGCGACCAACACATGGGCGCCTGCCTGGTCGGCAATCTGCGTGATCGTCTGCGCCAGCTCTTCATATTGCGGTTCAAGCTCGAGCATCCCTGCATCCGGGAGGCCCAGCCGAATTACGGCTTCAGGAGAACCGCCAAGCGCTACGATAGCCTCTTCGAGTTCGCCGGCGCGCATAAGGGCTCGCGCCTCACGGTCCCATCTGCGCGAATTCGGATGTGATGCACCACCATCGGTCATGCATATGACGCGGGCCCCCGGCCCGGCGAATGCCGCATGAAGCAAGCCACCACAGCCCAGCGTCTCATCATCGGGATGCGGAGCCAGCACGACAATCGGCTGCCCGTCCGAAATATCCTGAAAGCTGGACTGCCGGATGCGCTCAACCATTCAGCCAATCTCCCAGCGGACGTTCTCCCATCAGGAGCGCGCGGCCAACCTTGATGGAGAACGCATCTCGCGCTGCCTGACGCATATAGCAGGCCAGATCACGCGCCATGCAGCCGATCTGGCTCTCTTCATCGAACATGGAGAGGCCGATGGAGCGCTCGACAGCTGATATCGTCGCCTGACCGATGTCCTCTGAAAGAAGCCGCACGGCGAGCGAGCGGACGGCAGCAGCTTCCGGCTGTGCAGCACCTTCATCGCCGGTGGCCACCTCGCCTGCCCGAAGAATGGCAGCCCACGCAGATACTGCCTGCCCGGCAATCGGTGACAGCCGCAGCAGATGGGCTTCCGCCTCATCCTGCTTCCGCCTGCGCAACTCTGCCGAAGCGCGCTCCAGAAGACCCACAACGCCGCCCAATGTCACCGCCGCAATACGCCATGTTCCACCGAGGAAATGCGGCTCCACGCAGTAGATGTCCGGTTTGCCAAGCCGAATGCCGTGCAGGCCCTCGCAATCGAAACTGCCCGAGCAGCTTTCCCGCATGCCCGACATGTTCCATGCGCGCCCGTCCTGCCGACGGTGATCGGAGGCGTCGATTACATAGAGTTGCTGGCCATCCTCGGTTTTGGCCGAGACAATGGCGCGATCAACCTGTCCCAATCCCGACGCAAATCTCTTTGCGCCTGAAAGCGTGTCACCCGAGGCAGAAACAGGAGTGTCGCTGTCAGCACCCCAGACGCCAAAGAGCAGCCCTTCGTCCATTTCCGCCAGACAGCGCTCGCGAAGGCTTGTCCCGGCATGGACTTTGATCAGTTGGCGCGCATTGACGTGGCCTTCCAGGAGACGGGCCAGCGAAAGATTGGCAGCAGCCACCTGCCGCATCGCATGTGCCGAAGCCTTCCAATCGTCGAGCACGAGGAGGCCTGAGTGCCGGAAATAGTCGACAGCCTTGCTGAAATCCTTCTGCGCAGCATCGGCAAGAAAAGCCTGTGTAGCGCGATCAACACCCTGCTCGTTTCTTACATCCATCTTCGGGTACCCAGACATCTACAGGTGCTGCTTTCACTTGCAGAACAACTGCCGATAATGACTTGGGTTCCCGGAAGGTGCTGCTGAAGCTCATCCCGTCGGCATGTTCCCGGAGCGCAGGCTGAGGCCGCGGCTCACCTCTACATCCTTCTGTTTGGCCGCCTGCAGCATCGCGACCAGATCAGGGTTCGCAATTCGAGCATGAAGCGCTGCATGAGATGCCAGCGGCAACCGTGCTGGAGCCGCAGGAAACTGCAACCTATTTAGCGGCGTCGACTGAAACCTTGAGCCGGGCGTTGTCGAATTGCCGCGCCCGACCCGAGATCACCCTGCCCGCGCCTCGCGCAGTACGATGTAGATCCCGCTCGCAATGATGATCAGCGCTCCGACATAGGTCCACAGATCCGGCAGGTCGCCCCAGAACATGAAGCCGAGCACGGTGGCCCACAGCAGTGCGGTATAGTCGAAGGGCGCGACAATCGCCGCTGGTGCAAGGCGGAAAGCGTGGCCGATCATGGTTATTCCGGTTGTCCCGAATACCGCCATTCCGAGAAACAGAAGCAAGTGCTCGGAGGCAATGGGTTGCCAATCCAGCGCCAGAACGGGCGTGCAGTATATCAGCGGGAACAGTGAGACGTAGAACATCATCGTCATCATCGGCTCTTCCCGCTTGATCCACCGCGCACTGATCATGAAAAGGGCATAGAAGAAGGCTGCACCCACGGCATAGATCGACGCGGTCTGAAAGGTCTCTCCGCCCGGTCGCACGATGACGAGAACGCCGAAGAAGCCGATGGTCACGGCGGACCAACGCCGCCATCCGACTTTTTCGCCAAGCAGCACGACAGACAAGGCCGTGATGAAAAGGGGCGCTGCGAAAACCAGTGACGTGGCGCCGGCAAGAGTGAGTTGCTTGAGACTGGTGAAGAAGCACCAAGCTGCGGCTATCGCAAAAAAGCCGCGAAGTGCGTGAGTTCTTAGGGAAGCTGTCGTGAACCCTGCACGGCCACGTGTCGCCCATAACATCGTGGCTATGATTGGCAATGCCATCATGCTGCGCCAGGCATAGATTTGCAGCGCGCCGTAATCCTCGGTCAGCCACTTTGCCATGGCGTCATTCACCACCATGAAGAAGACGCCGACGCAGATCGTTGTGATCGCCTGTATTTTCGTGCCCGCATCTTCTGCAGAAGCCAGTGACATCGCCTTGCGTTTCCCATTGTGCTTGCGAGGCTGTTGTATTGCCGGAAGGCGCGGTCGCACAGGGGTTGGCCCAGCCGATTGTGTCAGCTGGGCTCAACAAATAGCGACTAGATCAGATCGCGACGGGCAAGACTGCGCATCAGATCAGCTGTGCCGAAGGTCCACGGTGCGCATTCGGTCGAAAGTCGCACCGTGTTTTCCAGCCGGCCCAGTTGCGGGTTTGAGATGATCACCCGGTCTCCAACCTTGTGCGTGAAACCGCCGCCTGGCGTGTCACGATCTTCGATCGGGGCGAACAGCGTTCCGAGATAAAGCACGAAGCCATCCGGATACTGGTGATGACGACCAACCGTCTGCGCCACGAGATCAAGGGGATCGCGACTGATCTCCTTCATGGAGCTGCGGCCTTCGAGACGATAGCCGTCCTCGCCCTCGACAAGAAGGTCGAGTTCGGCTGCCCTGACGTCGTCAATGGTAAAGCTTTCGTCGAACAGCCGGATGAACGGGCCGATGGCCGAAGACGCATTGTTGTCCTTCGCCTTGCCGAGCAGCAATGCGGACCGCCCCTCCACGTCGCGCAGATTGACGTCATTGCCGAGCGTCGCTCCCTTCACCGTGCCGTCGCTGGCTACGACCAATACCACTTCCGGTTCCGGGTTGTTCCAGGACGAGACGGGATGAATACCGATTTCCGCGCCCCACCCGACAGAAGACATCGCCTGCGACTTGGTGAAAACCTCTGCGTCGGGGCCGATCCCGACTTCCAGATATTGCGACCACAGCCCCGCTTCCACGAGAGCCTTCTTCACCTGCATGGCTTCCGGAGAACCCGGCACAAGATCGCGCAGATTGTCGCCGATGATGTTCCCGACCATCTTGCGGATCTCACCCGCTGCCGATGCGTCACCGGCAGCACGTTCCTCGATCACGCGTTCGATCATGGAACGAGCGAAGGTCACACCGCATGCCTTCACCGCCTGAAGATCAATGGGCGCCAGCAGATAGGGCGCCTTTGCGCGCGTGCGGTCACGGCTGTTCTCGAGAATCTCATCGAGACCGCCTATGTCTTCGCCTTCACAAGAGCGGACGTGAGCAACCGGATCCGCCAACTCGAATATGTCGCGACTGGTGGGTGCTGCGCGGCTGGTGATGTCGACCAAGCGCCCTTCTCGCAGCGTCACTATACTCGGTCCATCGAGATCGCTTCGCCACACGCGTCCAAGATAAACACCGTCATTTTCAAGCATGAAAGCCTCCTCCGCTGACAGGCCGGAATACCAGCCGTCTCATTCGACAGGAGGACTGCCACATCTCGAACTTCACCGGCAAGGGCAGGATTCGGCGTGAAGGTTCTCTGGCCGGCCTTCCCCGACCGAACTCAACCGCAATCGCGAAAGTGCTGCAGGAACCGATGTCGGGGCCTCGCGTTGCACCTTGAGCATCCAGCAGGTGAAAAGCCTTGCACCGTCAGCAACTTCCGCCACCCGCATCCGCATGAGGTTGAACCGGGAGACCATCCAAATGTCCTATGTTCGTTTTGCACTGATGATCCTCACCTCCACCGTGGTGATGTTCATTCTGATGTATCTGAACACCTACGCTTTCGAACATGTGTATTTCAGCGAGACGCGCACCTATATGGCCATCGTCATGGGTGCAACCATGGCCATCATCATGCTGGCCTTCATGCTTGGCATGTACAAGAACAGGGCCTTGAACATCGCCATATTTGTGGGTTCTGCAGTGGTCTTTGCCGGTGCGCTTTGGCTCGTACGCAGCCAGGTGACGGTGAGCGGGGAGAGCTACATGCGTGCGATGATCCCGCACCACTCCATCGCAATCATGACCTCGGAGCGAGCGCAGATCGAGGACGCGCGGGTGCGCAAGCTGGCTGACGAAATCAGTGCGGCCCAGCGCCGTGAAATCGCGGAAATGGCCTATCTCATCGAAGATCTGGATGACGGAAATGTCGTGCGGGAAGTCTACACGGACCCGGCACCGGAGCCAGGCACGGTGGAAGATGCGTTGAACCGTGTCCAGATAGCCTCACTCGATCTTGCGCCCATGCCGGAGGATGAAGCCAACGAGGTGCTCCAGGCTGGAGAACGCTGCACATTCCGTCGCAGCCAGGAGAGTGAGCCCATTCTCTGGACGACCGGCGACGGTGCCGGCGCGGCGGCTAAACTGAACGGCGTCCTCCTGTCGCTCGAAGGCAATGAAGGCCGTGCGGATGCAGCAGAAGAATTCGCATCGGACGGAATCACGATCACGGTCGGCCCGTTCGACGAAGATGACGACCCGCGCAAGGAAGCAGAACTTGTATTCGAGCTCAGTGAGGGGCTGAGGGTGGGCTACACCGGCTACTATGCCTGTAGTTCCTGATTTTTCCGCGCGATCTGACCCGGCCAGGATCGCACAGCCGCAAAATCCGCATCCTGCCTCTTGACCTTACCACCATTGGAAGCCTTACCTGTTGGTGTAGTTCAACATCGCGGTAAGGCAGTTCCTATGAATATGCGTGCAGAACTACAAAACGAAGATGCACATCTACACATTCCGATTGAGGGCATGTCCTGCGCTTCCTGCGTGCGCAGGGTGGAAACCGCAATCGCCCGCGTGCCGGGTGTCGTCAAAGCATCGGTCAACCTGGCGGCCGAAGCCGCAGAAGTGGAAATCGCGCCAACGGGAGACCGGTCTTCCGTCATCGCGGCGATCCGGAGCGCAGGCTACGAGGTGCCTCAGGACTCCGTAATCCTGGAGATTGACGGCATGACGTGCGCATCCTGCGTTCGCAGGGTCGAGCAGGCTCTTCTTGCAGTCCCCGGTGTGACTGGTGCCTCGGTCAATCTCGCGACAGAAAGCGCCAGCGTCCACACCGAACGAAACGTCACGGCAAAGACGCTCCAAGATGCGGTGGCTTCGATAGGCTACGATGCACGCGTGAAGGACAATGTCCGCAGCGCTGCAGAGCATGGTGCGCGCAAGAAGGAGATCGAATTCTCCCGCCTCAAACGCGACTTCCTGACAGCGGCGGTTCTCACACTTCCTCTATTCCTGCTTGAAATGGGCTCCCATTTCATACCCGGCATGCATGGCTGGCTGGGAGGAACATTCGGGCATGCCCTCTACATCTTCTACTTTGTACTTGCGACCATCGTGCAGTTCGGTCCCGGTCTGCGTTTCTACAGGAAAGGCGTGCCTTCCCTCATCCGGCTGACGCCTGACATGGACTCCCTTGTGGTTCTGGGGTCGACTGCAGCCTGGGCATATTCGACCGTGGCGGTATTCGCACCCGGCGTGCTTCCTGCGGGTACGGCGAACATTTACTTTGAAGCATCCGCCGTGATCATCACGCTGATCCTTATGGGTCGTCTGCTTGAAGCGCGTGCGAAGGGCCGCACCGGCGAGGCAATCAAGCGTCTCATGAACCTGCAGGCAAAGACCGCCCGGGTGGAGCGTGATGGCGAATTCATCGAAACCGAGCTTGATGCCGTTGTAGTGGGTGACGTCATCCGTGTGCGCCCCGGGGAGAGCATTCCTGTAGATGGTGAGATCCTTACCGGTTCGTCCTTCGTGGACGAGGCAATGATATCCGGTGAAGCCGCACCTGTTTCCAAGGGAGAGGGTGACGAGGTCATTGGGGGCACGATCAACAAGACAGGAAGCTTCACCTATCGCGCAACAAAGATAGGTGCCGATACCGTCCTGGCGCAGATCATAAAAATGGTCGAGACGGCGCAGGGCGCGAAACTGCCCATCCAGGCAATGGTCGACAGGGTCACGGCATGGTTCGTGCCAGCGGTCATGGCTGCGGCATTGGCAACATTCCTGGTATGGCTGATCTTCGGTCCTGAACCTGCGCTGGGATTCGCGGTGGTGAACGCGGTCGCGGTTCTGATCATTGCCTGTCCGTGCGCAATGGGCCTTGCCACCCCGACTTCTATAATGGTCGGCACGGGACGGGCCGCGGAACTGGGCGTGCTGTTCCGCAATGGCGACGCTCTGCAAAGCCTGCGCTCCACCGGCATTGTCGCGCTGGACAAGACGGGCACGATCACCCTTGGGCGCCCTGCCCTGACAGATTTCGAGATTGTCGCGGAGCACGATCGCCCGAGGCTCTTGTCGCTTATCGCATCTGCCGAGGCCGGTTCCGAGCATCCTGTTGCAGAAGCAATCCTGGAGGCTGCGCGCAAGGAGGACATTCCACTTAATCAGGCCGAAACATTCAACGCAATCGCGGGCTTCGGCATTGAAGCCATGATCGACGGGCAAAACGTGAATATCGGTGCCGACAGACTGATGGAGAAGCTTGGCATAGATGTCAGCCCATATGCTGACGTCGTCGCAAAGCTGGCTGGCGAGGCCAAGACACCGCTCTATGCAGCAGTCAACGGCAAACTCGCTGCGATCCTGGCTGTTGCGGATCCGATAAAGCCGTCGAGTCCGGCCGCAATCGATGCGCTTCACAAGCTCGGTCTGAAGGTGGCCATGGTAACCGGTGACAACCGGCACACTGCAAAGGCCATCGCCAGCCGACTTGGCATTGATGAAGTGCTTTCAGAGGTACTTCCTGACGGCAAGGTGGACGCCGTGAAGCGCCTGCGCGAGGAACATGGTGTCCTGGCCTTTGTCGGCGACGGCATCAATGATGCGCCAGCTCTCGCGGAAGCCGATATCGGCATTGCAATCGGAACAGGCACGGATATCGCAATCGAAAGCGCCGACGTGGTCCTCATGTCAGGTGATCTGCGCGGTGTCGCCAATGCCCTGGGACTTTCTCAGGCAACCATCAAGAATATCCGGCAGAACCTGTTCTGGGCATTCGCCTACAATGCAAGTCTGATCCCGGTTGCCGCAGGCCTGCTCTACCCTGTAACGGGCACCTTGCTCTCACCGATGCTGGCTGCTGGCGCGATGGCGCTCTCGAGCGTCTTCGTTCTGGGCAACGCCCTCAGGCTGAAACGCTACGAGGCACCGCTCGCGGCAGGAGAACGCCCATGAATATCGGCCAGGCAGCAGATGCATCGGGCGTATCGGCCAAGATGATCCGCTATTATGAAGAGACAGGCCTCATCCGGGCTGCAGAGCGGTCATCCTCAGGCTATCGGGTCTATTCCGACGAGGACGTGCACACGCTGCGTTTCATCCGCCGCGCACGCGATCTCGGTTTCTCCGTGAAGCAGATAGCGCTTCTTCTTGGGCTTTGGCAGGACAAGAACCGCGAAAGTGCCCAGGTGAAACAGGTGGCGCTGGAACATATCGCGGAATTGCAGACGAAGATCGAGGAGCTGCAGCAGATGATCGGTGTGCTCAGTGAGCTTGCAGACAATTGTCAGGGCGATCACCGTCCCAACTGCCCGATACTGAAGAAGCTTGAAGCGTAAAGAGAAAGTGGCGCCGACATCCCGGCGCCACTTCTGCAATGGCGATAGGCAGCTTTGTGGCTATCTGTCTCCAATGCTCATGAAAACGGGCGCGTTGGCCTTGGTTGAGAGTTCCAGCACATCATATCGTGCGGAGGGATCGTTACCCATACCGAGCGACCCCATCGGCATGCCAGGCACGGCAACGCCACGGATCTCCGGACGTTCCAGGCGGAGCTTCTCTAGAGCTTCGAGCGGCACATGGCCTTCAACGACATATTTGCGTCCATCTTCCTCCAGAACCGCAGTATGGCACGATGCCATTTCGTCGCTGACGCCGGCATTCTTCTTGATCACTGACAGGTCGTTGAGATCCTGCACCTCAATGGAGTAGCCGGCTTCCTCAAGAGCCTCGACCCATGCGACACAACACCCGCAGTTCGGCGTCTTGAAGACAGTCATCACCGCTTCGGATGCCAGTGCGGGGCCAGCAGCGCCAACAGCAATAGCTGCAAGGAGCATTTTCAATTTCATGACGTGGTTCCAATCGAAATGGATAAGCTGTGTGAACTGAAGAGTATCTCGGCTGGAGCCGATGGTGCAGTCTTCAGCGTGCTGATGTTGAGGATCCCGCACCAAATGCGGGCTCCGCATCTCAGGACCGCGGTGGGCGCTCCAGATCTGCGCTCAACTTCTCGAGTTCGAAGGAAACCGGATCGTCCGGTACGTGATGGGAGGATTGCCGGTAATCCGGTGCAAGAGCACGCAATGAAAGCCATGCACTGCACATGACACCGCCACAACAGCTATCGGCCGCGGCGGGATCATGGCCCTCGCGCTCATGGAACTGCTGACCAATCTGGACATGGCAATCTGCAGGCGGGGGAAGATGCGCACTTGCCGGGCATTCGGCCATCAAACCGTACGGATCGCCAACTGTGGCTGCAGCCATGGGCGCAACCGTTCCGGCGAATAAGAAAACGACGATCAAGATCAGCCGCTGCAGCAAGCCCGGATCCTTTGAAGGAACAGTATCAGATGCAAGCTAGCAACAAATGGGGCAAGACTGCGACCCTGATGATGAAAAAGGACCCGCAAAAGCGGGCCCTCGGAACGTCATCAAGGCGTCTCAGTGGGCCGGACGGCCATCGGATTCAGCTTCGAAACTGACCGCGACATCCGCATTTGCCGACAGGCGCACCGTTTCACCTTCAACTTCGGAAACCAGGCTGAGCGGGATGAAATGGTGATGACCTTCATGCGAGCCCTCCCCGCTGTCAGCCTTGGTCAGCTTGATGCGATCGCCTTCCACGCGATCAACTGTACCGACATGCGCACCATCTGCGCCAATGATTTCCGCGTGTTCCTTGATCTGTGATTTGTCGACCATTTTCTGCTCCTCATATCTGGTAGGTGCACAACGCGTTCGCGCGAAGTTCGATCCTGAAAAAAACGCCGCACCATGAAGGTGCGGCGGAGGAGGAGGAGCTGGGAAACGTGTCTAGCGGCATTGCCTGCGCGGACCGCCACCATAGGGCTGGTACGTGTTGTCAGCGACACGGTAGGAGCGATAGCGCTCGAAGCACGACTTGATGTGATCCACCGCCTGGCTGCGGCTGCGCTGCACAGGTTGGGCCTGCGACAACTGGGCGACCGAATTCGCTCCCGTGTCTGCTGCAGCCACCACCCGGTTGTTCAGGCTCTGCGCCTTGATCTCGTCTGTAAATGGTGAAACGCATTCGCGTTGTCCGCCACTATAGGGCGTGTAGCTGTTGGTGGAGCGACGATAGGAACGGTATTTGCGGTCGCACCAGGCGACATGTTTTGCAACCAGCTGAGGATTGGGACCCGTCTGTTCTTCCCGTGCATCCTGCGAGACAGAGGCTGTCTGCATCGCATCAATGTCCTCGGGCCCTTCGGAGGCACTGGCTGAAGCGACCAATGTTGCAGAAACGCGACCCTGATCCTCATCCGCGGAGGCCACCTCGCGCTCGCCTTCACTCTTGTTCTTCTTCACCACCTTCGGCTCTACCGTCCACGGCACACCCGACTGCGGTCCCATATCTTTGGTGGGATCGACGGTCTCTGTCGCCAGCATGTAGATCGCAAGTGCAGCGCCGCTGGCGAAGACCGTAGAGGACGCGATGAAGCCGCCCATAATTGCCATCAAGATCTTCACGGTTCCCTCCTTGCACTGTTGAGGCAAAATGATGGCAAGGGCTTTCCGTTCCCGAAAATTTCGTGGCAAATCATCATTCTGCAGCCATAGCGCAGGGCAAACCGACTAATATTCGCGGAATGCGCGTGCCATGCTGTCTGTTATGGGCTTGGCCAGATACTCGAAGAACGTGCGCTCGTGCGTCTGGATGAGTATCTCTGCAGGCATGCCGGGCGTGGGCGCGAAGCCCTTCACGCGCTGTAATTGCTCGTTCGGGATCTCCACCCGGGCAATATAGATGTCTTTTGCGGGCGAAGTCGCCGAGGCTGTGACTGCATCGGCAGAAACATACATCACTTCCCCTTCCAGCACCGGTGTCGTTCTCTGATTGAGAGCGCTGAGCCGTATTGACGCGGCCTGCCCAACCCGCACTTCGTCGATCTGCATGCGCGGGACCTGCGCCTCGATGATCAGGGCTTCGTCGGAAGGCAATATTTCCATGATCGCCCTGCCGCTTTCAATCACGCCACCGGAAGTATGGTAATAGCTTCGAATGACGATGCCGGTGACCGGCGCCTGTATCGACGTGCGCCCCAACACTGCACGCGCACTGCGGATCTGCTCTCGCACCGTGTCGAGATCTGCCTCGACGGCCTGGATCTCGTCATAGGCTGCTTTCTGCGCCGCATCGCGAACCTGCGCGATCTCCATCCGGTACTTTGCAATCTGTGTCTGGGCGATGCGTCCTTCGGATTCAAGCTGCACGATGTCGCCATCGGCATCAGCTATGGCGCGCTCCAGAAGCCTGATGGAAGAGCGGGTGACGATGCCCTTCTTGAGCAGGCTCGACTTTGAATTGAACTCGTCCGTCAGGATTTCCTGCTGCCGGCGCATCGAGGCGACCTGAGCGTCAATGCCCTGAAGCTGGAAAGTGAGCGCCTGGATGTTCTCCTCCAGAAGGCGGACCTGGTTCGTCTGCTTGATCAGGGCTGAAGAGAATATCTCTTTCTGGCTGTTATGGATTGCGGCAATATCGGCATCGGCCAGATTTTTCACGATCGCCTCAGGCGGATCATAAACCTCATCTCCATGCGCCTGTGCCTTCAGACGTGCCAGCATTGCCTGCAACCGCAACTGTCGAAGTTCAAGCTGGCGCACATTGGCCAGAGCGGCGGTTTCATCAAGCCGGATCAGCTCCTGCCCTTCGCGCACGGTATCACCTTCATGCGCCAGAATTTCCTCGATCACACCACCTTCCAGGTGCTGGACGATCTTGTTCTTGCCCGTGGCAACGAAGCTTCCCGGCGCGATGATGGCGGAGGCGAGCGGAGCGAAACCCGCCCATGCGCCAAACCCGCCGCCCACAAGCATCATCAAGGCCAGTCCGACAATCGTCTGCTTTCGGATCGAGCGCGGTACCTCGGCATACCATTCATTTACGTCGGTTCTCTGTAGCTGTTTTCCACCCATCAGTTCCCCTCCCGAGGAGCTCCGGGCACCTGACCCTGCTCCTGTCCTTTTCCAGTCAGCACCTGAAGCACCTGCTGGCGCTCGCCGAACATCGCCACCGTTCCCGAATTCAGGACAAGGATCTTGTCCACGTGATTGAGCAGGGAGGTGCGCTGCGTGATCGTCACCACGGTGATCTTCTGGCTCTTTGCGTGAGCAAGTGCCTTCGCCAGCGCAACCTCGCCCGGACTGTCCAGATTCGAATTGGGCTCATCCAGAACCACCAGCCGCGGATTACCGAAAAAGGCCCGCGCAAGGGCAATGCGCTGCTTCTGGCCGCCGGATAGCGGCGACCCGTCACCGGCGACGAAAGTCTCGTAACCCTGCGGGAACGACGCGATCATCTCATGTACATCCGCAAGCGCGGCTGCTTCATAGATCTGCTGGTCACTCGCATCGTCGCGCATTCGCGCGATATTCGCCTTGATCGTCCCGGGAAAGAGCTGAACGTCCTGCGGCAGGTAACCAATGTTTTCGCCGAACTGCCGCTGGTCCCAATTTCGCAGATCCATGAGATCCAGTCGCACATTGCCCGAGGTTGGCAGGATCGACCCGACCAGCATCTTGCCGAGCGTCGTCTTCCCCGAACCCGAATTGCCGATAACCGCAAGTGACTCACCGGGCATCAGGGTGAAGGAAATGCCGTTCAGAATGACCTTCTTCGTCGGCGGGGGAACATAGAGGACCCGATCCACATCAAGCCGACCCTGCGGTGCGGGCAGGAGCAAACGCTGGAAGTTGAAAGGCGAGGACTGCAGAAGCGCGCGCACCCGCTGGAAGGAGGCACGGAATTGCGTGAAGCTGTTCCAGCCCTCGATCGCGCCCTCGATGGGTGTCAGGGCCCGGCTTGCAATGATCGATGCCGCAATGACCATGCCGCCGGTCATTTGCCCGTCAATGGCCAGATAGGCGCCCCAGCCGAGCATGCTCACCTGTGTGAGCAGGCGGAACGACTTCGAGATGCTCGCAAGCGCGATGTTTCGATCCTGCGCCCTCACCTGGGACTTCAGGGAAAATGCCGTGTCCCGCCCCCAGATTTTGACTGCCTCCGGGATCATGGCCATCGCATTGATGATCTGGGAATTGCGCGACATGGAGTCGACGTGAAGCGTGGCGCGGCTGAGAAAGCCGTTGGCCTCTGCGAAATGCTGTGCAGTCAGTCGCTGGTTGACCATTGCGATGCACATCAACAGAATCGACGAAGCAATGACTATCGTTCCCAGATGCGGATGGATGAGGAACACGGCCAAAACGAACAGAGGCGCCAGCGGCACGTCCAGAAACGAAAGCAGTGTTCCCGACGTGATGAAGCTACGGATCTGCTGCAGATCGCCCAGCACCTGATAATCCCGCGCAGTCCCGTTCAACGAGGTGCGCGCCGCTGCAGCAAGGATCGGCGCACCCAGCTGGGCACCCACCTCGACTGCGGTGCGCATGAGGATGAAGCGCCGTATGGCATCGAACACCATCTGCAGAACCACTGCAGCGGCGACCACGATTGACAGCATGACCAGCGTGTCGACAGAACGACTGGTCAGTACCCGGTCGGAAATCTGGAAAAGATAGATCGGGATCGCCAGGACAAGAACATTCGTCATGACGGTAAAAAGCATCACCACGACGATGTTCTTGCGCACTGCCGTGAGGCCGCTCTTGTAGGAGACGGCGAAGTCGGGCATCTCGACGCGCTTTTGAAAACCGCCCGACGGTCCGCCATTGCCTCCGCCGCCCGTGGGGGGACGCCCGGATCCACCGCCACCACCATTGCCCTGCCCGGGCTTCGGCGCGCGCGAAAGCGGCCCGGTGTCACCGTCGATAAGCGGTCCAGTTCGTTTTTCCCTCTGGGGAGGAACGAACTTGTCATCTCTCGAGACAGTGTCGGGCTTCGGTTCGGCGCGCGCGGTTTCCTGGTGCGGCGGTGCGGAACGCTCGACATGCGGCGCTCGTACGGGTTCGCTTCCCCGCGCCTCCGAAGGCCCGTTTGCATTGGAAGAAGCAGGATTTGCTGCGCCCGGTTGCTCCGGCTTCAGGCGATAGACCTTCGCAGTCTCGGATCTTGGAGCGGGAGCCGCAGCATGGTTGTCACCTTTCTCCGTCCCCCCCTCCTTTCCTGCCAATGCGTTGAGCTCGCGTACGGCAGCGTCTATCTCGGCCATGTTTTCAGCAACCCCCTCTGCCTCGCCCAGCGCCCGCCCTTGCGGCTCCTCCGCGGACGTCATGGGCATCTCTGATCTTTTGAAGGCCATCATTCTCAAGCCTCTGGTCGCCGTCAGGCCAACATGGTCTGCAGCACATCATTGTTGCTCATCGTGTCGATGCCCGTCGGGATGGCCGGAAGCTCGACATCAACGTTCGGCTCCTCCGTCACATCGAGGAACGCGACAACTTCGTTTGCGAGTTTGGTTGCCGGATTGGAGAACTGGTCGACGGAAACATCCACCAGCTCTGCCTGCACGAGCACGGCGTCGGAATAGATCTTTCCACCGACCTGCGCGATCTGACCGACCATGTCGTAGTCGACAATGGCAGCCTTGTTGGCGAGCACATTGCTGCCGGTCGATACGGACCAGCTGGTGCCTTCGATATTTGCGACCGTTGTCTGATGTATCGCCAGCTGATCCGCGTCACCGACTATGTTGATCTGCTCGATCACCCTAAGGTCGAACACGTTGCCCCTGATATAGAGAACATCCATGGCCGCGATTCCTGCGAAGGCAGGATCGCTGTTGAATCCATCCGGCATCTTGTTGTTGCCACCGGCCAGATGTTCCGCAGCCTGCTTGTAATGCCCGGTCAAGCCGGTTTGCCATTTGCCAGCGCCGATATTCAGGATCGACGCCTCGTTCCAAAGCAGATTGTGACCGCTGTCGACCTTCACGGAATTTGAGCCCGTGCCGCCCGCATGAATCACGTCGCTGTCGAGCAGGATATTGGTCTGGTTGATGATATTGCCGTCATAGATTGATCCGCCAACGACCACGAGGTCATAGAACCGGCCGATATCCGTGAAGCTCAGGCTGTTGTAACCTTCGTTTGCGCCGGTGGAGAAGTTTGTCCAGGTACCGATGGAAGTGAGTACCTGCGTGTCATGGTCCGATGTGAAAGAGTATTGGCTGATCCAGTCCATGAAATACATGTCATCGTCGAAATAGCTGACATTCCAGGACGTTGGCTGCGCCTCACCTTCATAGAAAAGCGCGCCCGTATGGGTCTCGTAATCGGTGTTGGTGACCTTCGCGATGTTCTTGACGATATTCCCACCCGGTTGAACTGTCTTGGCGGAAGCCGCAGCACTGGCAGCCAATTCGCCGCCGAAGCTGTCATTGTCGCGCAGGACATTGGTCTGAACAATTGCGTCTATGGCGCGGTAGTCACCCGAGACGATCAGCGAGCCGGGTGCCAGCCCCGCATTAATGATCGTCACCTCGTTGATGCTCACATTGCCGCCGCTTGAGATATCCATGCTCATCGGAGTCTTCGAGGCGTCGATGGTGATGGAAGCAGAGCCCTCGTCAGCGGTCACGGTGACACCTGGCGTCTCGGATCCCGCCGACAGTTCATCGCCGGAAGCGACGGAAAGGAGAGACGCATCATCTTCGCCTTCATCCGCGCCCTGCAACGCTTCGATCTCAAGAAGAAGATCGGGCTCTTCATCACTTGCCACGCCGTTTATGTGCTGCCCCTCGACACCGGCGCCATGAGCGACATGGACATCCCCCATATGCTCGAAATGAAATTCCTCATAGAACTGTGCAGCTTCGGTGACTTCACGGAAAATGGCCTCGACCTCTCCCACCGGACGGAGGCTTGTTGCGTCCGCGATTGGTGCGGAGACGGAAATCGCCTGCAGGACCAGGCTTTCGAGTTCATCATGCGAGGCTGTTCTGTCGACCGGTCCTTCCGTTTCACCGTCAACCACCAACACATCATCGTCATGCAGCCGGTGGATCTGTGACACGAACATGATCGTGGAGCCTGGTGGCTCGTAGAACGGCTCGAGTTCCGGATCTGCGAAGGCGGGCAATGCACCGCTATGGGGTTGGGGAGGCAAAATTTCTGGCACAGGCGGAAGATCGACATTCACGAGCTCTATCGTGATCTTCAGATCGCCTTGGCCTTCATAGGTTTTATAATCGGGAGGCGAATAGTTGTTCTCCTCGCCATAGGGATCAAGCCGCAGTTTTTCGGCGAATGGTGCCGGTCTTGCTTCGGGAGCGGGATCTTCCTTCTGCGCCGCCTCTTTCCGTCTGAAATCATGATAATCCGAGCGGAAACGCAGATCTTCCACGCCGACGTGAAACAAGCCGATAAAATGGGCCACAACCTCGGTGATATGGTCACTAGGAGTAAACAAGGCGGGCCTCCCGGAGGATTACGCTGAAAAAGATGCGGCCCGCGCGGATTCGCGCGGGCCTTTCTTGCAGTGGCGATCAGATGCTGTCGCCGGATGTGGAATTGTCGTCCATTGAACCACCGACGACCGTTGCGTCGAATGCGTTCTGCTGCAGGTTTGCACCCATTACGACTTCCATGGTGAAGGCCGTACCGTTGGAGGTTGCCCGTGCATCAGCGATAGCCGTGATATCGGTATCGTTGTGCCCACCGGTGGAGTTCTGTCCACCTACGCCGTCCCAGCTACCAGCTACATCAGCCTTGTCGGCATAGGCCTGGGTATTAAAGCTTCCACCGTTGTTCTGCTGGAAGTTCTGCAGATTGTCGTGGTCGACAATATCGGCGACCTGGCTCACTGCGAATGCAGCGTTGCCGCCGCCGCCACCGAAAGCGCCATTGAAGACGTTTTCGAAGTTCACATCGATCTCACCAAATGTCTGGCTGGAGTCGTTGTTGGAATCCGACACCGACTTGTCGTTGAACGCATCCGTCAAGGCGATATCCAGATCCAAGTGAGTGGAAGCGTCGTTGTTGGAGTTGTTCGTCGAGTTGTTCGAATTGTCGTTGCCGGAGTCGGTCATCTGCGAATTGTCGTTGTGAGAATTCGCCATGTTGTGTGAATCGTTCGTTGAATTGTCCGAACTATCGTTGTTCGAGTCATTCGTGGACGAGTCATTGAACGAGTCCGCAATCGCCACATCAAGATCGACATCCGTGGAGTTGTCGTCGTTAGACGAATTGTCGTTGTTGGAGTCGGTCGTGGTGGAGTTGTCGTTGTTGGAGTCATTCGTCGAATTGTCGGAATTGTCGTTCCCGGAGTCGGTGGACGAATTGTCCGAGCTGTCGTTGAACGAATCCGTCATGTCCTCGCCCATCGCATAGGCAGTGTTGTTCTGCCAGGTGCGTGAATCGTCGGAAGAATTGTCGTTCCCCGAGTCATTGGTCGAGTTGTCGTTCCCAGAGTCGTTGGTCGACGCGTCATTGTTTGAGTCGGTCGTGTTACCCTGGTTCGAATTGTCGGAATTGTCGTTGTTCGAATCCGTGGCATTGCCCTGGTTCGAGTTGTCGGAGTTGTCGTTCCCCGAATCCGTGGCATTGCCCTGATTGGAATTGTCGTTGAACGAGTCCGCAAGGGCTACATCGAGATCAACATCCGTCGAATTGTCGTCATTTGACGAATTGTCGTTGTTGGAATCGGTATTGTTGCCCTGGTTCGAATTGTCGTTTCCCGAATCGCTGGTGGAATTGTCGTTGCCAGAGTCTGTGTTGTTGCCCTGGTTCGAGTTGTCATTCAGCGAGTCCGTGAGGGCGACATCGAGATCAACATCCGTCGAGTTGTCGTTGTTGGAATCAGTGGCATTGCCCTGGTTCGAATTGTCGGAGTTGTCGTTGCCGGAATCGTTTGTCGAATTGTCATTGCCGGAGTCGTTCGTCGAGTTGTCGTTGTTAGAATCAGTCGCCGAACTGTCCGAGTTGTCATTTCCGGAATCGTTGGTGGAGTTGTCGTTGTTGGAGTCGGCAGTAGAGTTGTCGTTATTGGAATCAGTCGCCGAACTGTCCGAGTTGTCGTTTCCGGAGTCGTTGGTGGAATTGTCGTTGTTGGAGTCGGCAGTAGAGTTGTCGTTGTTGGAATCGTTCGTCGAGTTATCGTTGTTCGAATCCGTCGCATTACCTTGGTTGGATTGATCGTTGCCCTGATTGGAATTGTCATTCAGGGAGTCTTCGTTCTGAGGGCCGTTCACGGCCGAATTGGTGAATTCCATCGTTCCATTCCTCACTTGAAGCTGTGAGCGGAACAGGCAGCGCCTTCACGCATCTGTTAAGAAGACATGGTGCCTGCAGCTCGGCTGGAGCCGGCCCCTCCCGGGCCATGGCTTGCGGAAGTGAGGATCACCGCTTCGTGAAGCTTCTTAAAGTTAGCAATGAAGGCTAGTCAGATAGTGCTAGCGAATGCCGGATATTCGGGGAATGCCGCACTCAACAAGACTATGGAATTTATCAGGCTCACATGAGCTTGGCCGGCGGTGGTGCGCATGAGGCGTTTATGCGGCGGCCTACATGTTGGATCGAAAACCGGTTTAAACGACCCTACAACCGGGCGCAGGGTCATGAGCTGCCAGGCGCACAAATAATAGCGATCAAGCACGAAGACACATTCAATCTATATTTCAATAACTTATGAAAACCGTACTTTACGGTACACTTGGGTAATAAAGTAAACTATGTGACTTATATTTTTTCGCGTAATGGAGTGAGGATTAACTTCAGGTAGAAAGCCGCATCGGGCTAACTCGCCGCCCAACCTGCGGAGTAACAAAATTCACAGAGAGCGTTCTCGGTCGCAATTTTGTATCACAAAAAACCTTTTCGGCGGACAATTATTCCACTCATGTGCCCTCTCCCGGCTACACCTCTTCCCTGAAAGATTTAGTAAGCAACGTATAGATTTACCTAAAAAAATCACGCGCGAGTCACGCTTGTGCTGTTAATATCTTGTTAACTACTGAGTTGGTTGCAGTACGATGTATGTGGGTGTTTAGGAGAACGTCATGCTGTACGGGAAGAGCAACGCCGCGAATACGCAGCATGGATTAGTCGCAGACAACGAAAATCTGATCATGCTTGTTGCGCCACGATCGACCCTCTTCCAGGGGTTGGCGCATGCCCTTGATGAACACATTGATGGTTGTCGCATCAGCTTGGGCGCAGCTACCGATGTCGCTTCATCGCCAAGCGATTCACTTCAGCTCGTACTTCTTTATATCGGCAGGGACTGCGATACCCGCAGCACGGTCAGCGCCTGGCGCCGGAGGCTCGGCGACACGCCTATCGCCATAATCGTTCATGACATGGCATCGGTATGCGATGAAGTGGAGCAGATGCTACAGGACGGGCAGCTGCAGGGGATTTTGCCGCTTACGCTGAATCTTGAGGTTTGGCTGTCGGTCGTGATGCTGCTGCTTCACGGCGGTGAGTACTTGCCGATCCGCCATGGAGAACTGCACGAAGAGAGCGATACATCTCCGATGCAACCATTCGAGCAGGAAACGGATGCGCGCCCTGATGGCGATGATATCGCGGACATGGAGCTTGCCCCGGCACCTGAACTCGCAAAGCTGACGCATCGCGAGCAGGAAGTGCTCGAACTGCTGTCGCAAGGCTATCAGAACAAGCTGATCGCGCACCGCATGGCGCTGTCGCAGCACACGGTGAAGGTGCACGTGCACAATCTGCTCGCAAAGTTGCGCGTGACAAATCGCACGCAGGCGGCTGCAAAGTTCCGGCAAAGCGCTCCGCGCCCACGTCACACCGCTCTGCGCGATGTCGACGAGAGCGAGGAACGATACGCGCGGTGATGCCATGCGCAACGATGAGATATTACTGCTGATTGGCAGATTGAACTATGCCTGGACGAACACCGAGAGCCTGCTCATCTATGTTCTCTCCTTCTTCATGGGAGGGCGAAAAGACGTCGCCGTGGTGACATTCCTCACGCTGAACACCTCGCGTGCCCGCTTCGATCTCGTCGAACGCCTGTTGAAACTGGATGGAACGGAACCGGAGATCCGGCACAGTCTTGTGCCGCTGATGAGCCGGATGAAGGCAGCCGCGAAGGTCCGCAACAAATACAATCACTGCATTTACTCGTTCGACGAACACGGGGAGATCGAAGCCACCCAACTTATGCGCATCGCTGATTTCAATGATACGCTTCGCTATGGGAAGATGGAGATGCTCGACGATGAGGAACTGAAACGGATCGAGACGACTGTGCGGGAGGTGGTCGAGATCAATAAAGGAATTCTGGATTTCATCGAAGAACGAAAAATACCGATGTGATCCATATGTCCATTGGGCCGGTGACAGACCGACCGGGAGGAGGAGGGGCAAATTGGAGAACGGAAGGCCGAATGCACCACCCGGTGCAGAAATCGCTCTGAATACCCTTGGCTTTTGCAGCTTGAGCGCTGGCAATGCCATCGTTTCGAACGTCCCCTCGAATTTTTACCGCATCACCACCTATCTATACCTTGCAGGTGAGCCGCACATCGCCCCACGGCAAAGGATCAGCAGCCTGTTGTGGCCCGAAGCCCAGACCGAAAGTGCCAACGCCAATCTGCGCCAGAGCCTGGTGCGCATCAGACGCCTTCAAGGCGACCACCACTTCAAGCTGATGGAGATGAATTTCTCGCTCGTTCACCTTACACCAAGCCCGGTCGCCTGGGATCTCGAGGATTTTCTGAACGCGTGCGACCACTATGACGAGCAATCTCTGCTTGTCCTTTGCTCAAGCTATGGCGGCGATCTGCTTGCCGATATCGGCGCCTCCAGCACCGAGTTCGAGGATTGGATGCAAGAGCAACGCAGCCGGCTGAGGGGTCAGTTGCTGGCTCAACTTTCCCGCGCGCTCGACGATGAGGAAATTTCGCCCGAAACACGGACGGTCTGCGCAAGAAAGCTGCTGACGGTAGATCCCTGCAATGAGCGTGCATTTCAGGTTCTGATGGAAGAAGCTGCACATAATGGCGACATGATGCGCTTGCAGCAGCTGTATGAACGATGTGAGCGCCAGTTGATGAACGAGTTCGGCGTCCGAAGCTCCAGCGACACGCGGCAACTCTATGCCCGCCTTGCAAATGGGGGCCTGCACCCGCCTCTCAGGTCATAGATTGCCGTTCGAGAAATGCCGATTCAAGCGCCGTGCGCATGGGTTTGCGCCTCCATTCCTCGTCATATGGCAGCCCCCTATTATCGCGGCGGCCGCCATCCTTGTAGCGAAGCCAGGAAAACCTGTCGCTCAAACCCCAGGTGGTGACCGAACCGACATTCGGGAACTGAAGTGCAATGTCCATGTATCGACGCACTTCGTCGGCGACTTTCTGGTCCCGCACCTCTACTTCCCCGCCGGTTTCATTCTCGCGCACGTCCAGTTCGGTGATGGAGATACCAAGGCCCAGATCCGAAATGTCACGCATAAGACCGTAGACACCTTCCCGATAGATCGTGCCCTTGCGCAGGTCGAGATGTGCCTGCAGCCCCACACCGTCAATCGGCGCACCCCGGTTCTTCAACCGCTCCAGAAGACGCAGCAGGGTGAGGCGGCGCTGTCCTTCTTCGGGTGAGAAGTATTCCAGCCCATACTCATTGATATAAAGGCGGGCCTTCGGTGCCGCGTCTCGAGCGGTCCATAACGCCCATTCGATGTAGTCCGGGCCGAAGACATGCATGAACTGGTTCTGCCGCAAACCATCACCGCGATCGCCGATTTCGATCGGCTCGTTGATCACATCCCATTCATCGATGATGTCGCCATAGCGCGGTATCACCGTATTGAAGTATGACCGCACCAGGTCCCATTCCCGCGTCTCTTGCAGCATCGCGTTCGCCCATTTCGGCACGCCCTGGTGCCACAGAAGCGTATGACCACGCATGCGTTTGCCGTGCGTGCGGGCGAAATTGGCCACCGCGTCTGCTGTCGAGAAATCATGTCGGTCCGGGTTTGGCGCCAGATTGTCCCATTTGAGCGACCACTCAGGCGTGATGGAGGCGCATTGCGACAGCGTTACGGCGCGCGCCTTGGAGCTGGTTTTCAGCATTTTCTCGGAGAAGGCTGAGCCATACATCCGATTGATCGAACCCGCTGCCAGCTGAAGCGAAACCCCCTGTGGTTCCTCCTCCAGCACCTGTTCCTCATCGCGGGAGGACCGCATGCATGCGCTGAATGATGGCTGGCAGGCGGTAGCGGCAATACCCTGCAAAAAGCGGCGTCGTTTCACCGTCCCATCCCGATAATCTGGTGCCTGAAAATCTTGGTGGACGGAGGATAATGGCTTGCTGGAAACGAGAAAATACACCGGAAGGGCTAGCCCGCTTCTAGTCCGGTCTAGCCTTAACTCCATACTTTCAACCCTCCCCTAAGTACCGGATAATTCACGTTCTTCTTTAGTGAGGGTACGGTCATGAAGACGTTTCTGAGCATCGCAGCTACCGCTGCGTTTGCGGCCATACAACTGTCTGGCGCCACTGCTGACACGGCCGGCACCCGCGTGACGGTTCAAATAGCCGGCGAGGCTTACGAAGGTCAGCCCGAATTCGAAGTCAGGTTCGGTGGACAGGTCATCGGACGTGGCGAACTGACCGCTGGCATAGACACGGTTTCGGAAGGCCGTCTCTTCTTCAGTCCGGATCCTGACAAATATCTGGAGACCTTCGAGTTCATGGTCTCCGACAAGGACTTCCAGCGCAACGCGGCCCTGACCGTTCACCTGATGAATGATCGCTTCAAGGAAGAAGCCTGGGGACGTGACCGCAATATCTTCATCCGTTCGATAACCGTGAACGGCAAGAAGGTCTTTTCCCGAAATCTGCAACTGGAGACAGACGCGAAACCGGAAAAGGTGGATTATCAGGCCGGCCTCCTGCCGGTCTACCGCCAGAACCAGCGTGCAGTTGCACAACCACCTGCGGGCGGTTGGCCTTCCCCTGACGGCCGTACGAGCCGCCTTACAGTCCAACCTCATATCCCCGCAGCGGGAGGCTGAGCCCTCCCGTGATCTGGCAGCCTGCGATGGAGCCCGTCAATGCACATCCCCACCCCCACTCCTTCAAAAGCTGCCAGATCACCTTTTCACAACAAGGTGGTCTGCGTGACCGGCGGAGCCGGCTTTGTCGGCTCGCATATGTGCCGAAGACTGTTGAAGGATGGTGCTCATGTAACCTGCCTCGACAATCTTGATACGGGACGCCACGGAAACATCGCCGCCCTGGAAGCGCGGACCAGCTTCAGCTTCATCCAGCATGACATCAACGACCCGCTTCCCCCCGGCCTGCCCGAATTCGATTATATCTTCAATCTGGCCTGCCCGGCCTCTCCCGTTCACTACCAACGCGACCCCGTATTTACCGCGCTCACCTGCTCCCGCGGCGTCTTCAATCTTCTGGAACGGGCACACCGCGACGGCGCGCTTCTCCTGCAGGCTTCCACGTCGGAAATATACGGCGATCCGCTTATCCACCCGCAGCCGGAGAGCTATTGGGGGAATGTGAACAGTTGCGGCACCCGCTCCTGTTATGACGAGGGCAAACGCTTCGCGGAGACGCTGATACGCGATTTCGGCACCAGATATGGCGTTCCCATCCGTATCGCCCGCATCTTCAACACCTATGGCCCGCATATGCAGTTCGACGATGGTCGCGTGGTCTCCAATTTCGTCGTCCAGGCGCTCAAGGGACAACCGCTGACGATTTACGGCGACGGTTCGCAAACACGTTCCTTCTGCTATGTCGACGACCTTGTTGAAGGTCTGCTGCGCCTCGCCGCAAGCCGCACGACCGGACCCGATCCGGTCAATCTGGGGAACCCTGAGGAATTTACCGTCGGCGAACTTGCCGAGCTTGTTCTCTCCTCGACCGGCTCCCTGTCCCCTCTCGTCCATCGTCCCCTTCCTCAGGACGATCCCAAAAGACGAAGGCCCGACATCACCCGTGCGAAGAAGATCCTGGGATGGGCCCCGGCCACACCTCTCTCCGCCGGGCTGCTCCAGACAATCGATGAATTCCGCCAGCGGCTGGAGCTTTCCCTGCCACTGCGCACGGCCCCGGCCGCCGCCAGAGAAGTACGCGCCTGCTAACAACAACAAAAGGATGGGGATTCCCATGAATATCGTGATTGTCGGATGTGGATATGTCGGCCTCGTGAGCGGAGCATGCCTGGCGCAAATCGGCCATCACGTCTTGTGCGTTGATGTGGACCGAAAGCGCATCGAAACACTGCAAACCGGCGCCTGCCCCATCTACGAACCTGGTCTGGCGGAACTGATCGAGAGTGGCATGACCGGCGGGAGACTGGCCTTTGCCCACCAGTTGCCGGCTCTCACTTCCGCGATCGACCTCGTATTGATCGCCGTGGGCACGCCACCAGCGGCCAACGGGGAGGAGGCAGACCTTTCAGGTGTATTCGCCGTCGCGCAGGAAGTGGCGGAGAAAGCAAGGGGGCCGGTCGTCATTGTGACAAAGTCGACCGTTCCACCGGGAACCGGAGATGCGATTGAAGCCCTCATGAAGCGGCAACGGCCGGATCTGTCGTTCCATGTTGCTTCCAATCCCGAATTCCTGCGTGAAGGCAGTGCTATCCCTGATTTCCTGCAGCCGGATCGCATCGTCATCGGCACCGAATCCGCTCATGCCAAGGCCAAGCTTCACAAGCTATACAAGCCGCTGACCGATCAAGGCGCTCCTCTGGTTTCCACCTCTCGGATCGCTGCCGAGATCATAAAATATGCGGCGAACGCCTTCCTCGCCATCAAGATCACCTTCATCAACGAGATCGCCAATCTGTGCGAAGCGACGGGTGCGGATGTGCGCGAGGTTGCCCAGGGCATCGGCAAGGACAAGCGCATTGGTGGCGACTTCCTGCGCACCGGGCCCGGGTATGGCGGGTCCTGCTTTCCCAAGGACACCCGCGCATTGGCAGCGACCGCCCGGGCATATGGCGTCGACCTTTCGCTTGTCGAACAAACCATAGCCGGCAACGAGCGGCGAAAGAACCAGGTTGCCGCGAAGGTCGCGCATGTGTTGGGCGGAGATTTGCGGGGGCGCCGCATAGCCGTGCTTGGCCTCGCTTTCAAACCCGAGACAAGCGACACGCGCGATTCACCCGCCACAGCCCTCATCTCGGCACTGGTTGCACGCGGAGCATTCGTTACGGCTTGCGATCCGGAAGCAAAACTCGAGCCGGCCATGGCCAGCGCGATCACGCTCGAACCTGATCCCTATGACTGTGCGCAAGATGCGGATTGCGTCGTGTTGGCGACTGAGTGGAACTGCTTCCTCGATCTCGATTTTGCGCGTCTTGCCGGAAGGATGCGCAACGCGGTCATGGTCGATCTGCGCAATGCGCTGGATCACCCGAAACTCGCGCGCTGCGGCTTCACAACCCATGGGCTGGGTGTCCCGGCACATGCGCCGAAAAAGGTATACACCAGGCAGGCGCGCCGCCCCATCACACCCATTCCGCTGGTCTCGGTCAGCCTGTTGAACAACGGCAAGCGTCACCAACTTGCCCAGCTGCAATAGGTGATGCCATGCCCATGCTTGATTTTACCCTGCTCAGCATCTTCATTTTCGCCCAGACGGCCTATTTCGCGACCTTCCTCGTCGACGCCTATATCTTTTCCAGGCCCGTCAACTGGGTCGATACGAGCATTGACGCGAAAAACGCCCTAACGGAATTCCCCTATATCGTCCTGTTCTACCCGGTGCTGCGCGAGCCCGAAGAGACCATGCGGACCACATTCCACTCTTTGTCTCTTCTGGATTATCCGCGTGCCCGCTTCCGCATCGTTGCAATTCCCAATCGCGACGACGTGCCGACCATCGATGCATTACGCCGTCTCCAGCGCGAATATCCGTTTATACAGGTGATGACCGTGCCGCCCACCACGCACCCCAACTGGAACTGCGTGTGGAAAGCCTGGAACGAGAACCCCAAGGCCTATTGGTGGCACAAGGGGAAGCGGGCGGGAAACCGCGCCCTGCCGCCCAAGAAAACGCGCCAGCTCATCTACGCTTTCTACAATCTTGCGCAGGAGTTCGGGCAGGAGGAAGACTTCCTTGTCAATTACATCGACGCGGATAGCTGCCCGCCGCGAGACCATTTTCTTGCAGCCGCGATTGGCATCAAGGACTATGACGTCCTGCAGGCGCAGAATGTGGCGGGCAATCTGAACGAGAGCCTTTCAGCCAGCTGGCATGCCTTTGATCACATGGCATGGGACGGCCTGAAATATCCGCACCTGTCCGCTGACGGAAAGCAACCGTTCTGGGTGCTGGGAAAAGGGCTTTTCTTCCGTTCGTCGGATCTGCTGGCGCTCGGCGGATTTCACCCCTGGCTGACCATCGAGGATCCGGAAGTGGGCATGCGCTTCTGGGTGAACGGTCGCAGGCTGGGCATTATCAACGGCTCACTGATCGAAGAGGTGCCCAACACCTTCGGGCGTGGCATAACCCAGCGCAAACGCTGGGTGGCGGGCTTCTTTCAAAGTCTCACGACGCCCTTGCGCGAAATGGGCATGAAGCCGGCGGACCGCTTCAGGGCATGGCTGAACTTCTTCCCCTGTCTTTCACTGTGGCTGAATGCGATAGGACTTCCCATCGGTATTTGGGCGCTGTGGCGCTGGTGGGCCGGCAACCCGGTCGTTCCGGAATTCTTGCTGCCCTTGATCGCCGTCAATCTCTCCGCCTTCATAATCTCGCTGACAGTGCTTTATGTTCGCACATGGCAGCGCACCGGCCTTGTGCTGAACAAGACCGGACCTCGCGTCTACTACATGTTGCGCATCAATCCCGTTTTCGTTCTCGCCTGGTGGGTCTTTTGGCTGATCCCCCTCGCCATCGGCCTTCGGATGTATCTCCGCGACGAAGGTCTTGTATGGGAACGCACCGAGAAGACGGACTCCAATGGCCGCCTGGTTCGTACTGCCCGATACTGGGCCGGCGCCGGACGTACCACGAAGAACGTTCTTCCAGGCCATTCTCCTACCCCAACCTCCGCAGATGCTCTTCGAAGGAGTAGCCTCAATGTCTAAGGGCCATGTTCTGGTAACGGGAGGTGCCGGCTTCATCGGCTCTCATCTTGTTGATCGCCTGATCGATCGCGGATTTGAGGTGAGCGTTCTCGACTGCATGCTCCCTCAGGTACATGGCGATGCTGAAATGGATGAGGAGGGCTGGCCGGTCTATCTCAACCCAATAGCAAGGCGCATCAGAGGCAACATCCTGGAGGACGGCGTCTTCGAGGCGAGTTTGAGCGGCATCACGCACCTGGCGCATCTGGCTGCGTCGGTCGGTGTCGGCCAATCCATGACGAATATCGTGGACTACACACGCAACAACACGCTTGCCGCTGCCACCATTCTGGAAGTGTTGTCACGCAGTCGGCACAAGATCCGCCGCATTGCCGTCGCCTCTTCCATGTCGATCTATGGTGAAGGCGAATATCACGACGCGGAGGGTGAGCGAGTGATGGCGCTGCCGCGCTCGCGCGCGCAATTGGAAGCGCATGATTGGGAACTGTCGTCCGGTGGCAGGCATCTTGAACCCTTGCCCACTGCGGAAGACAAGCCGCTCGCGCCCGGATCGATCTACGCGATCAACAAGCGCGATCACGAGGAGATGTTTCTGGCGGTGGGTGGAGCACTCGGCATACCTGTCGTCGCGCTCAGGCTCTTCAACGCCTACGGCTCGCGACAGGCTCTTTCCAATCCCTATACCGGCGTTGCGGCCATTTTCATCTCGCGTCTGTTGAACGACCAGCCACCACTGGTTTTCGAAGACGGAGAACAAAGGCGCGATTTCGTTCACGTCCATGACGTGGCAGACGCTTTCGCAACGGTGCTGGACACGGAAGACCCGCGCTCCGGCGCCTATAATGTCGGGAGCGGCAAAGCCGTAACGGTAAACGAGATCGCCCGTCTGCTAGCACGGCTGCTGGGCAAGAACATCGCCCCCGAGATCCTTCAGCAATATCGGGTGGGCGATATCCGCCACTGCTTTGCAGACGTGGCCAGGATAGAGCGCGATTACGGCTTTGCACCCAAACGCGATTTCGAAACCGGAATGGGCGAGCTGATCGAATGGGTCGCGCAAGCTCGCAAACCAGTTGATCGGGCTGCCGAAAGTCTGGCCGAGCTGCGTAAGAGCCGGCTGGTGGTTTGAACCTAGCTGAGGCCGCCGCCAAGGCTGCGTTCAAGCGCCTTGTACATCAGCTTCGGTTTCATGCTGACATCATAGGGCAGGCCCCGATTGGGTGCGGGGTTGCCATAGCGGCGGCGATCGACGCGATCACCACGCTCGACTTTCAGCCATGAATGCTTGTCGGAGAGGCCCCAGGTGGTCACACCCTTCACCGCGCGCTGATCCAGCGCAATGTCGAGATATCGCGCCACCTCGTCGGCCACGCGCTGATCCCGAATTGCCGCTGTCGCGCGATAGTCACGCTCCTTCACATCAAGCTCGGTGATGTAGATCTCGAGCCCCATATCCGCGATGGCCTGCAGGAAGGGACCAATGATCTGATGGCGGAGCGGGCCCTTGCCCAAATCAAGATGCGCCTGGATACCCACGCCATCGAGTGGAACACCTTTGGCTTTAAGCCTCTCCAGAAGCTTCAGAAATGTCGCGCGTCGGTCTGCCTCGACATGGTTGTCGTATTCGAAGCTGTAGTCGTTGAGCATCAGCTTTGCATCGGGCGCGAAGTGACGCGCCGTATGCAGCGCCTGCTCGATATAGCCGGACCCGAAGACGCGCTGGAACGTGTTGCGTCGCAGCCCCTTCGAGCCGTTCTGTGTGTCGATGGGCTCGTTCACCACATCCCAAACGGGGATATCGGCATGATAGCGTTTGAGCAACCGCTCGAAGTGAGCGGCGACGAAATCCCAGTCCTTCTTGTGGTGAAGGTGATGCAGGGCCCAGTCTGGCGTACCCTGCTCCCAGATCAGCGTATGTCCATAGACCGTTTGCCCGTTCTGACGCGCGTGCTTCACCAGCGCATCAACCGGCTGATACCAGACCTGCCCTTTGCGATATTCGATGGAGTTCCACTTCAGATGGATCTCGGGCGTGAGCATTCCGCACTGACTGGCAACCGCATTCGCAAGTCCCGGCTCCGCCGACACCTGGTCCATACGAACCGACGCGCCAAAAATGCGGCCGCTGCGGCGGGCAACCTCATTCAGTCCGGAACCCGCATTGGCTGCGCGGGCATTTCCCGCTGAGAACGAAGCACCAAGGGCAGCCGTTGCCCCAGCCAGAAAATCCCGTCGTGACAGCATGGCCCGCCCCCAATGATGGTCAGGCAGGGATTCTCGGCTTCAAAGGTTAACGAGTGTTTACCATCCCGAGCGGCGCTCCGGCTGCGGCAAATCAATGCAAAGAATTTGGAGCCACATCACTTGCAAAAAATTGATATCATCAATATCTAACTAACAATGGAAACGAAAGGCTGACGAGAGCGATGAAACAGATAAGTGACCGCCTCTGGATTTCGCCCCAGATCGAGACAGGTGCCATTGCAGCCCTCAAGGACAAGGGCTTTGCCGGGATCGTCAACAACAGACCCGATGGCGAAGAGCCTCGCCAGCCTGCTGCTGCAACCAACCGGCTCGAAGCCGAGGCTCATGGTCTCAACTATACCCATATTCCGATTGTTCCCGGCCAGATCAGCGAGGATCAGGTTCGCGACTTCCAGAACGCCCTCAATGACAGCGATGGGCCGGTGATCGCCCACTGCAAGACCGGCACCCGTTCGGCCACGCTCTACGCCATTGGCGAGGTGATGGACGGAAGGATGTCGCATACCGAGGTTAAAGAGCTTGGCGAGCGGCTGGGTGTTGACCTGACCGGAGCAACCAAGTGGCTCCAAAGCCACGGCTATTCCTGAATTTTCTAAGCATTGGAGAAGTGAAATGAGTGCCAAGCCGATCGTCAAGGCGTTTTATGACGACCGTACCTCCTCGGTGCAGTATGTCGCTTCGGATCCGGAGACCAAGCGCTGCGCGATCATCGATCCGGTTCTCGACTTCGACGAGAAGTCCGGCGCAACGGCCACCCGTCACGCCGATGCCATTCTTGCCTATATCAAGGAAGAGGGGCTCGAAGTTGAGTGGGTTCTCGACACGCACCCCCATGCCGACCACTTTTCCTCCGCTCGATACCTGAAGGAAAAGACTGGCGCACCGACTGCCATCGGTGAGAAGGTCGTCGAGGTCCAGAAGCTCTGGAAAGGCATCTATAATTGGCCAGACTTCCCCGCCGATGGCTCCCAGTGGGACAAACTTTTCGCTGAAGGCGAGCAGTTCAAGGTCGGCAATATAGAGGCCAGGGTTCTCTTCTCACCCGGCCACACGCTTGCCTCGATCACCTATGTGATTGGCGATGCAGCCTTCGTGCATGACACGCTCTTCATGCCCGATTCCGGCACGGCCCGCGCCGATTTTCCCGGCGGCAGCGCCTCACGCCTTTGGGATTCGATCCAGGAGATCCTCTCCCTGCCCGACGAGACCCGCATCTTCACCGGCCACGACTACCAGCCGGGTGGTCGCGAACCGAAGTGGGAATCCACGGTGGTCGAGCAGAAGCGTGAGAACAAGCACATGGCCAAGTGCAAGACGCGCGAGGAGTTCATCAAGGTGCGTGAGGAGCGCGATCAGACGCTGCCCATGCCCAAACTGATCCTGCACGCGCTGCAGGTGAACATGAATGGTGGACGCCTGCCCGAGCCCGAGGCAAACGGCAAGCGGTATCTGAAATTCCCCCTCGACGCGCTCGAGGGTGCTGCGTGGGATTGAACTGAATGACGCAGGATTTTTCGCCGGAAGTGACTGACATGCTCAAAAATGCGGAAGCTGCAGCAGGCTTCCTCAAGAGCTTCACCCATCCGTCGCGCCTCATGATCCTGTGCGCGCTCGTGGAGGGCGAAAGGTCGGTGCGCGATCTGGAAGACGCGCTCGACCTCCGCCAGCCCGGGCTCTCGCAACAGATCGCCTCCCTGCGCGAGGCCGGTTTCATAGTTGGCCGCAAGGAATCAAAGCACGTCTACTACCGTCTTGCGGACGGACGCGTGGCCGAATTCATCACCCAACTCCACAAGATGTTCTGTGAAACGCCCAAAAAGGCAGAAAGAGCAGAAAATGACTGAGTTCACCCCCTTGGCCTCCACGATCGGCGGCATGATGATCGGCCTGTCGGCCGTTCTCCTGATGTTGTGGGAAGGCCGCATAGCGGGCATCTCCGGCATCGCCTCCAGAATTTTGCCTCCTTATCCAGACGGCATGCCGACTTCGCGGCTGGGCTTCGTGATCGGACTGATCGCAGCTCCGCTGGCCTATATCCTGTTCTCCGGCAACACTGTTGAACAGACGGTGTCGTCCAGCCTGCCCCTCATGGTGACTGCAGGTCTCCTGGTGGGCTTCGGCTCTGTCTGGGGCAATGGTTGTACATCCGGACATGGCGTTTGTGGCCTGTCGCGCCTGTCCAAGCGCTCCTTTGTGGCAACCGCCATTTTCATGGCCGCTGCCATCGTCACCGTCTTCATCACCCGTCACATCATCGGAGCGTGAGCGTCATGTCCTTTCTCGTCAATCTCGCGCTGGGACTGCTCTTCGGTGTTGGCCTCGTTATCTCCGGAATGTCTAATCCTGCGAAGGTTCTGAACTTCCTCGACCTGTTCGGCACCTGGGATCCTTCCCTGGCATTCGTCATGGGCGGCGCGGTTCTCGTGGCTTTCATAGGCTTCAAAGTGGTCCTCAAGAGGCCCGCGCCTATCGCGGCTGATCTCTTCCAGCTTCCGACCCGCAACGATATCGACAGCCCGCTTGTCATTGGACCTGCCATTTTCGGCATTGGCTGGGGTCTGGGCGGCTTCTGCCCCGGGCCCGCGCTGACGGCCCTGCCTCTCGCGGCCACAGGCACGCTGGCATTTGTACCTGCGATGCTCTTGGGCATGTGGGGCGCCCGGATGATCGGTCAATCTCGCGCCGCGCGCACCAGCACGTGAAAAACTTGAGGTCCAGGATATGCAGCGCCTTGGACAATATCTGCCGATCCTTGACTGGGCGCAGAGCTATGGTCGCGCCACGCTGACCAATGACATGGTCGCGGCAGTTATCGTTACAATCATGCTCATTCCGCAATCTCTTGCCTATGCAATGATTGCGGGCCTGCCCCCCGAGGTTGGCCTCTACGCCTCAATCCTGCCGCTGGTTGCCTATGCGATCTTCGGCACCAGCCGCACGCTGGCGGTCGGCCCGGTTGCTGTCGTATCGTTGATGACGGCAACCGCTGTCGGCAATATCGCAGCAGAAGGCAGTGCGGACTATCTGGCGGCGGCCATGCTGCTTGCCTTTCTTTCGGGCGCGATGCTTCTGGCCATGGGCTTCATGCGCCTCGGCTTCATCGCAAATTTCCTGAGCCATCCCGTGATCTCTGGCTTCATCACGGCGTCTGGCCTGCTGATTGCAGCCAGCCAGTTGAAGCATGTTCTTGGCGTGGATGCGGACGGACACACCCTGCCCGAGATCCTGTCGGACATTGCAGAGAATATTGGCCAGACAAACATGCCGACACTCATCATCGGCGTGGCTGTTGTCGCGTTCCTGTATTTCACGCGCCTGCGCCTGAAGTCTCTGCTCCTCGGACTCGGATTGTCGAGCCGCCCCGCAGACATCATCACCAAAGCGGGTCCCGTTCTTGCGATTGCTGCCACCATCCTTGCCACCGAAATTTTCAAACTGGGAGAGGCTGGGGTGAAGCTGGTGGGCGACATCCCGGCAGGTCTTCCCGTGCCCGCCCTGCCAAGCTTCGACATCGAACTCGTGATGCAGCTTGCCGGACCGGCCTTCCTCATCTCGATCATCGGCTTCGTCGAGTCGGTTTCCGTGGCGCAAACACTCGCATCCCGCAGGCGCCAGCGCATTGACCCGGATCAGGAACTGATCGGCCTTGGCGCGTCCAACATCGCATCATCGCTCTCGTCGGGCTATCCGGTGACCGGAGGCTTCGCACGTTCCGTCGTCAATTTCGACGCTGGTGCTGAAACGCCGGCAGCAGGTGCCTATACGGCAATCGGCATAGCCCTGGCGACCATGTTTCTCACGCCACTGCTCGCCGCTCTCCCGCGCGCCACGCTGGCGGCAACCATCATCGTTGCGGTGTTGTCACTGGTGGATCTTGGAGCGGTAATGCGTGTCTGGCGCTACTCCAAGGCGGATTTCATCGCCATGGCCGCGACCATTCTCGGAACGCTCTTCCTTGGCGTTGAAATCGGCATCATGCTAGGCGTGGGCCTGTCGATCCTGTTGCATCTCTACCGCACCTCGAAGCCGCATATGGCCGTGGTCGGTCAGGTGCCGGGCACCGAGCATTTCCGCAATGTGGAGCGTCATGACGTGCGCATCTTCCCGCACATCCTGTCACTGCGGGTAGATGAAAGCCTCTACTTCGCCAACAGCCGCTATCTCGAAGATCGCGTCGCAGCGCTCGTCGCCGAAAAGCCGGCGCTGAAGCATGTGATCCTTCAGTGCTCGGCGGTGAACGAGATCGATGCCTCGGCACTTGAAAGCCTTGAGGAGATCAATCACAGGCTTTCGGATGCAGGCATCTGCCTGCATCTTTCGGAGGTGAAGGGTCCGGTGATGGACCGGCTGAAGCGGTCCAGCCTGCTCGAAGACCTGACCGGCGAAGTCTTCCTCAGCCAGCACGAGGCCGAGCAGAACATCGCAGACCGTCTGGCTCTCAAAGAGACATTCACGGCTGCGAAGTGATGAGCGCGGGGTTCAACTCCCGCGGCTCAAACCGAACGCCGGATGCTCCAAGGCGGTGATAATGCCGCGCAGCTCCGCGAGCCCCTTGAGCCGGCCAATCGCAGGATAACCCGGCTGCGCTCGGCGTTTCAGGTCGTCGAGAATATCCTGGCCATGATCGGGCCGGAACGGGATGGAGGCATCCTTGCGCCCTGCCTTGCGACGGCGGGCTTCCTCTTCCAGAACGGCAGCGATCAGGTCTACCATATCGGTGCCGCCGCCAAGATGCTCGGCCTCGTGGAAGGAGCCGACGACCTGGTCGCTTTCCCGTTGCACGTTGCGCAGATGCAGGAAGTGTACCCGATCACCCAGACGGCGCATCATGCCCGGCAAGTCGTTGTCGGGACGCGCGCCAAGAGAGCCGGAACACAGCGTGATGCCATTGGCCGGCACGTCCACGGCATCCATGATCGCCTTGTAGTCGGCCTCGGTCGACATGATGCGCGGCAGTCCCAGAAGCGAAAACGGCGGATCATCGGGATGGCAGCAAAGCCGCAGGCCCAGTTCCTCTGCAAGAGGCGCGACCTCTTCAAGAAAGGCGATGAAGTTCGCACGCAGCTGCTCCGGCGGAATGCGGCCATATTCGGCCAGATGCGCCCTGAGATCATCAAGCGTCAGGCTCTCGGTCGAACCCGGCAGCCCGAAGGCGACATTGCGCGTCAGCTCCTGCTTGCGCGCGTCAGTCATCTCCGCGAAACGCCTGTCCGCTTCTGCGCAGATCGTGTCCAAGAAATCGTCAGACGCGCCGTCGCGCTGCAAAATGTGAATGTCGAAAGCGGCAAAATCCACCGCATCGAAACGCATGCAGGTGCCGCCATGCGCCACGCGATAGGCAAGGTCGGTGCGCGTCCAGTCGAGGATCGGCATGAAATTGTAGCAGATGATCTCGATACCGGCATCGGCAAGGTGGCGCATGCTCACCTTGTAGTTCTCGATATGCTGGCGCCACTCGCCCTTCTGCTTCTTGATCGCTTCGGAAACGGGCAGGCTTTCCACCACGTCCCAGGCCAGGCCGGAGGGTGAGCCGTCGCCGCGTGTGGCGATCTCCTGCTGGCGCCTGGCAATCTCTTCCGGCGTCCAGACATCTCCCGTCGGCACGTGATGCAGCGCAGACACAACGCCCTGCACACCGGCCTGCAGCATGTCGTCAATCGAAACCTGGTCCGTTGGCCCGAACCACCGCCATGTCTGTCGCATTATTTCCTCGTACCCCTCGGCGCCGTTTGTTCGCGCGTTACCATATTTCTAGAGAAACCACCGCTTTGCATTGCGGTAGCAGATGTCCTCGATCAGGCCGCCAGCGAGATCGTAGTCAGGTGGCATCGCACCCTCTTCCATCCAGCCGCCCACCATGCGGCAGACGAGGCGCCGGTAGTATTCGTGGCGCGGGAAGGAGAGGAAGGAGCGGCTGTCGGTGAGCATGCCGACGAAACGCGACAACAGACCCATCTGCGCAAGCTGGGTCAGCTGATGTTCCATGCCGTCAAGCTGATCGTTGAACCACCATGCAGCACCCGCCTGCACCTTGCCGGGCACAGATCCGTCCTGGAAATTGCCGGCAGTTGCGGCAAGCATCGCGTTCTTGGTCGGGTCGAGGCAGTAGAGAATGGTGCGCGGCAGCTCGTCGGTGCGATCCAGCCGGTCGAGCAGCGCATTGAGTGCTCCGGCAATGGCCAGATCATTCATGCTGTCGCCGCCGGTATCCGGCCCAAGCGCATCGAAGAGACGCGTGCGCGTATTGCGCAACGGGCCGATGTGAAGCTGCATGACAAGATCACGCGAGGCATAGGCGCGTCCAAGCTCCACAAGCATCGCGTTCTGGAAATCCGCAATCTCGTCTTCCTCAAGCGCACTGCCGCCAAGACGCTTCTTGAGGATCGCATCGAGGCGCGATGCGGTTGTTTCCTTGCCTGCGCGCAGGATGTCCAACCCGTGGTCGCTTGCCCGGCAGCCAAGCTCGACAAAGCGGTCGAGACGCTTCACCAGCGCGTCCACCAGGTCCTCGAAACCGTTGATGCTCACACCACTGACCGCTGAGAGGTTCTCAAGATAGGCAGTGAAACCATCGGCCTCGATCTTGATGGCCTTGTCGGGCCGAAAGCTGGGCACGACCTTGAAAGACAGATCCGCATCAAGCATCGCCGCATGATGTTCGAGCGTGTCTGTCGGGTCGTCCGTGGTCCCGACCAGTTCGACATTCATCCGCTCAAGCAGACCGCGCGCGGAAAATTCTGGACGGCCAAGCTGTGCGTTGGCAGCATCCCAGCATTTATCTGCCGTTTCGGGCGAGAAGACCGTGCCCTCCAGGCCGAAATAGCGCCACAGCTCCAGATGCGACCAGTGAAACATCGGGTTGCCAACACATTGCGGCATGGTCTGCGCGAAGGCATCGAATTTCTGACGCCAGCTTGCCTCACCGGTGATCCGGTCCTCGCTGAAGCCCGCCCAGCGCATCAGCCGCCACTTGTAGTGGTCATGTCCAAGCCAGAGTTCGCCGATATTGTCCCATTTACGGTCTTCGGCAATCTCCTGCGGTGGCAGATGGTTGTGATAATCCACGATTGGCAGATCAGCCGCATGCTCGTGATAGAGCTTATGGGCTGCATCGCTGTTCAGAAGAAAATCCGGTCCGAGAAACGGCTGCATCAGCGCTTACCCCTCTTCCGTATCGTATTTTGCGCAAGCCTGAGCAATCGCTTCTCGAACGCCCTGCTCGGTGATGGCGCGATAGCTCTCATTGATACCGGCGACGAACGCCTCGTTGCCGACAAGCGCCGGCGGGAAGATCGCGTCCAGTTTCAGGAGCGCTTCGACAAGATCGTCGCCTTCATTGCATGAGGCGATTTCCGCCAGGCGCTCGGCCAACGGGTCCGAAAGCTTCAGCGCTTCACCCTTCTCGCTCTTGCCCCCGAGATAGGCCATCCATCCGGCGACACCCAGTGCCGAGAGAGCCCATGGCTCTCCTCGTTCCAGATGGTTCGCAATCGGCGCAAGCAGGCGCTGCGGCAGTTTTTGGCTGCCATCTGTCGCGATCTGTTGCGTGCGGTGTCCAAGACGCGAATTGGAGAAACGCGCAATCAGCGCATCCGCATAGGCGTCGAGATCGACATCACCCGGCACCGAAAGCGTCGGCGCTTGTTCCTGCATCATCAGGGTACGGGCAGCCTTGCGGAACACCGCGTCACCCATGCAGTCCGAGATCGTCTCGTGACCGGCGAGCGCCCCCAGATATGCCAGGAAGGAATGGCTGCCATTGAGCATGCGCAGCTTCATTTCCTCGTAAGGGCGCACATCGTCGACAAGCATGGCACCGGCGGCAGCAAAGTCCGGTCGCTCGCCAGCGAAATTGTCCTCGATCACCCATTGGAGGAACGGTTCGCAGACAATGCCGATCGTGGCACTGCTGCCGGAAGCCTCGGCGATCAGTGCCTTGCCCGCTTCATCGAGGGCTGGAACGATGCGGTCCACCATGGTCGAGGGGAAGGCGACATTCTCACCGATCCAGTCGGCCAAGGCACTGTCCAGTAGCCTGGCATAATCCACCACGGCTTCGCGCAGTGCCGTTCCATTCTCCGGCAGATTATCACAAGCCATGAGCGTGATACCGCCCGCACCCGCCTCGCGGCGGCGGCGCAGGCCTTCGACAAGCACGCCAATGGCCGAACGCGGCGTCTGAGCATTTTTCAGATCGGCGCTGATTGCAGGAGCCTCTGCATCCAGCTTTCCATTACGCAGGCAATAGCCCTTTTCCGTGATGGTCAGCGTGACGAGACAAAGATCCTTCGCAGCGATCAGATCCGGCAGCGCGTCCACACCGTCACGGCCGGGATTGATGGTGCCAACCACACAACCGATGCGGCGGGCGCGAATTTCGTCGTCATCGGCCTCAACCACGAGATATTCGTGGTCTTGCGCATCAAGAGCCGACAATTCGTCAGCGCCCGAATTCAACCGCGCAACCACAGCACCGAAGTCACCGCCGCTCTTGTCCAGCGCATCATCCAGATAGCGCAGCGTATGCGCGCGCGAGAAGGCACCGAAGCCGATATGCAGAACGCGCGGTTTCAGGTGTGAGCGATCGTGGGACCAGCTTTCCTGGATGATGTTGCTCATCAGATTCTCCCCAGTGTCTCGCCAGAGCGCAAGCTCTGGCCATTGACCTTCAGCGCACGCTTTTCGCCTTCCGGAAGTACAAAGGTTACCGCGGCGTAGTGCGGTGTGAAGCTGCCCTTCGCCGACCAGTCGAGGCTTACTTCATCGGCACGGGATGCAAGGCGATAGATGCTCAGGCGGAAATCGTTCTTCGGGGCATCCACGCTGATACCGTCATCCTCATATTCCACGCTGGTCGCCTCGCCTTCCCCCTTGTGCGGGAAGACGGCAAGCGTGCGCGCGGTGTCATGAGCGACATCGGCACGGTCGACGGGAACACCAAGCGGAATGACGCTGCCGGCGCGCACGAAAAGCGGCATGGTTTCAAGCGTCACTGGCACGGTGATTTCCTGCCCACCATCGTGATACTCGCCGGACCAGAAGTTCCACCAGCCACTGCCATTGTCCGGCAACCAGACCCGGCGTTCCTTTGCGCCCGGCTCCACCACGCTTGCGACCAGAAGATCGCGGCCCAGCATGAAATCGGCCGTCTCTTCGAAGCAGCGTGCATCATGCTCGTGGTCGAGGAATGTCGGGCGAATGATCGGCTCGCGCTCCGAAACGGCCTGATGCAGCAGCGTGTAGAGATAGGGCAGCAGCCGGTAGCGGAAGCGGATCGCATCGCGGATGAGCGGCGTGACTTCCGGGAACATCCATGGCTCGTTGACCGTGCGGTCGTCGTTCCAGGAGTGGATCGTGAAGCGGGGATGGAAGATGCCGTTCTGCACCCAGCGCACGAACAATTCCGGATCGGGCCGCGGACCAGCAAAGCCGCCCACATCGTGGCCGACATTGTAATAGCCGACAAGGCTCATGGAGAGCCCCATCGGGATATTGTAGCGCAGCGCCTTCCATGACGTGTAGTTGTCACCCGACCAGGTCTGCGCATAGCGCTGCAGCCCCGGCGCGCCGGCACGACAGATCAGATAAGGCCTCTCGGTCGGCTTGTGCTCGATCTGCGCCTCGTAGGAAGCCCGCGTCATGAGAACCGAGAAGAGCGGACGGATCAGGCCAATCTCGATCGGCTCACCGAAACCGTGGCACAGAGCGCCATCGTCCCAGACTTCATATTCGTTGTTGTCGTTCCAGGTGCATTCGGTGCCAAGATCGAGCAGCTTCGAAGTGACATTCTCCTTCCACCAGTCGACAGTGGCAGGATTGGTGAAGTCGAGATGCGAGCCTTCGTCATCCCAGAAGATGGAACGTTCCGGCGCCTCCTTCTCGCTGTCCTTGATGAACAGACCCTTTTCCGCCACCTCGTCATAGAGCGGGTGATCCTGCAGCAGGCAAGGCTTGATGTTTGCAGCCAGATGCATCGTTGCGTCACGGAAATGCTTCGACAGCCCCTTGGGGTCGGGAACGCGATCCGTGTTCCAGTTGAAAACATAGCGCTTGTCGCCAATGGCCGTGTAGCCGGATGACATCTGGAAGCTGTCGCAAGGGATCTGGTGCTCCGCACACAGATCGACAAAGCTTTCCAGCTGCTCCTGCGCGTTTTCCGCATCGGTGTAGAGCATGGTGGAGCCGGAATAGCCCAGCGTCCAGCGCGGCGGGAAGATCGTGCCGCCGGTCAACCAGTTCTGCAGCTTGACCAGCTCCAGAACGGTCGGTGCCCAGCTGAAATAGAAATCGAGGTCGCCGTCGCTTGCGCGATAGGAGCGGAAACGGCCGTGATAATTGTCATACTCGTTGCCGATATCGAACCAGCTTCCCGCCAGATTGTCATAGAACAACCCATAGGAGCCGGCATCCGGCGTGCGCGTGATGGTGAATGGCAGAACCTTGTAGAGCGGATCGGTGCCGGACGCGTCATAGCCCATCGCGTCAAGATTGCGCATCTCGAAGCGGCGCTCGTTGCGCTTCAGATCACCCGCCTTCTCTCCCAGTCCATAGACAAGATCGTCAGGGCGATAATCAAGGAAATGCGCATTCCTGTTGTCACGGACGCCGGCCATATAGGCGCTGGTTTTGCGGTCGGTCGCAATTGCCTTCCAGCCGCCATTGCCGTCGCTCGCCTCCCATTCGAGGGCCAGCGGACTGCGGATGGTCAAGCGCAGGCTTTGGGTCGAGAGGACTAGCTGCCCCTCGCCTTCCTCCAGCGTGAAGTCCGGGCAGGAGAAGCCCGAAAGATCATCGCGCTTGCGCCCTTCCCACGGCACATCACCATCCGGTGCGATGCTCCAGGTGCGGTCGAGCCGCCATGCACCATTGCGCTTGAGCGAGACCTTGAACAGCGCTTCTTCCAGCACATTGACCACGAAATGATGCCGCTCGTCGACCAGCAGCGTCAGGCCGGTTTTGCTCCGCTCGAAGAGCGACCAGTTCTTCAGTGTTTTCATGTCATGCGGCTCAGTAGTTCAGGAGCAGACCCGGCAGCCACAGGCTGAGGGCGGGGATATATGTGACGGCCAGAAGCAGCGCGAAAAGCACGGCATAGAACGGCAGCAGCGGCTTCAGGACGGAGGCGATGGACGTCTTGCCAACCGAGCAGCCGACAAAGAGCGCCGAGCCGACCGGCGGGGTACAGATGCCGATGCACAGATTGAGGGTCATCATCACGCCGAAATGCACCGGATCCATGCCCAGATCCTTCACCACCGGCAGGAAGATCGGCGTGAAGATCAGGAGCGCGGGCGTCATGTCCATGAAGGTGCCGATGACCAGCAGCGCCAGATTTATGATGAGCAGGATGACGATCGGGTTCTCAGACAACGCCAGCAGCGCATCAGAGATCATGTAGGGAATGTCGGCAAAGGCCATGGCCTTGGACATCGCGATGGATGCGCCAATCATCAGAAGCACGATGGAGGTGGTGATCGCGGCTTCAAGAAGCACCGACGGCAGGTCGCGGATCGAGATTTCGCGATACCAGACCAGCGCCAGGAAAAGCGTGTAGACCACGGCAATCGCCGAAGCTTCCGTAGCGGTGAATATGCCCGCGATGATGCCGCCCATCACGATCACGATGAGCCCCAGCGGCGGCAGTGCCTGCAAGCCGGTATCGATGATCTCGCGCCAGCTTGACCGTTCGGCCACGGGATAGCCGCGACGCTTGGCGATGATTCCGGCAACCAGCATGAGCGACAGGCCCATGAGAATGCCCGGCACATAGCCGGCAACGAAAAGAGCTGCAATCGAGGTGCCGCCGGTAATCAGCGAGTAGACAATGAATGTTGCGCTCGGCGGGATCAGCAATCCGGTCGGGCAAGAGGCGATATTCACGGCAGCGGAGAAGGAACGGTCATAGCCCTCCTTTTCCTGTAGCGGCGCCATCACACCGCCAACGGCTGCCGCCGAGGCGACGGCGGAGCCGGAGATCGAGCCGAACATCATGTTTGCAAGCACGTTGCAATGCGCCAGCGCGCCTGGCAGTCGCCCGCCCAGCACCTTCGCGAAATTGATGAGCCGCATGGCGATGCCGCCGCGGTTCATGATGTGGCCGGCCAGGATGAAGAAGGGAATGGCCAGAAGCGTGAAGCTGTCGAGACCCGACGCGATCTGCTGCGCGACGATGAAGACGGACTGGTCGAACGTCATGAAGGTCATGAAGGTGACGACCGAGGCCAGACCGATCGAGAACGCGATCGGCACGCCCAGAACCATGAAGAATGCGAAGGAGCCGAACAGAATCAGCGCGTTGATATAGTCTTCCATCAGACCCTCCTAGTCGCCCATTGCGGGCGCCACGTCGCGGCCCGAAAGAATGTCGCGCACCGAAAGCGCGCAGTAGAACAGCATCACGAGCCCGGCGAAGGGGATGGCGCCGTAGACATAGCCCATCTGGATGCGCAGGACCGGCGAGAGCTGACCGGTCTGCAGAACACCGATAAGAAGCTTGCCGCCGCCATAGACCATCACCAGCCCTGCGAAGGCGGCCACCATGCCCACGATCACCATGCGGAGATTGCGCTCGGCTTTTCCTTCAAGGCTGAGCGGCAGCAGATCGATGGCCAGATGGCGCTTCAGGCCCAAGGTGTAGGCGGCACCGATCAGCGCCAACCACATGAAGAGGAAGCGCGCCAGTTCGTCGGTCACGGTGCTCGGCGTGCCGAAAACGTAGCGGCTGACCACCTGCCAGACCACGCAGACGACGAGAATGGCGAAGATGATACTGATGATGACACGCAGAACCGCGTCAACGGCGCGCTGAACTGGCCCCGGCCCGGACGCAATGTCCGGCCTTGCAGCGATTTCCGGCATGGAAGTCCTCCCCAACACCTTTTGCGCCCAGAACGGCGCGATCTGCACCAAGGAATCCACGTTTGAGTAAATAGGTCAACCAATTTTCGATTCACCATTGACTTTTGGTCGCCCAATTTGGAAAGTTCTCGACCAAGGGAGGAATATTGGCAGGCCACACGCCCGCCATCCGCCTCCCTTTAGGTATTTACGTTCAACCGGGAGGTAGCCCTCATGAAGAAGATGACCGCGATCGGCGCCCTTGCAGGTGCAGTAGCCATGCTGATGGCCGGCACGGCCTATGCGAAGACACTGAAGCTCAACCACAACAACCCAGAAGATCATCCTGTCCACAAGAGCATGGAGTTTATGGGTGAGCGCGTTGAAGAGCTGACCAATGGCGAGATCAAGATCCGTGTCTACGCAAATGCGCAGCTGGGCACCCAGCGCGAGTCGATGGAGCTCGTGCAGAACGGCCAGCTCGACATGGCCCGCTCCAATGCCAGCGAGCTCGAAGCATTCGAGGAATCATACAGCGCGCTGAACCTGCCTTACATCTTCAAGGGCGAAGAGCATCTCTTCGACGTTCTGCTCGGCGAGATCGGCGATGAGATCCTCATGGCCTCCAAGGACAAGGGCTTCATCGGCCTCACCTACTACACCGAAGGCGCTCGCTCCTTCTACGCCAACAAGCCGATCAAGACGCCGGCCGATCTCAACGGCATGAAGATCCGCGTCCAGCCGAGCCCGTCCGCCATCCGCATGGTTGAACTTCTGGGCGGCAACCCGACCCCGATCAGCTGGGGCGAGCTCTACTCCGCTCTGCAGCAGGGTGTCGTTGATGGTGCCGAGAACAACCCGACGGCTCTGACCACCGCACGTCACGGCGAAGTCGCAAAGCATTTCTCGGTCGACGAACACACCATGATCCCGTCCGTGGTTGTCATCTCCACCAAGGTCTGGGACGAGCTGACGGAAGAGCAGCAGAAGGCTCTGAAGCAGGCTGCAACCGAGTCCGCGGAACGTCATCGCGTCGAGTGGAACAAGGCCAGCGACGCAGCCATCGAACAGGCCAAGAGCGAGCTGAACGTGGAAATCCACGAGGTCGACAAGGCCGCATTCGCCGAAGCCGTCGCTCCGATGCATGAAGAGACCGCTGCAAAGTCTGAAAAGATCGCCGACCTGATCAAGCGCATCAAGGCTGCAGGCGAATAAGCCTCTACTGAATAGACGACGGAGAAACCGAAGTGCTCGAGCGTTCGCACCTTGCCGAAAATGCACTGACTGCACTGCATGACGAGGACTATGACGTCCCCTTCAACACGCAGTCCCTGAACCACACCACCATGATCTTCACCGGTGGCAGGCAGGCGCGCTCGCTCAACGGGCAGTACAATTTCTGCGTCGATCTCCTCGACACGGGCCTGCGGCAGAAATGGTTCTCCATGCTGCCGCAGCCCCAGGAGGAAAAGACCGAACCGTGGGACTACGACCCCTATGAGGGCGAGACGGTTCCCGTTCCCTCGAACTGGGCAATGCTGAAGGAGAAATGGTATTTCTTCGAAGGTTCTGCCTGGTACACCCGCCCCCTCGACATGGAAAAGCTGGACGCCGAGCGCCGCTACTTCCTGCGCATGGGCGCGGCACAATATGATTGCAAGATATTCCTGAACGGCGAATTCCTGGGCAACCACTATGGCTGCTCCACGCCCTTCTTCCTCGAACTCACCGAACATCTGAAGGCGGGGCGCAACTGGCTGATGTTCTGCGTGAACAACACCCGCACGCTCGACCGCGTGCCCATGCGCAACACCGACTGGTTCAACTATGGCGGCATCTATCGCGAGGTTGAGCTTTACGAGACGCCAAAGACCGTCATCCGCGATCTTTTCATCCGCCTTTCCGGTGACGAAGGCTATGACCGCATCGCGGTGTCAGGCGAGGTTGATGGCGCTGCAGACAATGCGCGCCTGACCATCCCCGATCTTGGCATCGACCAGGAAATTCCTGTCGAAAACGGCACATTCAGCGCACAGATCGAGGCGAGCCCGGACCTCTGGTCCCCCGCCTCTCCACGCCTCTACGATGTGAAGCTTGAAGCAGGCGGCGACACCGTGACCGACCGCGTAGGCTTCCGCCGCATCGAGCGCCGCGGCACCGAGATCCTCCTCAATGGCAAGCCGACCTTCCTGCGCGGCATTTCCGTCCACGAGGACGATCTTGAAAACGGCAAGGTCACCAGCGAGGAAGACCTGCGCCGCCGCTTCGAACATGCGCGCGAACTTGGCTGCAACTATCTGCGCCTTGCCCACTACCCCCACCACGAACGCGCAGCACAGCTTGCCGATGAGCTTGGCTTCATGCTGTGGGAGGAAATTCCGGTCTATTGGGCTATCGACTTCGAGAACGAAGCGACCTTCCGCGACGCGCAGAACCAGTTGCTCGAACTCATCAAGCGTGACCGCAATCGCGCCAGCGTCATCATATGGTCTGTCGGTAACGAGAACCCGGACACCGATGCGCGGCTTTCCTTCATGCGCCGCCTTGCGGAGACCGCCAAGGAAGCCGATCCGACCCGCCTGACCTCGGCTGCCTGCCTCATCAACCACGCCAAGCGCAAGATCGAGGACCGGCTTGCCGACCATATCGATGTGATCGGCATCAACGAATATTATGGCTGGTATGACGAGAACATCGAGGACCTTGAAGTCATCGGCCGCAACTCCGCGCCCGACCGTCCGGTGGTGATTTCCGAAACCGGTGCGGACGGCGCCATCGGGGATGGCGCGCCGGAGAAAGGCTTCTTCAGCGAAAGCTACATGGCCGATGTCTATCGCGAGCAGATCGCGATGCTGCGCCGCCTTGCCTATGTGAAAGGAATATCACCGTGGATATTGTACGACTTCCGCATTGAACGCCGGCAAAACATCTATCAGGCTGGTTTCAACCGGAAAGGCCTGATCCATGCCGACAAGAAGACGCGCAAGGAGGCCTTTTCCATTCTGGCGTCCTGGTATCACGAACTGGCTGCCGGGGAACGCGAGGGGGACTGACACATGGCTGGGACGGCCAAGCGACGCTATCAGGATGTGGCCGAGGCGCTGAAGCAGGATATCGCTGCGCGCGGCTGCAAGGTCGGCGAACGCCTGCGCACCGAGCGCCAGATTTCGGAAGACATGGGCGTCAGCCGCTCCATTGTTCGCGAAGCCGTCATCATGCTGGAGATCGAGGGGCTGGTGGAGGTCCGCAAGGGCTCCGGCATCTATCTTGCGCGACTGCCAAACACCCGCCCCGGCGAAACCACCGTTGATTTCGGCCCCTTCGAGCTCCTCCAGGCGCGCCAGCTTCTGGAAAGCAATATCGCGGCACTTGCGGCGGTCACCGTCACCAAGTCCGACATCATGCAGATGCGCGAAGCGCTCGCCATGGAAAAGGCTGCGATCGAAGCCGGCAATGACGACTACTCCGGCGACGAATTGTTCCACCGGCTCATTGCCGAGGCCACACAGAATGCGGTGCTCGTGGATATGGTCGAGGAGCTTTGGCACAAGCGCGCGCAAAGCCGCATGTGGGCGAGCCTGCACAACCGCATCTTCGACAGGACCTATCGGTCGAACTGGCTGTCAGACCATCAGGCCATTCTCAACGCCTTGCAGATGAAGGACGCCCCGGCCGCACGCCAGGCCATGTGGCAACATCTGGAAAATGTGCGCCTGACACTGATGACACTATCGGATGTTGATGACCCGGACTTCGACGGCTATCTCTTCTCGTCCGAAGCCATCGCGCCAGCCTGATTGCAGCGCGAGCTCAGCCCGCCGCTGCAAGCACCTTTTCCTGCGTCGGCATAGCCGTCTGCGCACCGTAACCCTCACAAGCCAGGGAGGCTGCAGTCACGGCAAGGCGAAGCGCCTCTTCCGGTGATTTACCCATGGTGAGAAAGGCCGCGAAGGCACCTACGAGCGTGTCGCCGGCACCGGTCGTATCGACGACATTGGTTTTCGGTGCTCCAACGCTGTGGGATGCCCCCTCCCCGGCTCGCAGCAGCATGGCGCCCTTGCCACCGAGTGTTGCGATCACATCAACGCCTGCAGCCGCGGCAATGGCCTCGGCCAGCCCCTCGACCGGCGCGCCTGCCTTGCCACAGCCAAGCAGTCCCGCCACCGTTTCGGCCTCAAGCTCATTGACCACCAGATAGCGCGTGCCATCGAGGAGCCCGCGCATCTCCTCTGCCGATACGGCAACGGTCGCAGGTGCGAAGTTCAGTATCACCGGTACATTGGCAGCCTTGGCGGCCGCAACGCATTCCAGATTGCGCTTTACCGGCACTTCCATCTGCATGACAACCAGGCTGGCGTCACCGATACTGGCACTCTCAAGAGCCGCATTCGCACCGCTTGCTACGGTGATGGCGTTCTCGCCGGCTTCATCCACATTGATGAAGGCGCAGCCGGTGGGCTCGCTGGACGTCACGACAGAGGTGACATCTATGCCTTCATTGGCCAGATTGTCCCGCACAGCCCCGCCCAGCGCATCATCGCCAACAGCCCCCGACATGCGAACGCGACCGCTTTGTCCAAGCGCACGCGCTGCGGCAACGGCCTGGTTCGCACCCTTGCCGCCAAAGCTCTGCTCATAACGCGGAGATAGCACCGTCTCCCCCGGCTTCGGAATGCTGCCGACCCGACAGACCAGATCCACATTGATCGAACCGAAGACGAGGATTTCGGGCTGGCTCATGGCTATTGGCGTTCCCTGTCCATCTCATGAAGCTTCTCCACGCGGCGGCGAAACTCTTCGCTCGTGGAGAACTCTGCTTCGAGGTACGCCTTGATGAGATCGCTGGCAAGCCAGGGCCCCACGATCTGGGCGCCGATGCACATGATGTTCACGTCGTCATGCTCCACCGACTGGTGGGCAGAATGCACATCATGGCATACCGCCGCGCGGATGCCCTTCACCTTGTTGGCCGCGATGGATGCACCGACACCGGTGCCACATACCATCACGCCGCGCTCCGCCTCGCCGCTCTGGATCGCACCGGTAACAAGCTTTGCGATGTCGGGGAAATCGACAGGCTCGGCGTCGTGGGAACCCACATCAAGCACTTCGTGGCCAAGCGCCTTGATGGTTTCGATGACATGCGCCTTCAGCGGAAAGCCAGCGTGGTCGGAGCCGATAACTATTTTCATGGGATTATCCTTCGATGAATGACTAGCGCAGGAAACCGGGCAGCCAGAGAACAAGATCAGGAGCGAAAGTGATGATGCCGAGCGTGATGATGAGCGGCACATAGAAAGGCGCGAGCGCTTTCAGGAGCTGGCGCAGCGATATCTGTGCGATCTCCGATACCAGGAAGAGCGAAAGGCCCATCGGCGGTGTCAGAAGACCCACCATCAGATTGAAGATGGCGACAATGCCCAGATGCACGGGATCAACGCCGGCCAGAACCATTGGCGGTGCGATAACCGGCACCACAAGCAAGGTGGCGGTCGTCGAATCCAGGAACATGCCGGCGATGAAGAAGATCAGATTGGCGATCAGAAGCAGCACGATCGGGTTCGTGGATAGTGTCAGGATCATCTTCGCGAAATCCTGAGGAACCTGCTCCACGGCCAAAATCCAACCGAACAATGCGGCCGCCGCAACGATGATCAGGATCGCGCTGGTGCTCTTCAGCGTCGCCAGCATCGAATCCCGCAAATGCGCCCATGTGAGCTCCCTGTAGACGAGCGAGCTGATCAGGATGACGTAGAACGCCGTAACCGCGGCAGCTTCTGTTGGCGTGAACAGGCCCAGCATCATGCCCGAGATCATCAGAACCGGCGCAAGAAGTGCAGGCAGTGCTGGAACAAGTGCACTTCCGACCTCCCTGAGCGTCGGCCAGCGTGAGGCGCGCGGCATCTTGTGACGCAGCGACAGCACCGCTGCGGTGACCATGAGCAGCGCGACACAGATCAGTGCCGGTACAATGCCTGCAACAAGCAGCTGCACTATCGAAACGCTGGTCACCGACCCGTACACGATAAGCGGAATGCTCGGCGGGAAAATTGGCCCGACAACGGCTGAGGCAGCCGTCACAGCAGCGGAGAACGGCGCTTCGAACCCACGCTTGCGCATGGCCTCGATCTCGATCTTCCCAAGACCGCCCACATCGGCAAGTGCTGCACCCGACATGCCCGAAAAGATGAGCGAGGAGAAGATGTTCACCTGCGCCAACCCGCCGGGGGCACGCCCGACCAATGTATCGGCAAACCGAAAAATGCGGTCCGTTACTCCGGCCAGATTCATGAGATTGCCGACAAATATGAAGATCGGCACCGCCACCAGCGGGAAACTGTCAAGCGCATAGGTTACGCGCTGGGCCAGCAGACCGATGGGAAAGCCCTCGATCAGGACGTAGCCTATCGCAGGCAACAGGATGGCGTAGACCACCGGCACCCCTGCAATGAACAGGAGCAGAAACGTGATGATGAGTAATATGCCCATTGGGAAACCTAGAGGCTGACGCTCGTGCTCTTCTGCGGCGGCTTGCGCAAATGGACGAGATGAATGATGGCGGCGAAGAAGAAGCCAAAGAACGTGGCGCCAAGGAACAGCCAGAACGGTATCTTCAAGGTGGGCGTCGCATTGTTCAGATTGTCGCCGATGGTCGCGAAAACCGCGTAGGCGATCAGACCGGAAACAGCCACCGCCGCAACCGAGGTGAAGAGGTTGAGGATCCGGCGCATGGGAGCAGGCAGCGCATTGCGGATATCCCCCATCACGATGTTCTCACCCGATGCCACCACCAGCGGATAGCTGACGAATACGACACAGATCAGGAGAAATCGGGTAAACTCCTCTGCTCCCACGATCGGTGCATTGAACAGATCCCTGAGCAACACCTGGGCAAAGGGCACAAGCACCAGCGCACCGAGCAGAAGCAGACAGACTGCTTCCACGAACCGTCTAGCGATCTTCATTGAAACTGCTCCGTATGGCAGAGGCAGGCCGCACACGACCTGCCTCCATTGCCGGCCTTACTTCACTTCGGCGATCTGCTCGATATACGGCGCGAAGTTGGGGAAGTCGGCGCGGATCTGCTCAAGCACCGGCTTGCGGAAGGCTTCAAGATCAAGGCCTTCTGCCTCGGTGATCACGGTCATGCCCACACCCTTGAGCTCGGCCACCAGCTCTTCTTCCGAAGCGGTCGCCCACTCCAGCGAAGCCTGCGCCTTTTCCTCAAGCACCTTCGTGATTGCAGCACGGTTGTCTTCGCTCAGACCCTGCCAGGCCTTCTCGTTGACGAACACCGCCAGGACCGAGTGCATGTGACCGGTGAGCGCAACATGGGACTGCACTTCATAGAGCTTGTTGGCGGAAATCATGGTCAGCGGATTTTCCTGACCGACAACAAGCCCGGTCATGAGTGCGGTCGGCAGTTCCGAAACCTCCACCGGGGTCGGCGTTGCTCCAAAGCCTTTTACCATTGAGACCCACAGATCGAGCGGTACGGCACGGAATGGCTTGTCTTCTAGGTCCGCAGGGCTCTTCACCTCGAAATTCGAGGAGATGTGACGTGCACCGCGATAGATGCGGCCGATGATACGAACGCCACCTTCGGAAATCAGCTTTTCATTGATCTCCTGAAGAGCTGGCGAATTGTTGGGATCGGTCGCGGCAAGCGCCTGCGCTGCATCACGATAGATGAAGGGCGCGTTGAAAACGGCCACATCCGGCACGATGCGGGCCAGAGACGCAAAATCGTGGTGCCCCATGGAGATGGAGCCCATCCGCACGCCATCAACCATTTCGGCCACACCGCCAAGCTGGCTGGCGGGAAACACCTGTACCGTAACCTCGCCATCTGTTTCCGCAGCGATCGCATCGGCTGCCTCGGACGCATAACGCGTCTGGATGTCGCCTTCGGCACCCACATGGGCATAGCGAAGCTCTTCAGCTGCCGCAGCACCCGACATCAGGGCAACAGCGACCGCCATGGACGCAGCGCGTCCAGCCAGTGATTTGAACATGGTACTTCCTCCCGTTGATACTAACTACAGATCAAGGCCACCCTTGGAATAGGCAGCGATGATGCTCTTGCGACGAAGCTCGTCGCCTATCGCAAAGTGCTCGCGCAGCCGCTGATCGGCTGCGTCACCGTCCCCCTCGACGATGGAGAGAAAGACCCGGCGGTGCGATTCCACGAGGTCGTTGACGATTTCAGGTGCGGTATAGGTGGTGCGCCGCCGCTCGACATGGCTGCGCTTGAGAAGCGCGGAGATGGCCCGGTAGAGCGTGATGAGTGCCTGGCTGTGAGAGGCACGCACAATGGAGTCGTGGAAGCGATAATCAGCCTCGCCACCCTTCTCCGGGTCGCCTAGCGTTTTCACGAGCGCAGACAGGCACCCGCCGATCCGATCGAGATCGGCTTCGGTAGCCCGCTCGCAGGCAAGCCTGATCGCCTGGCATTCGATAGCCATGCGCGCTTGCATGATGTCTTCGGAGACATTCTGCTCCTGCGCCAGCGAGAAGGTGAAGAAGTCGCTCAGGACCGAGACGTCCGCCTTGCCGACATAGGCGCCACTGCCATGTCTGATTTCCACCAGCCCAAGCATCGAAAGCGCGCGCATGGCCTCCCGCAGAAGCGGACGTCCGACATTGAGGTGCTGAGCCAGCTCCCGCTCGGCAGGCAGACGATCTCCAGAAGCCATTTCCCCGGAGAGTATCTTCTCCCGGAAGAAAGCCATGACGCGTTCCGTGCCGCTTCTACCTTCGGTCTCGCCCGTGGAAGTCTCGCTCATTTCGGTCTCCAGTGGTCTTACCTATTTAAGACCACAATGAACGATACGAGTCAACGACCATCAATATAGATTGATTTTCCCCGAAAGTTGCAGCAATGCAGCCTCGTATCGTTCTATATTGGTATTACCAATAAAAGACCACGGCAGGTCAGCTGCCGTGGCAAACGAATGTTTCAATGGAAACGCGTCCTAGAGAACCTTGCGAAGAAAAGCTCGCATACGCGGATCCTTCGGGTCGGTGAATATCTGTTCCGGCGGACCCTGCTCCACGAATTTGCCGCCATCCATGAAGATCACGCGGTCCGCGATATCGCGGGCGAACTGCATTTCGTGGGTGACGACCAGCATGGTCTGGCGCTCGTCCGCCACCTTCTTCAGAAGCTGCAACACTTCGTCGATCCATTCAGGATCAAGCGCCGAAGTCGGTTCGTCGATCAGCATCAATGGCGCCTGGGAGGCCATGGCACGACCGATGCCCACACGCTGCTGCTGCCCGCCCGAAAGAGCCGACGGGTAGCTCGCCTCCTTGTCGGCAAGTCCGATCGTGCCGAGAATTTCACGGGCTTTGGCGAACGCTTTCTCCCTGTCCCAGCCGCGCACCGTGGTCAGACCTTCCGCGATATTCTCGATGGCCGTCTTGTTGGCGAAGAGCGCATAGTTCTGGAAGACGAAGGAGGTCTGGCGGCGCAGCGCAAGCTGCTCCTTCCTGGAAGCATTGGCGGCATCCACCTCGACATCGCCTATGCGGATGACACCCTCGTCTGGCTTTTCCAGGAAATTGAGCGTGCGTAACAGCGTCGACTTGCCGGTTCCCGACGGCCCGATGATGACGACGCGCTCCCCCTCGCGCACCTCAAGGTCGAGATTATCGAGCACCGTATTGGTGCCGAAACGCTTGGTCAGTCCCTTGATCCGGATCATCGTGCATGCGCCTTTCCAAGCCGCGTTTCGAGACGACGCTGAAACAGCGTCAGTGTCTCGACAATTGCCCAATAGATGAGAGCAACGATGATGAAGGCCTCGAAATAGAGGAAGCTGCCGGCAGCCTCCTTCTGCGTCGCACCCATCAGTTCCGTTACGCCCAGCGTGAAGGCAAGCGAGGTGCCCTTGATCATGTCGATGAAGTAATTGACCAGCGTGGGTGCGGCCACGCGGGCAGCCTGCGGCAGGATGATACGGCGCATCATCTGCGTCGTGGTCATACCCACCGACATGGAAGCTTCCCACTGCGACCGATCCACGCCAAGAATGGCGGCACGAATGCTTTCGGCCATATAGGCTGCAAAATGCAGCGTCAGCCCCATGATCGCGGCCGTCACGCCGTTGATTGCGGTCAGGAAGGACATGACCTGCGGCAGGCCGTAATAGAACAGGAAGAGCTGCACCAGGAGCGGCGTGCCGCGAAAGAAGCTGATGAAAAAGCGGGTGAATCCGTCGAGCACCGGCACATTGACCACACGCACAACTGCCATGAGCGAGGCCAGCACAAGCGCCATAACCATGCTGACGGCAGCCATGCCGAGTGTCAGCGGCACATAGCTGAGCAGGATCGGCACGAGACCGAACATGTAGTCGAAATCAAGAGCTCTCATCGCTTCCGCCTTCCGGCTGCCGGTGCATCAGATCATATTCATGGCTTCTGCACACATAGGGCGGCTGCAGGTCGTGTCCCGCAGCCGCCCGAAGTTCAAGGCATGCGCCTTACTTGGTGATGTCGGTTCCGAACCACTTCTGGGAGATTTCGGCCAGCTTGCCATTCTCCTTCAGCGTGGTGATCGCGGCGTCGAAACGGTCACGCAATGCACGGCCTTCTTCGTCGTCGCGGAAAGGAAGCGCATTGCGGATCTCGGAGAAGCGCTCACCGGCCAGCGCCAGCGGCAGGGGCGATTCCTTGATCGTCTGCGCAGCACTCACGCGATCCATGACGAAGGCATCGACGCGGCCAAGCGCGGTTTCCTGCGCCAGATTGCTTTCATAGGTCTTTATATCGACCTCGTCCGCATAGGGCAGTTCACGCAGAAGCTGCTCGAAATTGGAGCCGAGATTGACGGCAACCGTACGACCCTTCAGGTCCTCCGGCCCGGTGATCTCGCTCTCGTTGCCCTTCTTCACGACAACCTGTGCGCCGTCGATAACGTAAGGCTGCGTGAAGGCGAACTTCGCCTGACGCTCCTCGGTTATGGTGATCTGGTTTGCGATCGTGTCGATGCGCCCGGCCTCAAGCGCACCCACGAGACCCGAGAAGCTCATGGTCTCGAACTTGATCTCGTCGCCGGTTTCTTCAGCCACGGCATTGATGAAGTCGACTTCGAAGCCCTGCAGCTTGTCCTGCTTGACGAAGGTGAAGGGGAAATAGCCACCGGACATGCCGACAGTGACGGTGTCTGCCAGAGCCGATGTGGCGGATGCAGCCGCAAGTGCCGCGGCGAGAATGAACTTGCGCATGAGAAAATCTCCTTGGAGCGCGGGAAATCTGGAGGCCGGAAAATAGGTATGGCGCAATAGAATTCCAGCCGCCCGAAGGATGGAGCGGCAAGAAAGCAAAAGCGAATTACACTGGCCTGATAGCGTAGGAATTCTTCGCGCGAGCCTTCCCGAAGCGAGCAACTTTATTTCGCGAAAAATCCCTCTTCCTGCTGCTGGTGCAACGGTGTGCGACCCATTATATTTGCGGCAGCCACTCCGTCACGGACCCGATCTTGAACCCGCGCCCGCTATTCATGCTTTTCAGCCTCCTGCTCGCCGTCAGCTTCGGCCTGCAGAGCCTCCCCAATGGCGGCTGGCCGACAATGGGCGCACCGCTTCTTCAGGAAGCCGAGCATCAGTCACCGGCCCTTGGCGAGAAGGGTCCGACGGTCGTGAAGACCGCCGCGCGCGCGAAATCCCCGACACCTCCTGATCCTGAAGCGATCACAACCCTTGCGACGCTGTCGTTGAACCCGCAGGTCCTGCCGGAACCGGCCGCCCGCGCCGCCGTGTCAGCGTCGCCGTCACATGCCCACACGCGCCCCGCGCCCCGCGCTCCCCCTGTTGCAGGCTGATCGGGCCCGACCGCCCGCTTCTCAAGATCAATCAGCAACTAAACGTCCTGCGAAGCGGCATTGGCCGTAGCAGGCGCATAATCGGGAGCGTTCGGATGAAACGCGTCGTAACCCTTTCCAGTATCGCCGGGGCAATTGCCGTGGCACTGTTCGTGTCGGTAGAAGTATTGGCAGCTGCCGGCGCAGCCTTGTGGTCGATCTCCGGCCTGATGCATCTGGGCCAGATGGCCTCCACCATCCTTGCCATTGTGCTGGGCCTGCCCACCCTGTGGGCCGTCGCCAAGATCTGCCAGCTTTCCTGGGCCGCGGAAACCGATCCGGAAAACAATTGATCAACCCGCTCACATTCGCTTGAGCATGAGACAAAGGGGGAAAGCCGGCGGAACGGCTTTCCCCCTCTTCCGTTGGGCAACCGACAGCAATGATGGAGACCAATCGATGCCAGAGGCCGCACGCGACACCGCCCAGACCCGCCACCTCACCACGCGTAATCCCGCAACCGGTGAGAAACTGAAGAATTATGCTCTGATGAGCGATCAGGAGGTTGAAGACCTGATCCGGGCTACCCACAACGCGTTCGAGAGCTGGCGGCGCACGAGCTTTGCGGAGCGCGGCGAGCATTTGCGCCGTTTCGCCGAAATTCTCCGAGACGAAAAGGAGGAGATGGCGCGCCTGATGAGTTCGGAGATGGGCAAGCTTTTCTCCGCATCAAAAGGCGAAATTGAAGCATGCGCGGACATCGCCGAATACACGATTGAAGAGATGAACACCTATCTGCAGGACGAGGAACGTCCGTTGCAGTCCGGCGACAGGGGCATCGTCACCTACAGCCCCATCGGTGTAATCTATGGCATCCAGCCATGGAATTTTCCGCTCTACCAGGTCGTGCGCTATGCCATTGCCAACATCGCGGCAGGTAACACCGTTCTCCTGAAGCACGCAGCCGACGTTACCGGTTCGGCGCTGAAGATCGAGGAGATGATGAGGAAGGCCGGCTTCCCCGACAATGTCTTCACCGTGCTCGTCATCGATCATGACCAGTCCGACGCGGTGATCGAAAACCGCCTCGTGCGCGGCGTAACATTGACCGGCAGCCCGCGTGCGGGTGCCCATGTGGGCGCGAAAGCTGCCAAAGCATTGAAGAAATCCGTTCTCGAGCTTGGCTCCAACGACGCCTATATCGTGCTGGAGGATGCCGATCTGGAGAAGGCGGTAAAGCATTGCGTGGCGGGGCGCATCTACAACAATGGCGAGACCTGCGTGGCAGCGAAACGCTTCATCGTCGTGGATGCGGTCTACGAGAAGTTCCGCGACGCCTATGTGGAACAGATGAAGGCGGTCAAGCTTGGCGACCCCTTTGCCGAAGACACCCAGCTCGGGCCGATGGTTCGCGAGAACCTGCGCGCCGACCTCCACGATCAGGTTGTGCAGTCACTGAAGCATGGGGCAAAGCTTCTATGCGGCGGGGAAATCCCCGACGGTCCCGGCTTCTTCTACCCGGCAACCGTCCTTGAGGACGTGAAGCCCGGCCAGCCTGCCTATGACGAGGAGCTCTTCGGGCCGGTCGCCTCGCTTATTCGAGTGAAGGATGAGGCAGAAGCCATCAGAACCGCCAATGACAGCGTCTATGGTCTCGGCGGCGGCATCTTCACCGGAGATGTGGAGCGTGCGAAGCGCATTGCCCGCGACGAGTTTGACACGGGCATGGTCTTCATCAACGGCTTTGACCTCGCCCAGCCGAACATGCCCTTCGGCGGCGTGAAGGATTCCGGCTATGGCCGTGAACATGGCGGCTTTGGCATCCGTGAATTCGTGAACGTTAAGGCCATCAACGTCGTCGGTTGATTGCTTTCGGCGCAGAAAAAAGCCCGGCTGGTCCAGCCGGGCTTTGCGTTGCCTGATGCCGGAGCTCAGTTGGTCGGCATCATGAAAACCTCGTTTACCGTTGCGCGGCTCGGCTGCTCGAGCGCGTACACCACGGCATTGGCCACATCCTCGGCCTGCAGCTTGTCGGGCTTGCCTTCGCTGAAAAAGGCCGTGTCCACCATGCCGGGCGCGATAACGGTGCAGCGCCCGCCCCATTCACGCATTTCTTCGGCCATATTGCCCGCATAGCCGTGTACGAACCACTTGGTCGCGCCATAGATCGAGCCCTTGATGTGGCGGCGACCGGCGGCTGAACCCGTCAGCACCAGATGCCCCTTGGTCTTCTTCAGATGCGGCAGCGCCACACGTGCGGTGTAGAGCAGGCCCATGATGTTGACGTCGATCATGCTGCGCCATTCCTCGGGATCCCCGGCTTCCGTTCCCGGCTTGTCTAATCCCTTGCCGGCATTGGCATAGGCTGCATCCAGGCCACCGAAATGTTCTACCAGCTTGCCCACGGCCTCTTCCTGCGCGGACAGGTCGGTCGCATCACCCGGCAGCGCCAGCGCCTTGTCACCAAGCTCGTCAACCAGCTTGTTCAGCTTGTCCTCGCTGCGAGCCATCAGACCAACATTCCAGCCCGCTTCAACAGCACGTCGCGCAGTTGCCGCACCGATGCCAGATGAGGCACCGGTAATGAATATTGTCTTCGTCATGAAATCACTCCTGCTGGTTCATGGGTTGGAGCCCTTAGCTAGGAGCGGCATTCCATGGGACAAGGCCTGATGATCAGGCTGCCACCGCCTCCTTCGGTTTGCGCACGGCCATGAAGTAGAAAAACAGGCCGGTGAGCACGAGGAAAAAGAGGCTGTCCGGGCTTGTCAGAAACACCAACGGATTGCCGTCGCTGAGCGAAAGCGAACGGCGAAGATACTGTTCGAGATCTGGCCCGAGGATGAAGCCGAGTAGCAGGGAGACCGTCGGATAATTCTGTTTGCGCAGGAAGAAGGCAAGTATGCCGAACACAAGTGCCAGCCCCATCTGGAAGACCGAGAAGGTCGCCACATAGCTACCCACCAGCGCCACAACCGCGATGCAAGCATAAAGCAGCCCGCGCGGGATGGAGACGATACGCACGAACCACGGCCCGAAGATGAACAGCGTCAGCGGAATGAGGATCAGCGCACTTACGAAAAGTGAGGCGAACATCGGCGCGATCAGGTCCGTCTGGCTTTCGAGAAGCCGCGGGCCCGGCTGCAAGCCATTGATCACGAGAACGCCGAGCACGATGGCCGTGGTCGGATCGCCGGGAATGCCGAACATCAGCATCGGAACGAACGCGCCGCCGCACATGGAATTGTTGGCCGATTCCGCTGCGGCGATACCCTCCCGGCTGCCATTGCCATATTGCTCGGGCTTGCGCGAGCGACGCTTGGCTTCCGCATAGGAAACGAAGGCAGCCATGGAACCGCCAACGCCTGGCAATATGCCGATGCCATAACCCATGACCGAGCTTTTTAGATAGGTGAAGAGGCCGATCTCGCGGATCTCGCTCCATGCGGGCAGGAAGTCGCGGCGGCGGATCTTGGCGGCAGCCTCGTTCACCTGCAGCTTGAGCGAGGAGGAATGCGCCTGTGCCTGATAGAGCACTTCGGAAATCGCGAAGGTGCCGATGATGATGGGCATCATGTCGATGCCTTCCACCAGCACTTCCGTGCCGAAATTGAAGCGCGGGATCGGCTGCATGACATCGATGCCAATGGTCGCGATCATCACGCCCAGCATGGTGGCAACAACGCCCTTGGCGATCTCGCCGCGCTGAACGATGATGATGACGACAAGCGCAAAGAGCACCAGCGCGAATTTGCCGGGCGTCTGTATGAGAAGCGACAGCTTGGCAGCCACCGGCATCAGCCCCATGAGCAGCAGCGCACCGACACAGCCACCGATCATGGAGCCAAGTGCGGCATGACCGAGCGCATTGGCGCCCTGCCCCTTCTTCATCAAGGCATAGCCCTCGATAGCCGTCATCATGGAGGACGGTGCGCCGGGAATGTTGATGGTGGTTGCCGTTATGCTGCCGGCATACATGCCCGACATGAAGATGGAGGCACACATGACCAGCGCCGGCACGACATCCATGCTGTAGGTGATCGGCAGAAGAAGCGCGATGGCAAGCACCGAAGTCAGCCCCGGCACTGCACCGAAAAACGTGCCGATGATGAAGCCCAGCACCATGAAGCCCAGCACTTCCGGCTGCGCCAGTGCACCGAAACCCTGCAGCACCTCAAGAAAGAAATTCATAGCGGCAGCCCCGGAAAGACTGGCAATCTGATGCCAAAGACGAAGGCGAACAGGCCGTAGAAGACAGCCGTGACGGCAAGCGCGTCAATGACGCGCCGCACGGGACGGCCGGCCTGATAGGAAAAGAGCATGAAAAGCGCGAAAACGAAGAGGAAGGTGGACAGGCTGTAGCCCAGCCATTTGAAGACGCCGATATAGGCAGCCGTTGCAACGACAATGGCTGCGGGCTGCATCAGGCTCCCGTTGCCTTCTGCGCTCTCGCGGCGTTCCTTCCAGATGATGGTGAACAGGGCGCCATACATGAGAGTAGCAGCAAGAAACGGCAGGAAGCGCGGTCCCACGAGACCTTCACTGAATTGCGGACGGATCTGGAACGTGGCTGCGACATAGACCGTGGTGAGGACCAGGAGGAAGATTGGCACCCCCAGCCTGCCTGCCACAGTTGAATTATTCTCGGCCATCACCGCGTCCTCCCGCTGAATGGAATCCGGGCGCCGTTGGCCAAGCCAGCGGCGCCCATAGTGCAGTTCTATTTCGAGATGACGCCCTGTTCCACCAGAGCATCCATCTGTTCAAACAGCTTGGCGCTGGTTTCGTCAGCCCAGCCAGTGACTTCGCTGGTGCCGAGCCAGTTCGGCGTCACACCCACATTGGCCACCCATTCCTGGAACTCGTCGCTTTCAAGCGCCTGCTTGTAGGCGGCTTCGAGCTTGGTGATGGTCTCATCCGGGGTGTCTGCAGGTGCTGCAAAGACGATGAAGCTTCCCATGCGAAGATCGAGACCGGCATCTTTCGCCGTCTGCACGTCCGAAAAGGTCGGATTGGGCGTGTCGGAGAACTCGACCAGGCCGCGCACATCGCCATTCTCGATCAGCGAGGCGAAGTCACCGAGGCTCGTGGCAACCACATCCACCTCGTCGGAAAGGATCGCCTCTTTCTGCGGAGCAGCACCGCCCGGATAGGCGATGATCTTGAACTCGGTGCCGGTTTCTTCCTGCAGCTGCAGGACCGCCAGATGCAGACGCGAGCCGATATTCTGGATGCCGATCTTGATCTCGCCCGGCTTTTCCTTGGCGGCCGCAACAAGCTCGTCAATCGACTGGTACGGCGTGTCTGACGCGACGATGATCGCATCCGGCTCGCTGGTCACGCGGCCGATCAGCTTCAGCTTGTCCATCTTGTAGGTCGGCAGAAGGCCCTGCCACGGCACGGTGACGACGCTGTCATAGGTCAGCGCACCGATCGTGTAACCGTCAGGCCGCGCCTTCATCACCTGCGAAACGCCTGTGGCGCTGATGCCGCCTTCAATGTTCTCCACATACATGGAGGCGCCGATATTCTTCTCGGCAATGGTGGTCAGCTTGCGAACGATGCCGTCCGTGCCGCCACCTGCACCCCAGGGCACGACCACGCGAATATCCTTTTCCGGATAATCGGCCATGGCCGGTGCTGAAACGAGTGCGGCAACAGCCACCGTGGCGAGCAATTTGATTGTCTTGATCATCTAGTCCTCCCTTGAGCGCATTTTTCCAAGGCCCGTGCGGCCATTCCTGCGGTCGAAACCGCTCCTCCCACCAGCCATGCGCGGACCGGCAAATTTTCCTTAGGCAGCAGAAGCCCTGCGACCTTTCTCAACCTTCTGAACCAGCGCCTGCAGGATGCCGCGCTCCTCATTCGTCAGATCAGTAAGTGGCGCGCGCACATGTCCGGGCTGGAAACCGGCTAGTTCGACGCCGGCCTTGATCGCGGAAACCGCGTAGCCCGGCTGGCGATCACGAAGACGCGCAAAGGGGAAGAAGAAGTCTTCCAGAATGCGCTGGACCGTGGCCTTGTCGCCCGCCTGAAGGGCCGAATAGAATGCGAGCGCTGTCTCGGGAATGAAGTTGAACACTGCCGAGGAATAGGTGGTGACTCCTGCGCCGTAATAGGGCTCGGCGAAGAGCTCATGTGTTGGCATTCCGCCGACGTAGCAGAGCCTGTCGCCAAGGCGTGCCGTGATCTCCCGCACGAGATCGATGCGGCCCGTGCCATCCTTGAAGCCGATGAGGTTCGGGCAGGCTTCTGCCAGACGCTCCAGCGTCTCGGCTGAGACGACCGAGTTGTCGCGGTTGTAGACGATGACACCAAGACCGGTGACATCACACACTGCCTTGATGTGCTGATACAGCCCCTCTTGCGGCGCGTGGATCAGATAATGTGGAAGCAGCAGCAGCCCGTCCGCACCCGCCTGCTCCGCGCCGCGTGCAATCTCCTTCGCCGTTTCGGTACCATAGCCGCAACCCGAAATGATCGGCATGTCGCTGGCCGCGGATTTCGCCGCCCGTACTGTCTCGACCACCTCGGCGGGCGTCATGGAGAAAAACTCGCCCGTGCCACCAGCGGCAAAAAGTGCGGCGGCATCGTGCTTGCACAGCCAATCGATATGCCTGGAATAGCTGTCGAGATTGAGCGTGTTGTCCGCATTGAAATGCGTGACCGGAAACGAAAGTAGCCCGCTGGCAATGCGTGATTGGATGTTTTCAGGTGTCATCAATGCTGCCCTTCTTGTTGGGCAAAGTCATATGATGACTTATGACCACTCGTCAAGCTGCGTCATACTATTTTTCAGATGCCGACCGACCGAGCACCCGATAACGCTTGAGCGAACCACCAAGATGCACCCGCATCGCTTCGCGCGCCCGGAGCGGATCGCGCGCATAGATCGCGTCCGCAACCGCAACATGCTCCTGGTGAAGCTGGACATCTCGGTTCTCGCGCAGCGCCCGCATAGCCTGCTCGTCCGCGAGCTTGCTTCGGGGAATGGTTCGCTTCCCCAGGTGAGAGAGGAAAGCCTCAAAGCGGGAATTGTTGGTCGCACGGGCTACAGCCATATGAAACTCGAAGTCATGCTGAGCCGTCGACCTACCTTGCTCCAATGCCGCCTGGAAAGCATCGAGTTGGGCCTGGATGTCGGCTTCCTGCGCTGGCGAACAGCGTTCCGCGGCCAGACCCGCAGCCTCGATCTCGACGGACGCGCGCAACTCAAGCTCTTCAATAATATCGGAAATCTTGCGATGCATCTCGTCGAAAAGGTGCAATCCCCCGACAGGCGCCGGGGGTTGCAGGACAAAGACACCGGAGCCGTGACGCGATTCGACCAGACCATCCGCACGAAGAGCGGCAATTGCTTCGCGCACGACCGTGCGACTCACCGCAAAGCGCTCGATCAGGGATGGCTCCGTGGGCAATTTCGCCCCCACGGGAAAGACGCCCTGCTCGATCTCGTCACGCAGAGCAGCAGCAACTTTTGCCGACAGACTGACTTTCATCTTGGCTCCGCTACCAACAGCCATTCATATTCCGCCTCATCCACCAAATTGCAGCCAGTGCACAGCTGCGCCCGGCCATGCAACGTCTGATCGCGAAGCATCGCGTCAGCACACTAGAGCAAGAAGAAGCGAAAAGAAATATGATGAGTTCAGATGACACTCAGCCGAAGAAAGGCGTCGGCTTCAGAAGCTTGTTGTTCTGGCTTATGAGGTAGCCGGCCTCGGCAGAAAGCTTCAGATAGTTCTGCCATGCCGGATCAGCCTGCAATTTCGCGCGCTTGGATTCGCGGTCACCTGCACTCTCGTAGACCCAGATATGGACATAGGAGTTCACGTCACCGGTCTCGGTCGCAGCATAAAGAAGCGGCTCACCCAGATGCTTGCGCTGCACCGGCCAGCCATGCTGCTCATAAAGCGCCAGATGTTTCTTGATCGTGCCCGGACGGCAAACATAAGTGCGGTGATCGTAGAGCATGACTTTCCCCCTCGTTTTCGCGCATGAAAAAGGCGCGGGGCTCGACTGGATGCGAGACCCGCACCTTTCAAGCCTGGCTCAATAGCCCCTATTCGGCAGCCGCTGCAAGCTTGGCCGGTATGTAATTGAGGATCGGCGCCAGCCAGCGCTCGACCTCCTCAAGCGGCATGTTCTTGCGCCGGGCATAGTCTTCCACCTGGTCGCGCTCGACCTTGGCGACACCGAAATAGTAGCTTTCAGGATGGCCAATATAGAGGCCGGAAACGGAGGAGCCGGGCCACATGGCATAGCTTTCCGTCAGCTTCACGCCGGCTTGGTTTTCCGCGTCGAGCAGACGGAAAAGCGTTTCCTTTTCAGTATGATCGGGCTGCGCCGGATAGCCGGGCGCGGGACGGATGCCAGCATATTTCTCCGCGATCAGGTCGTCATTGGAGAGTGCCTCATCGCTTGCATAGCCCCAGAATTCGCGTCGCACCATTTCATGCATGCGCTCGGCGAAGGCCTCGGCGAAACGATCCGCAAGCGCCTTCACGAGAATGGAATTGTAGTCGTCATTCGCACGCTCGAAACGCTCGGCGATCGCCACTTCCTCGATGCCCGCCGTCACGACAAAGCCGCCGACATAGTCCTCGCGCCCGCTGTCCTGCGGGGCCACGAAATCCGACATGGCCAAGTTCGGCCTGCCGTCGCGGCGGCTGAGCTGCTGGCGAAGCGTGTAAAATGTCGCAAGCTCCTCGGTACGGTTGTCATCGGCAAAGAGGCGAATATCGTCACCGACCGCATTGGCTGGCCAGAACCCGATCACCGCGCGCGGACGGAACCACTTTTCCTCAATGATCTGCTTGAGCATGGCCTGCGCATCGGCAAAGAGCTGACGTGCGGCCTCGCCCTGCTTCTCGTCTTCCAGTATCTTCGGATAACGCCCCTTCATCTCCCAGGTCTGGAAGAAAGGCGTCCAGTCGATATAGCGCGCGAGTTCCTCAAGGTCCCAGTCCTCGAAGGTCCTGGTGCCGACAAAGCTCGGGCGCTTGGGCTGATAGGCCGACCAATCAAGCTTCAGGGCATTGGCTCGCGCTTTTGCGAGCGGCAGACGCTGCTTGTCGGCCTCAGAGCGATAATGCGCATCTGCGACCTTGGCATATTCGGCCCGGATCTTCTCGATATAGCCATCGCGAATATCGTCAGACAGCAGATTGGAAACCACACCGACAGCACGGCTGGCATCATTCACATGCACCACCTGCCCGCGCTCATATTGCGGGTGTATCTTCACCGCCGTATGCACACGGCTGGTGGTCGCACCGCCAATCAGAAGCGGAATGTCGAAGCCCTGACGCTCCATCTCCGCCGCGACATGCACCATCTCGTCGAGGGAAGGCGTGATGAGACCCGAGAGACCGATTACATCGACCTTCTCGTCCTTTGCCGTCTGCAGGATCTTCTCCGCAGGAACCATGACGCCAAGGTCGATGATCTCGTAATTGTTGCAGGCCAGCACGACGCCGACGATGTTCTTGCCGATGTCGTGAACATCGCCCTTTACCGTCGCCATCAGCACCTTGCCGGCCGCCTCGCGTTCGCCGCCGCCATTGGCCAGCTTTTCCTCTTCCATGTAAGGCAGAAGGATCGCGACTGCCTGCTTCATCACGCGGGCGGATTTCACCACCTGCGGCAGGAACATCTTGCCCGCGCCGAACAGATCACCAACTACATTCATGCCCGCCATGAGCGGACCTTCGATCACATGCAGCGGACGCTCGGCCTGTAGCCGTGCTTCTTCCGTATCCTCGTCGATATATTCGGTGATGCCGTTCACCAGCGCATGTTCAAGGCGTTTCTCAACCGGCCATTCGCGCCAGGTGAGGTCCTTCTCGCGCCCCTTGGAACCACCGGAACCGCGATAGCGCTCGGCAATCTCCAGCATGCGCTCGGTTGCAGTGCCGCCATCCTTGGGCTGGCGATTGAGAACGACATCCTCGCAGGCCTCGCGCAATTCCGGATCGATCTGGTCATAGACCGCAAGCTGCCCGGCATTGACGATGCCCATATCCATGCCCGCCTTGATGGCATGGTAGAGGAATACGGCATGCATCGCCTCGCGCACCGGCTCGTTGCCGCGGAAGGAGAACGAAAGATTCGACACACCGCCCGACACATGCACATGCGGCAGCGTCTCGGTGATCTCGCGCGTCGCCTCGATGAAGTCGACCCCGTAATTGTCGTGCTCCTCGATGCCCGTTGCCACGGCGAAGATGTTCGGGTCGAAAATGATGTCTTCGGGCAGAAGCCCGGCCTTTTCAGTGAGGATCTTGTAGGCGCGGGTACAGATCTCGAGCTTGCGCGCCTTCGTATCGGCCTGCCCTTCCTCGTCGAAGGCCATGACGACAACGGCAGCGCCATAGGCACGGCAAAGCCGAGCATGCTCCAGAAACTGCTCTTCGCCTTCCTTGAGCGAGATCGAATTTACGATCGCCTTGCCCTGAATGCATTTCAGGCCGGCTTCGATCACCTCCCATTTGGAGGAGTCGACCATGATCGGCACGCGAGCAATATCCGGCTCGGCGGCAATGAGGTTGAGAAATTCCACCATCGCCTTCTTCGAGTCGATGAGACCCTCATCCATGTTGATGTCGATGATCTGGGCGCCGTTTTCCACCTGGCTCAGCGCGACCTCAAGTGCTGTCGCATAGTCGCCATTGGTGATCAGCTTGCGGAATTTGGCCGAGCCCGTGACATTCGTCCGCTCGCCCACATTCACAAACGGAATGTCGTCGGTAAGCGTGAAGGGCTCGAGACCTGAAAGGCGCAATTGCGGCTTCTTCTTCGGCACCTGGCGCGGCTTCTTGCCAGCAACGGCCTCTGCGATCGCGCGGATATGTTCCGGCGTTGAGCCACAGCAGCCGCCCACCACATTGACCAGTCCTTCATCGGCAAAGCCCGCCACCTGCGCGGCCATGAATTCCGGGCTCTCGTCATATTCGCCAAAAGCGTTGGGCAGACCCGCATTGGGATAGGCGCAGGTGAAGGTATCGGCAGCACCTGAAAGCTCCGCCATGTGCGGACGCATCGCTTCCGCACCCAGCGCACAGTTCAAGCCGACCGTAAAAGGCTTCGCGTGACGGATCGAATGCCAGAACGCCGTTGGCGTCTGGCCGGAAAGCATGCGGCCGGAAAGATCGGTAATGGTGCCGGAAATCATGATCGGCAGCCGCACGCCCTTCTCCGCAAAGATCTCCTCGCAGGCGAAGATGGCTGCCTTGGCATTCAGCGTGTCAAAGATCGTCTCGATCAGGATGATGTCGGAGCCGCCATCAATCAGCCCGCGCAACTGCTCGCCATAGGCAATACGCAGCTCGTCGAAGGTGACAGCGCGAAAGCCAGGATTGTTGACGTCTGGTGAAATGGAGGCGGTACGGTTTGTCGGCCCCAGCGCACCGGCAACAAAGCGCCGTCTGCCATCCTTCTGTTCCGCCCGGCGTGCCGCGCGCTTGGCAAGCCGCGCGCCATCACGGTTCAGGTCATAGACCACCTCCTCCATGCCATAATCGGCCTGGGCAATAGAGGTGGAGGAGAAAGTGTTCGTCTCCAGAATATCCGCGCCGGCAATCGCATAGTCGTAATGGATATCCTCGATCGCCTTGGGCTGCGTGAGGATGAGAATGTCGTTATTGCCCTTCTGGTGGCACTCGCAGCCCAGGAAACGCTCGCCGCGGAACTGTTCCTCGTCCAGCTTGAGGCTCTGGATCTGCGTACCCATCGCGCCATCCATGACGAGAATGCGCTCGCGCGCGGCCTTTTCCAGCGCGGCGAACACATCCGACCCGTCGGATTTCGCGCCAACAGGGCCAAACAGTTCATCAAGGGCGGACGGATTCTCAGACACGCAATTTCCTCTCATGGATTTCGCCGGAGCAATCACATAAAGACATCTTTATGTCAATATACGGGCCGCACAGCCTTGTCCGGCGCGAGCATTGTTCCGTGCTGGCACCACTATAATCCGGTAGATAGGCAACAGACAGGCAGAGTTCGAGCTATCGGGGCTCGCGCCACAGATTGAGATAACGCGGGTCGAACTCTGCCATCTCCGCCAACCGCTCGTAATCGACGATACGGACACGCCGGTCCTGCCATTCGACATATCCGGTGGAGCGCAAATTCGCGAGTGTCTTGTTCACATAGACGGTCGACATGCCCAGCATGTCACCGATCATGGCTTGCGTCGGTGGGAAGTCGAAACTGTCGCCCTCGATGACCCCCACTGCCCGTAACCGCGTGTAAAGCTCGCAGAGCAGATGACCCATTTGCTGCTCGGCACTCATACGCCCAAGTGAGACGATCCAGGCCCGTTGAATAGCTGCATCCACCAGTGTCGTGTGCCACAGAAGACGGGTCAGATGCGGGTGCGTTTCCGTCAGGCGACGAAGATTGCCATGCGGCACGAATGCCGCGCGGCAGGGCCCGACGGCAATCACCGCGTGGTCCATGGTCTTCAGCAACATGCTGTGCAGATCGACGAAATCTCCGGGGATATGCACCGCCGAAATCTGGCGCTTGCCATTGGCCAGATATTGCGCGCGGGCGGCGAAACCTTCAACGATAAGACAGGCCTCCTCAGGACGCGAATCCTCGGCGACAAGCTCTTCGCCGGAAGCGAAGCTGCGCATGCGGGCCGGCAATGCGATAATGGCTTGCCGCTCCTCGTCACTCAGGTTGTCATGCCGCTCCAGCATGTTGATCAGAAAGGACCGCTCATCCTTGTTCACCGTACCCGCCCACCCGCTTTAGGTTTGTCGACTGTCTTCTTGCAGGATCACCAGCCTATTCGCGATGACCTGCTTTGTCCAAGAAGCTCATACAGCGATGCGCAAGTAAAAGAAAAGCCGCCGAACTTGCGCTCGACGGCTCGATCCGGCCTGATCAGTGGTCTCTTGCAGTCAGTCCCCTTCAGGCACGTGCCGCGGGCTGTCCTTGGGGGCGGCTTCGATGTCGACCTTGTTTGGATCGAACGCACCATAGCCTGCAATCTGCCTCACATCCTCATGCGGAGTCTCATAGGACCACAGCACATCGTCGGCAGCTTCGCCGACAGCCTCCACGCTCCAGTATGAGGCCTGACCCTTGAACGGGCAGGTTGTGGTGGTCGGGCTCTTGCGGAAAAAATCGAAATAGATGTGCTCGAACGGCACATAGTAGACGGGCTTGTGCCCCTGCTCCTCCAAAACCAGTGCCTTCTCCGTCGATGCGACCACCGCATCGGAAAAGAAGATATTGACCGTGCCGTCATAGGGGCGGATGGAAATGCGTTCGGATGTAGCGCTCATCGTCATTCCTCGCTGTCACTTGCCAGAAGAACGACACCCACGCGCTTTGGGTTCCAGAGGGAACCACGCGACTACGCTCGCATTGTTCCCTCAAGCAAGGCGGTCCTACACCGCATCAATCACGACAGGAGCAAGGCGTGATACATTCGAGCAATTTCCTGTGGCTGCTGACGGTAGCAGGCGGTCCGATCATTCTTGGCATCGCGGTGATCTACGCGGTAATGCGCCGCCGCAGGCTGAAAGCCAGCGAGAAAATTCGCCAGCACGAAGGCACCGAGCGTGTCTACCAGGACGACCCGACAATGCCACCACGGCATTGACGAGCGGGTGCGTTATGCACCCGCCCACCGGATCAAACGCTGGAGCGCAACCGACGCGCCGCCTCTACCATATTGGCAAGTGCGGGCCTGACTTCCTCCCAGGCCCGCGTCTTCAGGCCACAATCGGGATTGACCCAGATCTGCCAGGGTTTCAGACCATCTTTGGCCTTCTGCAAAAGTTCCGACATCTCCTCTGCCGGCGGAACGCGCGGGGAATGAATGTCGAAGACGCCCGGCCCGATATCCTTCCCATAGGCATGGCTGGAGAAGGCATCCAGAAGCTCCATGCGTGAGCGGGAGGTCTCGATCGAAATCACATCCGCATCCAGCGCCTCGATGGCTTCGATGATATCGTTGAACTCGGCATAGCACATATGGGTGTGGATCTGCGTTTCAGCGGCCACGCCGCAGGTCGCGAGACGGAAGCAGTCGACTGCCCATTCGAGATAGTCGTGCCATTCTCCCTGCTTCAAGGGCAGCCCCTCGCGCAGCGCCGGCTCATCCACCTGGATGATGCTGATCCCGGCGGCTTCCAGGTCCTGCACCTCGTCCCGCAGCGCCAGCGCGATCTGTCGGCAGGTCGTCTCCCGTGGCACGTCATCGCGTGGGAACGACCATTGCAGCATGGTGACCGGCCCAGTCAGCATGCCCTTCACCGGTTTGTCCGTCAGCGATTGTGCAAATTTCGCCCAGTCCACGGTCATGGGCTCCGGTCGCGAGACGTCGCCGAAGATCACTGGCGGACGCACATAGCGTGACCCGTAGCTTTGCACCCAACCATGGCTTGTGAAGGCATAGCCCGACAGCTGCTCTCCGAAATACTGCACCATGTCGTTGCGCTCGAACTCGCCATGCACGAGCACATCCAGCCCCACCTCTTCCTGCCAGCGAATGGCCGCTTCGGTTTCCCGACGCAGATAGCTGAGATAATCCGCGGTCTGAATCTCGCCCCGACGATGCGCGGCCCGCGCTTTCCTCACCTCTGGCGTCTGCGGGAAGGAGCCGATGGTGGTTGTGGGGAACGATGGCAGGCCAAGCGCCGCATTCTGCAACTTTCGACGCGACTGGAAATCAAGGCTGCGCCTGGTCAATCCCGCCCTGACCTGCGCAAGACGAGCCGCAACGGCCTGACTATGCACTTTCGCCGATCTGCGTCGCGCCTCAAGCGCGTGGGTGGCCGCCTCAATCCGTTCGCCTACACGCGCCGCCTCGCCAGAAAGGGCTGCCTTCAGAACGCCTAGCTCCTCGATCTTCTGTAGAGCAAAAGCCAGCCAGGTCTTCAAATCCACATCGAGCTCGGTCTCAAGCTCCAGATCAATCGGCACATGAATAAGCGAGCAGGAAGGTGCGATCTGCACTACACCCTGACGCCCTCTTACCACCGGCTCCAGCCGCTCGATAAGGCGCGCAAGATCCGCCCGCCACACATTGCGCCCGTCAATCACGCCAAGGGAAAGCACGCTCTCCGGACGTATCGCATCCAGAACTGCATCAAGCTGGTCGGGAGCACGCACGAGGTCAACATGCAGGCCGTGTACCGGAAGGGTGGAAACGACGGCGAGATTTTCTCCAAGCCCACCGAAATAGGTGGCAAGCATGATCTTCGGCGCATCTTTCGTGGCCAGCGCACCGAATGCAAACGCGTAGGCCTCGCGCTCACGTTCCTGAAGGTCGAGTACCAGGCAAGGCTCGTCGATCTGCACCCATTCGGCTCCCGCCTCACGCAAACGCGCGAGAAGTTCGACATAGAGAGGCAACAATCGCGGCAACAGCGCCAGTGGATCGCTCCCGTCAACACATTTGCTGAGCTTCAGGAAGGATACCGGTCCAAGCAGTACGGGCCGCGTTTCGATGCCCAACGCCCTGGCTTCCAGATATTCGGCAACCGGCTTTTCCCCAGCCAGAGCAAACGCCTGTCCGGCGTGCAGTTCCGGCACCATGTAGTGGTAATTCGTGTCGAACCATTTGGTCATCTCAAGCGCTGCGACGCCGTCACCGTGAGAATGTTCGCAGGCGTCACGCTCAGTGCCCGTACTGCCACGCGCCATGGCGAAATAAGTCGCCAGTACACCGCCCGCCTTCACTTGCTCGAAGCGCTCAGGCACCGCGCCCACGGTCACCGCCATGTCCAGCACGTGGTCATAGAGCGAAAAATCATTGGACGGGATGACATCCACACCTAGTCTCTGCAGGCGCCTCCAGTTTTCTGCGCGCAATTCTGCCGCCTTTGCGAGAAGTTCGGCCTCGGTCAGTTTTCCCGACCAGAAGCCCTCCAGCGCGAATTTCAGTTCCCGCCTGGCGCCGATACGCGGCAGGCCGAGTGCTGCAATCTTGATATTTCCAGACATTTCAAACCCCGGTCTGTCAGGACGGGGTTATGGCGGAAAGGCAAAAGCGCACGGCAACGGATGGCCGCAACGCAAACCCTCACCGGGACACCCCGCCCGTGGTTGTGATGCGCCGTGGCAGGTCTCCTGGCTTGCGGGTCATCGCCCCTGCCCGCCTTCCCGCGCTTTCGCGCAGTGGCATGATGGACAGGCGCTCTCCGCCTACAGTTGCGGGGGCAGCCGCGGATTAGCCGTCACCGGCGCACCGCATTCCCTCTTGGCCGAAACATGGACCATCCATGCGCCGGAACCACGACAGGCGCAGCTTCGCCCGAAGCCGCGCCAGTGTCAATGGGATATAAGGAAATGTTTATATCTTTAAGTGATAGGCCGACATCTCAATCCCAGCTCAGTGCACCACCATTCTGGTATTCGATCACGCGGGTTTCGAAGAAGTTCTTCTCCTTCTTCAGATCCATCGCTTCCGACATCCACGGGAACGGGTTTTCGGTGGCCTCGAAAACCGCCTCAAGCCCCAACTGCGCGCAGCGGCGATTGGCGATGAAGTGCATATATTGCTCGCAAAGCTCGGCATTGAGCCCAAGGAAGCCGCGCGGCATCGTATCGCGGCCGTATGCCGCTTCCAGCTCCGCCGCCTCGCGGATCATGCTGCGCACTTCGTTCTTGAAGACATCGGTCCACAGATGCGGGTTTTCGTGCTTGATCTGGTTGATGACGTCGATGCCGAAATTCAGATGAATGCTCTCATCGCGGAGGATGTACTGATACTGCTCGGCAATCCCCACCATCTTGTTGCGCCGCCCAAGAGAGAGGATCTGCGCGAAGCCGGTATAGAACCACATGCCCTCGAAGATCACATAGAAGGCGACCAGATCGCGCAGGAAAGCCTGATCGGCTTCCCGCGTGCCGGTCTGGAAATCCGGATCGTCCAGATGCTTGGTATATTCCAGCGCCCAGGCCGCCTTGTCAGTGATGGACGGCACTTCACGATACATGTTGAAGAGCTCGCCCTCATCCAGGCCGAGGCTTTCCACGATATACTGGAAGGTATGCGTGTGGACCGCCTCCTCGAAGGCCTGGCGCAGCAGATATTGCCGGCATTCGGGGTTCGTCAGGTGCCGGTAGATGGCAAGCACGATATTGTTGGCCACCAGCGACTCCGAAGCCGCAAAGAAGCCCAGATTGCGCTTGAGCATGCGCCGCTCGTCCTCGGTCAGCCCTTCGCGTGACTTCCAAAGCGCGATATCGGCCTGCATCGACACTTCCGTCGGCATCCAGTGATTGTTGCAGCCGGAGAGATATTTCTCCCACGCCCATTTGTATTTCAGTGGCAAAAGCTGGTTCACATCCGCACGCGCATTGATCATGCGCTTGTCATCAACAGAAACGCGTGCGCCACCACGTTCGATCGCGCCAAGACCGGTGGCATCGGCCTCGGCTGTTTGGGATGCGGATGTGGGTGTTTCTTCGTTCCAGTTCAGCATTCGGGTTCTCCGGGGTCGAGATATTCTTATTGAAAGCGGGCGCGCCCCACCCCCCTCTGCCCTGCCGGGCATCTCCCCCTCAAGGGGGGAGATTGGCCATCACGCATTAGATCGCCAACGATCAGGTGCTGCGATTGCCACGACTGATCTCCCCCCTTGAGGGGGAGATGGCTGGCAAGCCAGATGGGGGTGCGCCAGGCGCAGACCTCAACTTCTACTTACTGACAAGCCTCACATTCAGGATCATCAATCGCACAGGCCTTCGGCGCAGAGGCGTAGACCGTCGGTTCCACCGACACGGCATTCAGCTTCCCGTCCGTACCTTTGAGCGTCGACTTCTCCACGGAAGTCGCGGCACTGGCGCGCAGATAGTAGGTGGTCTTCAAGCCCTTGCGCCATGCCAGCCGGTACAGCGCATCGAGCTTCTTGCCGGACGGATTGGCGAGGTAGAGATTGAGCGACTGTGCCTGATCGAGCCATTTCTGACGTCGCGAGGCCGCTTCGATCAGCCAGCTTGCATCCATCTCGAAGGCGGTCGCGTAAAGGGCCTTGAGATCGTCGGGTATGCGGTCGATTTGGCCGACAGAACCGTCATAATATTTCAGGTCCGACACCATCACCTCGTCCCACAGCCCGCGCGCCTTCAGGTCACGCACGAGTGCTGCATTCACGACGGTGAAGTCGCCCGACATGTTCGATTTGACGAAGAGGTTCTGATAGGCGGGCTCGATCGACTGGCTGACGCCGCAAATATTGGAGATCGTCGCTGTCGGCGCGATGGCCATGCAGTTGGAGTTGCGCATGCCGGCCTTCTTCACCCGCTTGCGCAATGTCTCCCAGTCGAGCGTGATCGTCTCGTCCATCTCGTTAAAGCCACGGGCATGGCTGACGCGGTTGATGCTGTCGATGGGCAGCACACCCTTCGACCAGAGGGAACCATTGAAGCTGGCATAGGCGCCGCGCTCTTCAGCAAGATCGGTTGAAGCCGAAATCGCATGATAGGAGATCGCTTCCATGGAGCGGTCGGCGAATTCCACCGCCTCATCGGACGAATAGGCAATGCGCAGCTTCTGCAAGGCATCCTGAAAGCCCATCAGGCCAAGACCGACCGGACGGTGACGCAGATTGGAAGCCCGCGCTTCGGGAATGGTATAGAAATTGATGTCGACCACATTGTCGAGCATCCGCATCGCCGTCTTCACGGTGCGTTCGAGCTTCTCGAAATCGAGCCCCTTCTCACCGATATGGGCGGCAAGATTGACCGAGCCCAGATTGCAGACAGCCACTTCATCCCTGGACGTGTTGAGCGTGATTTCCGTGCACAGATTGGACGAGTGAACCACGCCGACATGGCCCTGCGGCGAGCGCAGATTGCACGGGTCCTTGAACGTGATCCACGGATGGCCTGTCTCGAAGAGCATGGTCAGCATCCGCCGCCACAGATCGACCGCGCGCAGCGTCTTGTAGACACGCAGTTCCCCGCGCTTCGCTTTCTCCTCGTAAGCCGCATAAGCCTTGGCGAAATCCACGCCGTACAGGTCGTGCAGATCAGGCGTCTCATCGGGCGAGAACAACGTCCATTCGCCATCGGCTTCCACCCGCTCCATGAACAGGTCCGGCACCCAGTTGGCCGTGTTCATGTCATGGGTGCGCCGCCGGTCATCGCCGGTGTTCTTGCGCAGATCGAGAAACTCCTCGATGTCGATATGCCAGGTTTCCAGATAGGCGCAGACCGCACCCTTGCGCTTGCCGCCCTGATTGACCGCAATCGCCGTGTCATTGGCAACTTTCAGGAACGGCACAACGCCCTGGCTTTCGCCATTCGTGCCCTTGATATGTGCACCAAGCCCGCGCACCGGCGTCCAGTCATTGCCAAGCCCGCCCGAATATTTCGCCAGAAGCGCATTGTCCTTCACCGCCTTGAAGATGCCGTCGAGATCATCGGCAACCGTCGTCAGGAAGCAGGAGGAAAGCTGCGGACGCCGCGTGCCGGAATTGAAGAGCGTTGGGGTCGAGCACATGAAGTCGAAGGACGAGATCAGATTGTAGAACTCGATGGCCCGCGCCTCGCGATCGATCTCGCGAATGGCCAGCCCCATCGCGACACGCATGAAGAAGGCCTGCGGCAGCTCATAGCGCGCACCGTCCTTGTGCAGGAAGTAGCGATCATAAAGCGTCTGCAGCCCCAGATACTGGAATTGCAGGTCACGCTCTGGCTTCAGTGCAGCTGCGATGCGGTCGAGATCGAAGCGTGCAAGCTCCGGGTCCAGCATCTCCGCCTCGATGCCTGCCTCGATGAAGCCCTTGAAATAGGCTGGGTAGCGCTCGAACATCTCGGCCTGCGTGGCCTCGGTCGGGCGCTTTTCGATGAAACTCAGCACTTCGCGGCGCAGCTTGTCGAGAAGCAGGCGCGCAGAGACCTGCGAATAGTTCGGCTCCTGTTCGACAAGCGTGCGCGCGGCGAGAATGGGTGCCAATGCCAGCTCGTCCTGGCGGATGCCGTCATAAAGATTGCGCCGCGTCTCTTTCAGGATCGTCTCTGCCGAAACATCCGCAAGCCCAGCGCAGGCCTCTTCGATGACAACGGCCAGCCGCTTTTCGTCAAGCGGCACCGTGCTTCCATCTGAAAGCGTCATGGTCAGGCCAGCAGGAGCTGCAGCTTCGACTGTCACGGCTTCATCCGCATGCCGCTCGCGTGCACGCTCCTCGCGGTAAAGCACATAAGCGCGCGCCACCTTGTGGTGCTCGCTGCGCATCAGTGCCAGTTCGACCTGATCCTGGATTTCCTCGATATGGAAGAGACGCCCCGTTTCGCCGCGACGCGTGAGTGCGCCCACGACCTGCTCGGTCAGCTCTTCCACCACGTCATGCACGCGGCGCGATCCGGCAGCCGTGGAGCCTTCCACCGCAAGAAAGGCCTTGGTCAGCGCAACCGTGATCTTGGAAGGGTCGAAGGGCGTTACACCGCCATTGCGGCGAATGACGCGGAAACCCGGCTCACTCCGAGCCGCTTCCTGCTCGAACTTGAATTCCGGCTCGTGGTGAACGCCATTTTGCGGCGAGGTCTGGGTGGCGGCAGCACTGGGCATTTCGGTTCATTTCCCCCGTGAGAGCGAAGACGGGGAAAAGAAGCATGCCGAACTGCACACGCGCACTGGCGCAGCAGCTCAAGCGCACCTCCGGGACACCCCGCCCGTGGACGTTTCATCTTCATCACGGCAGGTTTCCTGGCTTGCAGCTCAAACGCTCCTGCCTGTCTTCCCGGCGGCCAAGCGCCAGTGACATGTTCGGCACGAACTCACTGCTTACAGTTGCGGGGGCAGCGCCGGTCTTGCGAGACATCTCGCGCACCGGCTTCCCTCTTAGCCCGCAAGCCGCATTTGCGACTCGAAGGCACCGTGATGACTATATCTAGTATCGCGGGAGCATCGCCTGTCAACGGATAGTTGAACTTATCCCTGATACGCACAGGCAATCGCAAAAGTGACTGCCTTGCTACTTGACTGTGCCCGCTATGCAGCATGGCCCGCTGGCTCCATGCAAGGAGCATCCGCGGCACAATCCCCACGCTTGACGGCGCAGGTCAAATCCGGCTCTCCTCGGCGCGATATCGGGAGCTTTCATGACCACCTTTCTACCTGCCGACAGCCTTTGGGCCGCAACCGCACCACAGCCGCCGAAGGCCCTACCCCTGGAAGGCGCCGGCACAGCCGATATCGCCATTGTCGGGGCCGGGTATACCGGTCTTTCGGCAGCACTTCATCTGGCACAACAAGGCGTTTCGGTGGTCGTGCTTGAGGCCATGGAGATCGGTCATGGCGGTTCAGGCCGCAACAAGGGACTGGTCAATGCGGGCATGTGGGTTCTGCCCGACGATCTTCCCGCAACGCTTGGCGCGCCTCATGGCGAACGCCTGTTGAACCTGCTCGCTGACGCACCGTCGCTCGTCTACGAACTGGTCGACCGCCACGGCATGAATTGCGAGGCCGTGCGAAAGGGAACGCTCCACCTGGCAGCCGACGCAACAGGTCTGAAGCAATTGCAGACACGTGCTGCCCAGTGGCAGGCGCGCAATGCGCCGGTCGAACTGCTGGACGCTGGCGAGACCGCGCGTCTTACCGGAACCGGCTCCTATCACGGCGCGTTGCTCGACCGGCGCGCTGGCACGATCCAGCCGCTTGCCTATGCTCGCGAACTCGCACGCGCAGCAATTCAAGCCGGCGCGACGATCCACACGCAATCGCCGGCGGTAAAGGTGGTGCGCGCAGGTTCGGACTGGTGCGTGGAAACGCCCAAGGGTCACGTCACGGCTTCCAGGATCATCGTCGCGACCAATGCCTATACGGTAAATCTGTGGCCGCAGCTGCGTTCCGAGCTTGTCTTCCTGCCCTATTTCAACTTCGCCACCGAGCCCCTGCCCGCTTCACTTGGCCACACGATCCTGCCCGAAGGACACGGCGCATGGGATACGAAAAAGGTGCTCACCTCCTTCCGTAAGGACCAAACCGGCCGCTTCATCTTCGGCAGTGTGGGAATGCTGGAGGGCATGGATGCGCGCGTGCACGCGCTATGGGCACGACGCCGGATGGAGAAGCTGTTTCCGCAACTGAAGGGCATAGCCTTTCAGAAGAGCTGGTATGGCATGATCGGCATGACCGACGACCACCTGCCGCGCTTCCACAAGCTTGACGAGAACATTTTCGGCTTTTCCGGCTATAATGGCCGCGGCATCGCACCGGGGACCGTGTTCGGACGGGTGCTTGCCGATTTCGCTACGGATCGCATATCTGCAGCCGGGCTTCCCCTCCCCGTCACACAGCCACGGCCTCGGAAAATACGCGGCATCCAGGAAGCGGGTATCCGCCACGGCGCAAGTGCCCTGCATCTGCTGCGCAGCTTCATCTAGGCCGCGCCGTATCGCTCCAGCGCAATAGCCAGAGCGCCATCAAGCGCATTGCCTTTCGGCGCGGCCAGCATGACAGTGATTTCATTGGGAAGATAAGGCGCATATTGTGCGCCGAGGCCACCGATGAGACAGATGCGGGAAGCTCCTTCGGGCAGGAGCTTCTTCAGCGACGCCGTCACGAAGCGCGCGCCGCCGCGCACAAGATCAAGCGCTATCGCATCATCCTGCGCGGCATGTTCGAGCACCTGCGGTGCAAAGCCGGCAAAAGCCTGTGGGCCAGCTGACGTGGCAAATTGCACGACTTCCTCGGGAGCGTTGCCGAAGCGGGAAAGAATGACGTCGCACAAGGGTGACGCCTCCAATAGTCCGTCATGGGCAAGAAGTACGCGTTCCAGTAGCCGGCGCCCGAGCCATGCACCGCTCGCCTGATCGCCAAGCACGAATCCCCAGCCGCCCATCAGCCGCGCCGTGCCGCCATGAACCGCACCAAAGACCGATCCTGTGCCAAGAATGGCCGCAGCACCATCCTCGCCGCCCAGACCACCGCGGATGGCAGTCTCTGCATCCCACAAGACCAGGCTTTCGCGAAAGGGCAACCTCTTGGGAAGACGCAGCGCCGCATCGCCGACATTGGCGCCCGCCAGGCCGAGAACCGCATCGGCTTGCCGAAGCTGCTCCACCGATATGCCGCCGGCAACACAGGCAGCGTTCACTGTCTCGACGATATTCGTAACAGCAGCATCGAAACCGCTGAACACATTCGCAGGGCCGCCATTGGCCGTGGAGAGGATGCGGCCGGAGCGCTCGGCAATCGCCACGCGACAGCCGGTCCCGCCGCCATCTACGGCAACCACCAGGTCGCCAGTTCCTATCGTGTCGTCTGCAGTCATGCCGCGCTCATGCCTCATCGCACGTCACTTGTCCAATAAGCAGCTTCGCGGCGCGCAGTCCGGTCAGGCCGCACTGCGTGACTTGCGGATGCGCGAATGCTCGAGCGTCTCGGCCAGAAAACGCGTATTCGCTTCAGGACAATCCGACGGCTGATCGAAAGAGACATAGCCGACTTCGACTCCTGCATCATGCGCGCTGAGCGACAGGCTGAAATAGACCGTCGCACCGCGTGGTCGCAGTTCCAGATCTAGCACGATGCGCGGATTGTCCGTCCATGTCACATAGGCTTCACAGCCATGTCCTAGACGCAATGTGCCCGGCATGAAGTAAAGCTCTGCAGCCGATTCGACGATGTCGGAGATGCTTGCAAGGCTGTCGAGCCTGATGAAGGCCACGAAATCGGCAAGCTCGATGAGACGCAGCTCGTTCGCCACTTCCTGCATGGCCCCGGCAACGATCTTTTCGCGCGCCTTTGAATGGATCTGAGGATTCATCTTTATGCTCCGGCCATACCTGGGCGATTGCCCACCTGATAAACCCGCCGAACAAGCTCGGCGACCGCCTTGTAGAACTGTGCTGGGATCATGCTATCCACCGAAACTTGTTTGTACATGGAACGGGCAAGGACAGGCTCCTCGAAAACCGGGATATTGTTGGCTTCCGCAATCTCGCGAATCTTGAGTGCGACGAGGTCCTGCCCCTTGGCGACGACCACGGGTGCTGCATCCTTGTCGCGCTGATAGCGCATTGCGATGGCGAAGTGGGTCGGATTGGCGATGACGAGCGTTGCCTGCGGCACTGACGACATCATGCGCTGGCGCGCCCGATCCCTTTGCAGCGAACGCTGGCGCGCCTTGACGATTGGATCGCCCTCGGCCTGCTTGTGCTCGTCCTTCACTTCCTGCTTCGTCATGCGCAGGTCCTGGCGCCAGTTGAAGCGGGACCAGACAAGGTCGGCGCCTGCAATCACCACCATCACCAGAACGATCGCCAACAGGATCTCGACCGCTATCTCGCGGATCGTGTCCGAAAATGCGACCGGATGCGTGACCATGCCCGACAGAAGCTGGCTGTCGGCCTGACGCAGCGTGAAGATCACGAAGCCGCCCGCGACCAGCACCTTGCCGAGGGATTTCGCGAATTCGACCCAGCCTTTCAGGCCGAACAAGCGGCTCCAGCCCTTGACCAGCGAAATCCGCTCGGCTTTCGGCTTGATACGGTCAAGCACGAAACGCGGCATGTTCTGCAAGACCGATGCGGCCACGCCTGCGGCAACCATCATCAGCATCAAGAGTGCCACCGCCCTGGCGATCTCCCAGAACACGATCCGGTAGAGCGCGATGGCATCCGTCTGTGTCTCCAGCGACCAGTCGTCTGCGCGCTCGAGGAAAATGGACAGGAAGCCGGCCAGCCGCATCGCCGTGTCGTTGGCGAAGAAGATCGCAAAGGTCAGAATGGCGAGGAAGGAGGCAAGAATCGGCGCTTCCTTCGAAAAGGGAAGCTGTCCCTTCTCGACGGAGTCACGGATTTTCTTCTCCGTGGCTTCTTCTGTTTTGCTTTCCTTGTCGGGTGCGTCCGCCATTCAAGCGCCTGCAGCGTCAGGCAGCTTGCGACTGGGTGGAGGGAAGCTCCACCGTGCCCTGCTGCGCAAGCTGCACGGCAGTGGAAGCGATACGGCGGCGTGCACGCGAAATCTCGTCATCGGGTGCGGCATCGTCACCGGCACCAAGCTCCGCCTCGATCATGCGGCGCGAGCGGGCGCCAAGTGCGGAAAGAACCGCTTCCTTGAGATCGGCAGGTGCCTTGCGCAGCGCCATGGTAACGAGATCCGTCGGCAGACCGTCGAAGAGCGCTACGCGTGAACGCTGCGACAGCACGACAATCTCCTCGAAGGTGAACAGACGTGCGCGAATGGCGTCGACATCGGAAGCACCGGCGGCCTCAAGATCGGCCATGACCTCGTCCACCTGTTCCTTTTCCATCTCGTTGAGAACATTCGCAACGCGTGCATGGCCTGCGGACGCATCCTTGCCATTGGCTTCAGCCTGCAGGATTTCAGAAACCCGGCGCTCGATGACGGCACGTGCACTGGAAGGCACCTGCCCCATGGTCGCCATGCGACGGACCACGTCGCCACGCATGGATTTGTCCAGAAGCAGAATGACCTGTGAGGCGGCCTGCGGCGGAATGTTGGCCAGAACGACCGCCACCGTTTGCGTGTGCTCTCCTGACAGGATCTGCCCCAGGCGCGTCGGGTCAAGCCGCCCAAGCTCTTCCCAGACCTCGTCCTGGGAGACGGGTGCCGGCTCGGAGCGGCCCAACAGTACATTGACCTCTTCCGGCGAAAGCGACTCGGTCAGAATGGTGTCCATGCTGTCAGCGGAATCGAGCAGACCCGCGCCGACGGTGAATTCCTTTTCGAACTCGGCAACCACCTGCTCGAGATCCGCCTGGGGTATCGTGCGCAGCATGCGAGCTGCTTCGATAAGGGATTTCAGCTCTTCCTGCTTGAAGAACTTCAATAGCCTGCCCGCCGACGGTTTGCCCATCGCCACCAGTATCGCTGCCGCTTTTTGCGGCTGGGTGAGCTTCATTGGAACGCCCATGGTCAGATGCCTCGCGCAGGTTTGTAGAGAAGTCAGCTCTTGGCCGTCTGGCCGGCGATTTCGGTAAGCTTCACGCCGAAACGGCTGGGATCACTCTCCAGGAGCGTGATCTCGCCGCGGGCGATACGCCGTCCATTGACGACGATATCGACCGGTTCGCCAATGCGTCGGTCAAGCGAAACGGTGGAGCCTTTCTGAAGCGCCATCAGATCCGAAACGGGCATCTCCGCCGAGCCCAGCACGATCTGGACCTCCACCGGAATTCCCATGACAAGATCGGGATTGCCCTTGCCCAGGGATGCGCTACCGCCGTGCCCGCTTTCGTCATGCAGGACGTCCCGCAGTTCCTCTATGGCCCGGTCGAGATGCTCTTCGCCGCCGGCGGTCTCTGCTGCCTGGGGTTCGCTCATGTTGTCACTTCCTTCTGTTCCGCCATTCATCCCGCAAGAAGGCCATCAATGACCTCCTGGCGCGCGTCGAATGGCCGGCGCACACGCACCGTGTAATGTTGTCCGAGTTTTCCGAACTCGCACAGGAAGACCGTCCGGTCGCGCGCCGAAAGCCGCGTCTCCGAACGAGCATTCTCGTCAAGTTCCAGCACCTGGCCGACCTGTAGCTGTGCAAGTTCGCCAAGCGGCACCTTCATCAGCGGAACGGTGGCCTTCAACTCGACCTTGGAACGCATCACCTCTTCATTGAAGCGGCTGCGCCAGGCTTTTGCTTCTGCGCTGCCGGCACCCGGCTGCGCCTGCACCCGCGTCTCCATGAGCACGCGCTGGGGAAAGAACGCGGTCAGTTCGCCCGTAGTTTCGCCCGCGCCCAGCGTGAAGGTGATCTTCACACCCGGGCCATCGCGCACCACGAAACGCTTGAAATCGGTTTCGCCGGAAAGCACGGTCGCGGCCGAATATTTCAGGCCCAAGGCGCGCACGCCTTCACCATTCATCGCATGGGCGAAGGCTTCGAACACCATGGAGGCGACATCCCGTTCGATCTTCGACGGGGCACGCTTGATCGGAGGGGGCGGAATGTCGGGGTCGCCACCGAAAAAGCTTGAAACAAGAAGAGACAGCGCCTGCGGATCAAGCCGCATGGTGAGAGCATCCCGGGATGTATAGGCGGGAACGACCACCAGCACGTCGAAGCTGTCCCGTTCCGGTTTCACTTCCGCCAGCCGCACGATATCCACGCTGGCGACGTCGATCGCCATGGGCATCGAGAGCTTGTCGCGGAAAACGTCGATGAGATTGGGCAGGGCGCGCATGGCCACCGCCCGTGCCGCATCACAGACCTTGCGCGGATCGCCGGTCGCCCCTACCAGGCGCTCCACGATCAGCTTGCGCATCAGCTCGGGATTTTCCGCCGCTTCGCTCATGACCACGCTCAAGCCGCCTGCTTTTCGGCACCGGCGGCACCGCCGGTATTCATCGTGTTCTCTTCCACCGCATCAATGGACGGACGGTCATAGGCCGAGATGGTCTTGCGCCCGAATTCCAGCGCCACCTGCGGAAGCGAGCCGTTCATATAGGCCAGCAGCGTCTGCTTCACGATGACATACATGCGATTGTTCTTCTCGCGCACGATCTTGATCTTCGTGGCGATCGGCCCGACCACGGCATAGGACATGAAGATGCCGACAAAGGTGCCCACGAGCGCCGCACCAACCAGCGCGCCCAGGATTTCCGGCGACTGGTCCAGCGCGCCCATGGCCTTGATGACGCCAAGCACGGCGGCAACGATGCCAAGCGCCGGCAGTCCGTCGGCCACACCCTGCAGGGCCTGATAAGGCTTCAGCTTGTCGCGGCGGATGGTCTGGATTTCCTCATCCATCAGCGCCTCGATTTCGAAGGGACGCGCATTGCCAATGATGATGATGCGGCAATAGTCACAGATGAAGTTGGTCAGATCCTTGTTGGCCATCACCGTCGGAAAGGCCTGGAAGATGGCAGACTCTTCCGGGTTGTCGATATGAGCTTCCACCTCGGCCCGCGACTTGGAGCGCAGCTCGCGCATCAGGCTGTGCAGAACGCCGAGCGTTTCCAGATACTCCGTCTGCTTGGGCACCTTCTGCTTCAGCGCTTCCATGCAGGCCTTGCCGGTATCCTTCACCGTTGCCATCGGATTGGCGACAAGGAAAGTGCCAAGCGCTGCGCCGCAGATGATCACGAATTCCCACGGCTGGGCCAGAACGGACACCTTGCCGCCCATGGCCATGAAGCCGCCAAGGACGCAACCAAGTGTTACTACCAGTCCGATGAGAATGCTCACGACGCACCTGCACTTTCGTTTTGTTGCAGACCTGAGTAGCGCGCGTGGCTTGCGTGAGGCTTGTTAGATGGACGATTTGCCCGATTGCGCGGCGAAAGCCTCGCGCAAGGCATGAATCCTAATGTCGCGCTCACCCAAGCGGGAGCGGCAGACCATGAACACTCTTTTGAGCTACCAACTGATATCGCGCGACATCGCGACTTCCATCAAGCGGGTTGAGGCCCAGCCACTGGTCAGTCGCGAGACCGAATATTACCGCGAAAATATCGGCAACATCAAAAGCATCGAGGAGTTCGTCGAGGACACGCGGCTCTTCAATTACGCCATGAAGGCGCATGGCCTGTCGGACATGGCCTACGCCAAGGCCTTCATGGTCAAGGCACTGGAAGGCGGGATCGACGATCCCGACAGCTTTGCGAACAGCCTGACCGACAAGCGGTACAAGGAATTTGTGAAGACCTTCAATTTCGCCCGAGACGGCGAGGCAACAACCAGCTTCTACAGCCCCACCACGGGCACCATCGACAAATATCTCCGCCAGACGCTCGAAGAGGACGCAGGCGAGAACAATGAAGGTGTGCGGTTGGCGCTATATTTCGAACGCAAGGCCTCAGGCATAAAGAATTTCTATGAAGTTCTCGCAGACCCTGCCCTTGGCAAGGTGGTGCGCACTGCCTTGGGTTTTCCCGAGTCCCTGGCACAGGCCGATATCGACAAGCAGGTCGAGATGTTCAAGGACCGCATCGATATCGAGGATTTTCAGGATCCCGAAAAGGTCGACGAGTTCCTCCAGCGTTTTGCCACGCTCTGGGAGATCAACAATCCCAGCTACACGCAGAACACCTCCATCGCCGCGCTGTTCAGCCAGCCTGCCGAGTTCGGCATCTCCACAGACATGCTTCTGACCATCGCGCAGATGCGCAAATAGAGCGAGTTCATGCAGACAGGTCTTTACGTATCCCTTTCCGCACAGATGGCGCTGGAGCGCCGTCTCACCACCCTTGCAGACAATGTTGCCAATGCCGGTACCGTCGGCTTTCGTGCAGGCGGCATCACCTTTGACGACGTGATGACCGGCCTGACCAACGAGGCCGTCAGCTTCGTCTCATCGGGCGAGACGAGCTATGACACACGTTCGGGTGCATTTGAGGAAACGGGCAATCCGTTCGACTTCGCGGTGCGTGGTGACGCCTGGTTCGGGATCGACACCCCGTCCGGCGTGGTGATGACCCGCGACGGGCGCTTCACGCTGCTTGACACGGGTGAACTGGTCACCTTGCAGGGCTATCCGGTTCTGGATGCAGGTGGCGCACCGCTCGTGCTTGATCCCAATGCCGGGCCTCCTGAAGCAGGTGGTGACGGTACATTGCGCCAGAACGGCAATCTGGTGGGCGCCATCGGCCTCTATGCCTATGCGCCCGGCCCCACTGCCACGCGCTTTGGCAATTCCGGCTTCATTCCCGACAACCAACCCCAGCCTGTAGTTGATCAGCCGGAGGTTGGCGTGAAGCAGGGCTTTGTCGAGAACTCGAATGTCGACCCGATGCACGAGATGATGCGCCTGATCCAGGTTCAGCGCGCTTTCGACCAGGTCTCGACACTGATGCGTGACAGCGACACATCGCTCAAAGACGCCATCAAGGCCATGGGCTCCTGATGCAAGACGTTCCGGCTGCACCGCCTGAAGCACCCGTTGCTGGCCCCGCACCGCTTCGCTCTCACAAGCTGGCAGCGCTTGAACATCTCTTCGAGCGTTTCCAGCAGCCCGAAAGGCTTGTGCGAACCGGCGGGCGCATCAGCGAAGTCATGCCAACGCAGTTTCGCGTGCGCGGCATGTCGGGTGCGGCGAAGCTGGGTGACATTGTTGCATTCGAGCATGGTGGCCGCCGGCACCGCGGCGAAATCATTCGCATAGGCGCGCAGGACGTTCTCGTTTCCCCGTTCGAACAGGATATGCAGGCAAGCCTTGGCCAGAAGGTCTTCAACGAAGGCCCGTTCCACGTCACCGCACATGAAAGCTGGCGCGGGCGGGTGGTGAACGCGCTGGCTGAACCCATCGACAGCGGCCCGCCGCTGATCCGCCCCGCACATCTGCGTGCAAAAGGCGGAGCGCCGGCTCCTCTATCGCGCCAGCGTGTGGCGAGCCCCTTTCTGACGGGCGTGCGTGTCATCGACATGTTCACGCCACTCTGCCACGGCCAGCGTCTTGGCATCTTCGCCGGCTCAGGTGTGGGCAAGTCAACGCTGCTCGCCATGCTCGCACGCGCCGAAGCCTTCGATACGGTTGTCGTGGCGATGATCGGCGAGCGCGGTCGCGAGGTGCGCGAATTCCTTGAGGACACGATCGGTCCTGAAGGTATGAAGAAAACAATCGCGGTCGTCGCCACCAGCGACGAAAGCGCCATGATGCGAAGGCGTGCGGCGGATACGGCCATGCGGGTTGCCGAATGTTTCCGCGACCGCGGCGAGCAGGTTCTGCTCGTTCTCGATTCAATCACCCGTTTCGCCCATGCCAGCCGCGAGGTCGCCACGGGTGCGGGCGAAGCTCCCGTGGCCCGCGGCTATCCCTCCTCCGTCTTCACCGATATGCCGAAGCTTCTGGAACGCGCGGGACCGGGCGAAGCAGGCAGTGGCGCGATAACCGCCATACTTTCCGTTCTGGTCGATGGTGATGACCACAACGATCCGGTGGCTGACTGCGTGCGCGGCATTCTGGACGGCCACATCGTTCTTGATCGCGCCATCGCGGAACAGGGGCGCTATCCGCCCGTCGACCCGCTCGCATCCATCTCACGCCTGGCAGATCGCGCCTGGAGCGACGACAAGCGCAAGCTCATCCAGAAGCTCAAGGCCATGATCGCCCGCTTTGAGGAAACCCGCGACATCCGCCTCCTCGGCGGTTTTCAGGCAGGCGCGGACCCGGGACTGGAACTGGCCGTGCGCCAGGTACCCGCGATCTATGACGTGCTCAGGCAATCGCCTGCAGACCGCCCCTCCTCAGATCCCTTCGGCGAACTCGCCAACATGCTCAAGGCACGGGAGAACCAGCAATGAACCAGAAGCTTGCAGGTCTTGTGCTGCCCGACGAAACTCCGGTCGAGGACGATCCTGCTCCGCAGGCAACGGAAGCTGCGCCAGTTGCCAGAAGCTGGCTGCGCGACCGGATTGCACGCAAGGGCACAAGCGATCTTGCATTCGCCTTCGGAGGTCTTGGCCTCGCACTCACCTGCGCGTTGTTTCCCTGGTACATTTTCTTCAACCAGGAAAAGTTCGGCATCAGGCCATTACAATTCGAAGGCAGGAACGATCTCACTGCAATCAAGGGCGAGGCACCTGATCTCACCGGTATGCGCCTGCCGCTCTCGATGGACGCGCCGGGTCTCGATTTTCTTGCAACCGGCAATGTCCCTGACGAGCCGGTAGTCCCGGCCAAGCTCTCACGCCAGCCCTTTCCAGGTGACGCCATCACCTTCCGCCTCGTTCACGCGGCCCACGGCCGGGCAATGATCGAGGATGACGCTGGCTTCTGGATTGTACAGCGCGGCTCGAAATTGCCGGACGGCTCCAAAGTCTCATCCATCGAAAGACGCGGGGATGAATGGGTTTTGGTCACCTCGTCAAACAAGGAAATCCCGCTCACACCCTGAATGGTTAATCAAAACTTGCGCGCCGCAAGGCTGACGCAAGTTCGGGGTTGTAGGTTCCTCACGAACCCAATGTGAGAGTCGTGATGGAACCCGTAAATCTGTTTGATCTGGCTACACGCCAAGCCAAGTGGCTTTCGGCCAGACAGGCGGCCGTTGCAGGCAATATCGCCAATATCCACACACCGGAATACAAGGCCATGGACGTCGAGCCGTTCGAGAACGTGCTCAACAACACCCGTGTCGCCCTGCAGTCCACCAATGCATCCCACCAGGCTTACGGCACTACGCCAGCGTCCTTCGACATGAACGAAGCGGACGATCCGAAGCTCTTGCCGTCCGAGAACAGCGTGGTGCTTGAAGAGGAGCTGGTGAAGTCGGGCGAGATCAAGCGGACCTTCGAGCTCAACACGGCCATCGTGAAGGCCTTTCACCGCATGATGATGATGACGACCCGGAGCTGATTGACGCCATGGACGCACTGACAACAGCAGTAAAGGTGGCCGGCACCGGTCTTGGCGCACAATCCGAACGCATGCGCGTTGTGTCGGAGAACCTCGCAAATGCGCAATCGACCAGCGACATTCCCGGCGGCGACCCCTACCAGCGCAAGACGATCAGCTTCGCAGCTGAACTCGACCGCGAGTCCGGCGGCAGCATGGTCAACATCTCGGCCATCGCGCGCGACAGCACCGCGTTTCCGCTGGAATACCAGCCCGGCCACGAAGCGGCTGACGAGAACGGCTATGTGAAGATGCCGAACGTCAACATGCTCGTTGAGATGGCCGACATGCGCGAGGCCAATCGCGGCTACGAAGCCAACCTGCAGGTGATGAAGCAGGCGCGCGAACTCATTTCCATGACCATCGATCTTCTGCGGAGCACGTGATGATTTCCGGTATCGGCGAACTCGGCCGCCTCACAAGCCTTGGACAGAACAGCCTGGATGACAGCCAGCCAAGCCAGGCCACTGCTCCTGCAGGAGAAGCTTTCTCGACCATGCTTTCGAATTTCGCCACCAGCACGGTCTCCAAGCTCGAAGGCGCCGAACTGATGTCGGTCAAAGCCATCCAGGGCGAGGCCGATACACGTGAAGTCGTCGACGCGGTCATGAGCGCCGAGCAATCGCTTCAGGCAGCTATCGCCATACGCGACAAGATCGTCACCGCATATCTCGAAGTCAGCCGCATGGCGATCTGAAGAAGGACAATCCGATGAAGGCCCTCTCCATCGCCGCAACCGGCATGAGTGCACAGCAGCTTAACCTTGAAGTTATTGCGAACAACATCGCGAACATCAACACGACCGGCTTCAAGCGTGCACGTGCCGAATTCTCCGATCTTCTCTATCAGGCCGAGCGTCTGCAGGGCGTTCCCAACCAGGCAAACGCAAATATCGTTCCCGAAGGTGCGCAGGTCGGACTTGGCGTGAAAACCTCGGCCGTGCGCAATGTTCACATCCAGGGTTCGCTCACCAATACGGGCAACAAGCTGGACCTCGCGCTTGTCGGCAAGGGCTGGTTCGCCATCGAAGGCGCTGACGGCGAGCAGCTCTACTCTCGCGCAGGCGCTTTCAATACCAATGCCGAAGGCCAGTTGGTAACCGTAGACGGCTTCCCCGTCACACCGGCCATCGTCATCCCCGAAGATGCGATCGAGGTCATCGTCAACAAGTCCGGCCAGATCTTCGCGCGGATGGAAGGACAGGCGAACCTGCAGGATCTCGGGCAGCTGACACTTGCAACCTTCGCCAACGAAGCGGGCCTCGCGCCCATGGGCGACAACCTCTTCCGCGAGACGACGGCCTCAGGCGCGGCCAATTTCGGTGTGCCTGGTGACCCCGGTTTCGCGACAGTGGAACAAGGTTACCTGGAAGATTCCAACGTTGATCCGGTGAAGGAAATCACCGAGCTGATCTCGGCGCAGCGCGCCTATGAGATGAATTCGAAAGTCATCAAGGCGGCCGACGAAATGGCCACCACCGTCACCCAATCCTTGAGGTAACACTGCGGTGAGCATCATGGGCACCTTTTTCAAGCGGCGGACCGTACTGGCAGGGCTGGCAGCAGCCCTGCCCCTTTTTGCTGCACTTGCAGGTGCCGTGCCTGCCAATGCGCAGGAAATGGTCGTGGTGCCCAATCGTGTCATCTATCCCGGTCAGACGGTGACCGCAGACGCACTTGACGAGGTCGAGCTTCGTCGCCAGTTGCGCGGCGGCACATCAGTCGTCCGCTCTCCCGATGAGATCGAGGGGCTGGTTGCCAAGCGCACGCTTCTTCCCGGCCGCATGATCATGACCTCTGCGGTGCGCAAGCCGCATCTGGTCGAGACAGGCTCGGCGGTAACGGTGCTCTTCGCACAAGGCGCATTGCAGATTTCGCTGATGGCCGTACCGCTGCAGCCAGGCGCTGCTGGTGACGTGATCAAGCTGCGCAACGTGGATTCCGGCGCGGTCTTTTCAGGAATCGTGATGCAGGATGGCTCAGTCCGGGTGCTGGCATCATGATGCGCCGCCTCGCCCTCCTCCTTGCCGCAACGCTGTTTGGCGCAGGCGTGAACGCTGCCGATCTCGAGCCAACGGTAGTCGGCTATGACGGCCAGCCGGGCTCCGCATCCCATGTCACCTATGGCGGCGGCGAAGGTTCGGACCGCTACATGATGGCTGGCCGGGGCATCGGTGCCATGTCGCGCATCAAGGACATTGCCCAGCTTCAGGCCTCCCGCGATAACCAGCTTGTCGGTTACGGCCTCGTGATCGGCCTGAAAGGCACGGGCGACAGCCTGCGCAATTCGCCTTTTACCGAGCAGTCGATCCGCGCCATGCTGGAAAATCTCGGCATCGCCTCGGAAGGTGGAACGGCCCGCGCGAAGAATGTTGCCGCAGTCATCGTCACCGCAAACCTGCCGCCCTTCGTTCAATCGGGTGCGCGCATCGACGTGACGGTTTCCTCGCTTGGCGATGCCACCTCGCTTGCCGGCGGCACGCTGGTCATGACGCCGCTGCGCGCTGCCGATGGCGAGATATACGCCGTATCCCAGGGACCGGTCATCGTCTCCGGCTTCTCGGCTGAAGGTCAGGCAGAAACACTCACCCAGGGTGTACCGACCGCTGGCCGCGTGCCCAATGGTGCGATCATCGAGCGCAGTGTCGATGCGCAGCTTTCCGATATCGCAAGCCTCACACTGCAGCTTCGCAATCCGGACTTCTCAACCGCCGTGCGCATTGCCGATGCCATCAACGCCTACACCGCGCAGCATTTCGGCAAGCGTCTGGCGAACGAGAAGGACGCCCGCACCGTGGTGATCCACCGTCCTTCAGGAATATCGGCAGCACGCTTTTATGCCGAGATCGAGAACCTGATTGTCGAATCTGATGCGCCTGCCCGTGTTGTCGTGGACGAACGCACAGGCACCGTCGTCATCGGTCAGGATGTCCGTATCTCCCGTGTCGCGATCAGCCACGGCGCGCTGACCGTGCGCATCACCGAAATGCCGCAGGTCGTGCAGCCGCTGCCCTTCTCCGACGGCGAGACTGCCGTCGAGCCCTTCACCGCGATCCAGGCCGATCAACCCGACGCGCGCGTGGCCGTGCTGGATGGGCCGGACCTTCAGACCCTTGTTCAGGGCTTGAACCGCCTGGGCGTGAAGCCTGACGGCATCATCGCAATCCTCCAGGGCATCAAGTCCGCAGGCGCCCTGCAGGCCGAACTGGTGCTCCAGTAGGAAAAAGGCCAATGAAGATGAACCGCCTCGCAGCCGCATTCCTCGCCCTCGCCACCGGCCTTTCGGCGCTCAGCGTGCCAGCGGCCTTTGCCCAGCCCAACCTTTCGGAAGCCAATCAGGACGAGATTGCGCGCTTCTGCTCCAACATAGCGGACGCTGCCCGCGACCGCCGCTACGCGCTGCAGACGATGGAGTTGAACAAGCTGCGCAGCGATGTGGATGAGCGCATCGTCGCTCTCGAAGACAAGCGCGCGGAATATGAGGAATGGCTTACACGTCGCGAGGTCTTTCTCGCCAAGGCCGAGGAAGGTCTCGTTGCAATCTATGCCAGCATGCGTCCCGACGCGGCCGCCGAACGCCTGTCTGAAGTCAGCTCCGATCTGGCCGCCGCCATTCTCATGAAGCTCGAGCCGCGGATTGCCGGCGTTATCCTCAACGAAATGAACAGCAAGGCTGCCGCGACGCTCACCACGATCATCGCAAGTGCAGCCCGCCCGAAAGACCCCTCATGATGTTCAAGCCGCGCAATCTGGCAGTCCTCGCGACCATCGCGCTCTCCGCCTGTTCGCAGGTTACCCATGAGCTCGGTCAGCCGCCCGCACTCTCGCCCGTTGGTGCGGGTGCGGAGCCAACCAGCCTGCCGGCATATCATTACCCGCAAGAGCCTGCTGCGCCGGTCAGCCGCTATTCGCTTTGGACTGACCGCCAAAGCCGCCTCTTCACGGACCCGCGCGCGCTTGAGGTGGGCGATATCCTCACGGTGCAGATCTCCATCAATGACCGCGCGCGCTTCAAGAACGAATCCGAACGTTCACGCAATGCCAGCCGCAACCTCGGTCTGGCAGGATCATTCGCGGTTGGCGGCGCTGGCTCCTCCGGTTCTGCCGAAGGTGAGATCGGATCGGGCACCTCGACCACAGGTGCAGGCGCGACCGAGCGGTCCGAAGCGATCAACCTGACCGTGGCAGCAGTCGTCACCGAGCGCCTGCCGAATGGCAATATGCGCATTTCCGGCACGCAGGAAGTCCGCGTGAATTCCGAGCTTCGCGTTCTCACCATAGCCGGCATTGCGCGCCCCATGGATATCGGACCGAACAACACGATCTCCTACGACCGCATTGCCGAAGCGCGCATTTCCTATGGTGGGCGCGGACGCATTTCAGAGGTTCAGGAGCCACCCTATGGGCAGCAATTCCTGGACCGCGTCCTGCCCTTCTGATGACGATGATGGATAATGGCACTCGTGGCTGAAACGACTGAAAAGAAATCCGGACCGTCAATGGTCGTGCAGCTTGGCCTGCTTGCTGTGCTTACCGCAGCTGCTGCCGGCAGCGGGTGGTTTGCAGGCGGGTATCTGCAAGATCTTCAGCCGGTGATCAAGGACGACACACCCGCCGGTGTGAAGCCCCAGGAGAAAGCTGAAGCCGAGGATGGCGCAGCCCCCGAAGAGGCCATGGCACCTGTCCTCGTCCCAATCGATCCCATCACGATCAATCTGGCAGAACCAAGCGAGGTCTGGCTGCGCACCGAGCTTCAGCTCCTGATGGCAGACGCCACCGATCCGGTCATGCCGCTGGTCATTCATCAGGACCTTGTGGCCTATCTGCGCACCCTGAAGCTTCGTCAGATCGAAAGTCCAAGCGGGTTCCAGCATGTAAAGGCTGATCTCCTCGAGCGCGCCAATATCCGCGCGAACGGTAAGGTGAAGGATGTGCTGGTAAGCACATTCCTCTTCGAATGACGCGCGTATTCCTTGTGACGCTGCCGCTGCTGGTGGCAGCTGATACTGCCTTTGCGCAGGCGCTCGACTTCGGCGCTTTGGCGGGTGACGCGGACGGCACGACCGTCGGCTACATCATCCAGATGTTCGGCCTGCTTACCGTGCTATCCATCGCACCCGGCATCCTGATCATGGTGACGAGCTTCACACGCTTCGTCATTGCCTTCTCCATCCTGCGCACCGGCATGGGACTGCCCACCACTCCGGCCAATCTCATCCTTATCAGCCTTGCGCTGTTCATGACCTTCTACGTCATGGCGCCGACCTTCGACCGTGCATGGAATGAAGGTTTGCAGCCGCTGATGAACAATGAGATCACCGAGGAAGTCGCGCTGGAGCGCATCTCCGACCCGTTCCGCGCCTTCATGGTCAACAATGTGCGTGAAAAGGACTTCGCCCTTTTCGCCGACCTCGCTCTCGAGCGCGGCGAGGTTGATGTGACGGCCGAGAACGCGGATCTGCGCGTGCTCATTCCCGCCTTCATGATCTCCGAAATCAGGCGCGGATTCGAGATAGGCTTTCTGATCGTCCTGCCATTTCTCGTGATCGACCTGATCGTGGCGACCATCACCATGTCCATGGGCATGATGATGCTGCCGCCGACCGTGGTGTCGCTGCCCTTCAAGCTTCTGTTCTTCGTGCTGATCGACGGCTGGAACCTGCTTGTCGGAAGCTTGGTGCGCTCCTTCGCGTGAGGTTGCACAAAACAACCTAAAGTTAGCCATTTGGTAGTAATTCGAGCTTAACCATAAGTCCAGCTCGGCGGGGTGAACACAACCAGCTGTTCACGGCATGATGCCTCTCCGCCGAACCGGACGGCCCGGTATGTCCTGTTTGTTTTTTGTTTCAAGGACACATGCCAAATGGCTAGCATCAACACCAATGCATCGGCGATGACCGCGCTGCAGACCCTCAACACCATCTCCAAGAACATGGCGACAACCCAGTCGCGCATTTCGACGGGTCTGCGCGTTGCGGAAGCCTCCGACAATGCCGCCTACTGGTCGATCGCAACGACCATGAGGTCAGACAACAAGGCCAATTCCGTCGTTCAGGACGCAATGGGCCTCGGCGCAGGCAAGGTGGACACCGCTTACACCGCCATGAACGACGCCATCGGCGTTGTTGACCAGATCAAGGAAAAGGTTCTGCTTGCGAAATCCGCAAGCACGGAAGACCGCGCCAAGATCCAGTCCGAAATTGACGCCCTTCAGTCGCACCTGACCGACTCCATCGGCAGCGCATCCTACGCTGGCTCCAACCTGCTGCAGACGGATCCAGGTGGCGCCGGCAACCTGAGCGTGATCTCTTCCTATAATCGATCTGCCGCCGGCGCCGTGACCACCGGCACCATCGACGTTGCACTGGCCAATGTCCGCCTCATCGATACCACTGGCAACACCGGCATCCTGGACCTTGAGACCGCAACCACCAACTCTGGCAACGTCTCCGTACTGACGCTTGATGTCACCACGGCAACCCACCAGTCCGCCGACTTCGACGATATGCTCACCATCGTCGAAGCTGCACTCAGCGACATGGCAACCGGTGCTGCCGAGCTCGGTGCAGCCAAGTCGCGCATCGATCTGCAGAAAGAGTTCGTGTCAAAGCTCTCCGACGCCATCGACCGTGGTGTAGGCCAGCTCGTCGACGCCGACATGAATGAAGAGTCCGCACGCCTTTCCGCTCTGCAGGTTCAGCAGCAGCTCGGCGTTCAGGCGCTCTCCATCGCAAACTCCAACTCGCAGAATATCCTCTCGCTCTTCCGTTAATCGGAACAGCCACAGCTGGAACATTCGAGGGGGCTGCCGTCTGGCGGCCCCTTCCTTTTTTAGCAATCTGTTAATCAAGAAGGCAGCTTCTGACGCGCGAGGCGGCCTGACCGGTGCCGACTGCACAGCGATTCAGGTTTTGGTAGGAATAGACCATCACGTTGAGTCCCGCATGGCAGGTGACCCCATGAACGGTCAGGGCATGATGCCTTCCCTGTCAAACCGGACAGCCCGGTATGTCCTGTTTGTTTCAGTAAAAGGACGTATGCCAAAATGGCTAGCATCAACACCAATGCGTCGGCGATGACCGCGCTGCAGACCCTCAACACCATCTCCAAGAACATGGCGACCACCCAGTCGCGCATTTCGACGGGCCTGCGCGTTGCGGACGCTTCTGACAATGCCGCCTACTGGTCGATTGCCACGACCATGAGATCGGACAACAAGGCGAACTCGGTCGTTCAGGACGCAATGGGCCTGGGTGCGGGCAAGATTGACACTGCCTACACCGCCATGAACGATGCCATCGGCGTTGTTGACCAGATCAAGGAAAAGGTTCTGCTTGCAAAATCCGCAAGCACCGAGGACCGCGCCAAGATCCAGACGGAAATTTCCGCGCTTCAGTCACACCTGACCGACTCCATCGGCAGCGCATCCTACGCCGGCGAGAACATTCTCAACACGGATCCTGCAGCCGGCACGAGCATGTCCGTCATCTCGTCATACAATCGCGACTCCTCCGGTGCCGTGACCACCGGCACGATCGATGTGACGCTCTCCGATGTCCGCCTGATCGATTCGGCTGGTAACACCGGCATTCTGGACACGACCTTCACCACCACCGGTACCGGCGCAGTCACGCAGTCGGTCCTGACGCTCGACGTAACGGCGGCAAATCTCGACAGCACCGATTTTGACGAGATGCTGACGGGCGTTGAATCCGCACTCAGCGACATGGCAACCGGCGCAGCCTCGCTGGGCGCTGCAAAGTCCCGTATCGACCTGCAGAAGGAGTTCGTCTCGAAGCTCTCCGATGCGATCGACCGCGGTGTCGGCACGCTGGTTGACGCAGACATGAATGAAGAGTCCGCTCGCCTTTCCGCTCTGCAGGTTCAGCAGCAGCTTGGTGTTCAGGCGCTTTCCATCGCCAATTCGAACGCGCAGAACGTCCTGTCGCTCTTCCGTTGATCGGAGCAGCCACAACATGTTCAAAAGGGCCGCATCAGCGGCCCTTTTTTCGTTCTCCAACCTTATCACACGGTTGCATTCAACTCGCCTATAACGGGAAAAATCTAATAGTTTTCGTATGTTAGCACTTTGATAGGAACTTGCCCGCAAAGTGCTCCTGCATGACGAGGTGACCCAGCTGTCATAGGCATGATGCCTTCTTCGTCAAACCGGACGGCCCGGTATGTCCTGTTTGTTTCAGTAAAAGGACGTATGCCAAAATGGCTAGCATCAACACCAATGCGTCGGCGATGACCGCGCTGCAGACCCTCAACACCATCTCCAAGAACATGGCGACGACCCAGTCGCGCATTTCGACCGGTCTGCGCGTCGCAGAGGCCTCTGACAATGCCGCCTACTGGTCGATTGCCACGACCATGAAGTCGGACAACAAGGCCAACTCGGTCGTTCAGGACGCAATGGGCCTGGGTGCGGGCAAGATCGACACCGCCTACACCGCCATGAACGACGCCATCGGCGTTGTTGACCAGATCAAGGAAAAGGTTCTGCTTGCAAAATCCGCAAGCACGGAGGACCGCGCCAAGATCCAGTCGGAAATTTCAGCTCTTCAGTCGCACCTGACCGACAGCGTTGCAAGCGCTTCCTATGCCGGCCAGAACCTGCTGCAGACGGATTCCACCGCGGCCGCGACCGACCTCAGCGTCATTTCGTCCTACAATCGTGACTCGACCGGCGCCGTGACCACCGGCACCATCGACGTCGCCTATGACGACGTGCGCCTGATCGACACGAATGCTGCAGACGCTGGCATTCTGGACGGTGCAGGTACTGCCTCTGCCGTTTCCGTTCTCACGCTCAACGTCTCCACACTGGCAGGCGTGACGGGTGCTACGGAAGATGCCCAGTTCAACAACCTGCTGACCGACATCGAAACCGCGCTCGGCGACATGGCCACCGGCGCTGCTTCGCTCGGTGCCGCAAAGTCGCGTATCGACCTGCAGAAGGAGTTCGTCTCCAAGCTGTCCGATGCGATCGACCGCGGCGTTGGCACGCTTGTTGACGCAGATATGAATGAAGAGTCCGCTCGCCTTTCCGCTCTGCAGGTTCAGCAGCAGCTTGGCACGCAGGCGCTCTCCATCGCCAATTCCAACTCGCAGAACATCCTTTCGCTGTTCCGCTAATGAGTTGAGCCGGGCAACTGGCAACATGATTGAAAGAGGCCGTCCGGGTAACCGGGCGGCATTTTTCGTTAATGCTCGTTAACCCCTCGTTAACCATAGGTTTCTTAACTAAGCTTAACCAAAGGTTGCTTTGATTCTAACGCTGCCTTTGAAACGGAACCGGGGTTAAAGGGGCAGACACGTGTCGAGCATCATGACAAACGCATCCGCAATGGTTGCGCTTCAAAGCCTGAAGATGACCAACAAGGCGCTGGATGTCACGCAGGGTCGTATCTCGACCGGCTACCGCGTCGCCGAGGCCAGCGACAATGCCGCCTACTGGTCGATCGCGACAACCATGCGCTCCGACAACAAGGCACTCTCCGCCGTCCAGGATTCGCTTGGTCTGGGTGCGGGCAAGATCGACACGGCCTATACCGCGATGAGCAACATCATCGACCAGGTCGACGAGATCAAGTCGAAGGTTCTGAGCGCGCGCGGTGCAAGCGGCGAGAACCAGAAGAAGATCCAGTCCGAGATCGCTGTCCTTCAGGAGCATATCCGCAGCGCGGCGATTGGCGCCAGCTATGCGGGAACCAATATCCTGGCGACCGATTCCACGGCTGATCTTGAAATTGTCGCGGGCTACAATCGCGCATCCGACGGTACGGTATCCGTCAGCTCGATCACCATCGCCAATACCAATATTCGACTTTTCAGTGCCGATGGCGCCACTGGCACCACAATCACCACTGATATCATGGCCATCGACGTCGATGGCGCCACCGATGCCACCATCGACGGCTTCCTGACCGATGTCGAAGCTGCCATGAGCGCAATGGCCAATGCTGCAGCAGAGCTGGGTGCAGCAAAGACCCGCCTCGATCTCCAGACGGATTTCATCTCGAACCTGATGGACTCGATCGAACGCGGTGTCGGTCAGCTTGTAGATGCGGACATGAACGAGGAATCCACTCGTCTTCAGGCGCTTCAGGTGCAGCAGCAGCTTGGCATTCAGGCGCTTTCCATCGCGAACCAGAACGCACAGAGCATCCTGTCGCTGTTCCAGGGCTAGGCCCTCCCCCACCTTCCAGTTTTCTGAATGGGCCGCCCCATACCGGGCGGCCCATTACATTTTCGCACAAGCTTCAGCACCTATGGTCCATCCGTAACCTGCCGGGGAGCTTGTAGACTTTTGCCTGAGCAACTGCAGACCGTAGTCGAGAACCTGAAAACTCTGGGACCGCGCCGCCTGATGATGATGGGCGGCATGTTCGCGCTTGTCATGGGCCTGATCGTCACCGGAGCCATCTATCTCAACAAGCCAGCCTATGAGACGCTCTATGTCGGGCTGGAACGTTCCGACGTGAACCAGATCGGCCTTGTCCTGAACGAGTCCGGAATTTCCTTCGACGTGGATTCCAATGGCACATCCGTGCTGGTACCAGCCGGCACCACTGCCCGCGCACGCATGCTGCTCGCCGAGAAGGGTCTGCCAAGCTCCACGAATGCAGGCTACGAGCTCTTCGACAATGTCGGCTCGCTGGGTCTGACCACATTCATGCAGGAAGTGACCCGCGTTCGCGCCCTTGAAGGCGAAATCGCCCGAACGATCCAGTCCATTGCCGGCATCAAGGCCGCACGCGTTCACATCGTCATGCCCGACCGCGGAAATTTCCGCCGTGAGGAGCAGGAGCCTTCCGCCTCCGTCGTCATTCGTGCGCAAGGCGTCGACGGCACGGAGAAGGCCGCTTCGATCCGCTATCTGGTTTCTGCTGCCGTCCCGGGCCTTAATGCTGAAAAAGTCACCGTTCTGGATTCTTCCGGCACGCTGCTCGCTGCGGGCGATGACCCGGCCAACAACTCCGCCCAACGCTCCATCGGCATTGAGCGTACGGTTGAAGGACAGGTTGAAGAAAACATCCGCCGCGCCCTTGCGCCCTATCTCGGGCCCGACAATTTCCGCGCGAGCGTCAAGGCCAATGTGAACACCGACGCCCGCCAGGTGGAAGAAGTCATCTTCGATCCGGATTCGCGCGTCGAGCGCTCGGTGCAGGTCGTGCGCTCCAGTGAGAATGCATCGCAGGAGACGGCAACCAGCCCGACAACGGTTCTGCAGAATCTGCCCCAGGAGGAACCCGCCGCACCGGATCGCCCGCGTTCGTCCGAAGAAAGCGAGCGTCGTGAGGAAACGACGAATTACGAACTCAACACCAAGCGTGTCGCAACCACCAGCAATGGCTACGAGGTAACCAAGCTTTCCATCGCCGTTGTCGTGAATGAGGCACGCATCAAGAGCCTTCTCGGCGAAAACGCGACCACCGATCAGGTGAATGAGCGCATCGCCGAAATCCAGTCAGTCGTGGCATCGGCCACGGGATATGACGAAACGCGCGGCGACGTCATCAAGGTGGCTGCAGTCGAGTTCATAGACGGCCTTGACGGTGTGGAGATTGCCGAGCCCGGCATCATGGACAAGCTCTCCACCCATGTCGGCACGGTCATCAATGCCGCAGCCTTCGTGCTGGTTGCTTTCCTCGTGACATGGTTCGGCCTGAAGCCCATGAGCCAGGCGCTGCTTGGAACTGCAACCGCCAACCAGGAAGCTTCCCAGATGCAGGCGGCCTTGCCGGGACAGTCCGGGGCACCGCAGATTCCTGCTGCTGGTGGAGCAGGAATCGAGCAGGCCTATTCCGAGCATGAGGAAGACGAGGACGGTAGCGAGCCATTGAAGTTGCGTCCCGCCCCGCAGGACCGCCTGGCGCGCATGGTCGATCTCTCCGAAGAGCGAACCGCAGAGATCCTGCGCAAATGGTCACGTGCTGAGAGCGAGGCGCTTGGCTGATGGCTTTTCCAACCCTGGCAGATGCGCTGCCTGACTTTGCGCATGCGATACCGGTCACCCCGCGCGCGCCTGCACCCAGAGCTCAACAACCTCAGCGCAATGATGCAGCAGTCGCGGAACGGCGGATCGAAGAAGCCACGGCCAAGGCGCGTGAAGAAGCAATCGCGGAACTGACCGACAGGCATCAGGCAGAACTGGCTGCCATACGCGCGCATCACGAAGAAGAGATCCTGTCTCTCCAGCAGCAGCTTGGCGCGAAAATGGCCATTGCGCTGATCAACAGCCTGCAGACATCCGAGCAGCGCGTCATGGATGCCGCAGGCGAGATGACCGCGCGCGTTCTCGGATTGGCGCTGACGGAAAAACTGCAGCAAAAGGCACTGGAAGAATTCACTGCCCGGCTGCAAGACGCGCTGAAGGACGAGGAAACGCTGCGCATACGCATCGAAGGCAACGCGGTGATGCTCGAAGCTTTGCGCGGGCGTCTGGGAGATCGTGCGCATCAGTTCGAACTGATCGAAACCACAAATCCTGAGCTTTCCGCTGAGATCAACGAAAGCCTTCTCGAAACCCGGCTATATGAATGGTCGCGCCAGCTTTCGGAGCTTTTGGCATGAGCGCAGAAGACACCGAACGCCCGCAGGAAATCATCATCGTCCGGCGCGGGGGCGATGACGAGGACGACGGTCATCACGGCGGCGCATGGAAGATCGCATTCGCCGACTTCATGACCGCGATGATGTGCTTCTTTCTCGTCATGTGGCTGATCAATGCCTCCAATGAGGAAACGCGTGCGGCACTCGCCAGCTATTTCAATCCCGTCAAACTGATCGACCGCAACACCAATCGCAAGGGTCTTGAGGAAATCGGTCAGGGGCCGCAATCGACCTCTACCAATGAAGAGGTGGAAGACGGCAGCGCGGCACCTGCTGGCCGGAATGAGAAGACATCCGGCCCCGCGGATTTCAAGAACGCGACCGAAATGTCCGAGGTCCAGAAATTTTCAGACGAGAATTTCTTCGCCAATCCCTATGCCGTTCTGGCGGAAATCGCAGCGGATGTTGGCCGCGAGCAGAACATCTCGGCCAAGGGTGAAGGCGGCGCACAGACTTCCGGCCCCTCATCCGGCGCCTCCGGCGGCGAGGCCTATCGCGATCCCTTTGCACCCGATTTCTGGTCGCAGCAGGTTGCCGAGCCGAAGATCGGCGTTGAGGGCGACCCGGACAATGCACGCCAACAGCCATCAGGTGCAGACCAGCGCGCGATCGAGACGGGTCAATTCGAGCTTGCCGAAGATGGACAGGTCGAACGCACCGAAGGCGCGGACAGCAGCATGCCTGATGAACCCGCGCCCGCACCTGTTCGCCGTGAAGTGGCGGAACTGCAGCCGCTGGAGCCCGTTGCCCAGCCTGATCCCCAACCGGCTCCTGAAGCTGCAGAACCGGTGCAGCCGGAACCTTCCCCTGACGCGGAAGTGCAGGAAGCGGCAGCACGTATGCGTGAGCAGATCGCGCAGGCCCTGCAGGGCGAAGGCCTGGCCGCCTCCGTCTCGGTGACCGCTGGCCAGCAGGGCGTACAGATTTCCGTAACCGATGACCTGCGCGAAGCCATGTTCGATATCGGCTCGGCAGTGCCGCAGCGCAGTCTCGTCACGGCGATGGAAAAGATTGGCCGCACGCTGGCCGCACAGGGCGGTTCGATCCGTGTCCATGGCCACACCGACGCCCGCCCCTTCGAGGGAGGCGACTATGACAACTGGCGGCTTTCAACCGCACGCGCCCATGCGGCCCAATATATGCTTATACGCGGCGGTGTGCCCGAAGACCGCATAGCCGAAGTCGCGGGTTTTGCCGATCGCAAGTTGAAGCTGCCTGATGATCCTTATGCGGACGCCAACCGACGCATCGACATCTTCCTGGAGGTTGATTGATGCCGCAGCGTGCCGGGCGCATTGCAGCGATAATTGGCACTGTGGGCTTGGCAGCGCTCGCAGCCAGCCTGCCTGTCAAAGCCGCTGGGCTTGAGCCATACCAGATGATGCGCTCGCTGCAGGTCGTGCAGGACAGGATCGCCGACGGCGATCATGCAGCACTTCCCATGCAGACCAAGCTACTGAACATCATCGATGCACGGCTGCGCGATGCACCGCGCGAAGCCTATGACGATGCGCGCAATCTGAACGCCTTGCTGGCCTATGCCTCGAGTGGCGGCAATCCGGCAACAATCCGCGAGGTTTTTGCCACGCTCAGCCTCGAAGGCGACTTGCGCACTATCGGCGACGGGCTCCTGAGCTATGCGCTTGGAGATCCTAACCGCGCCCGCGCTGCGCTTGGCGGCGTCAATCCGCTGGATCTTCCCAATGCGGTTGGCGCGCCACTGGGCCTTGTCGCCGGGTCCCTTCTGATGCGCGACACGCCCCAACGCGCGCTGGAACTGTTCGATCAGACGCGTCTCATGGCACCGGGCACGCTTCTCGAGGAAGCCGCACTTCGCCGCACGCTGGATGCTACCGCCATTCTCGGCGACGCGGAGCGTTTTGCGCGCGCCGCACGACAATATGTCAGCCGCTTCATCCATTCGCCCTATGCAAGTCAGTTCGCCGAAAGCCTGGTGGCCGGTATCGTGGCCATGCGCGACCGCATCGATCTGGAGGAAGTTGCCCAGATCGCCGACCGAATGAGCAATGAGCAAGCCCGCGTGATTTATTTGCGCATTGCCCGTCAGGCAGCCATCGACGGTCATGAAGGTCTGCTCGCATTCGCATCCGAACAGGCGGAAAAGAAGCCGAGTGATCCCGGCAAGCCTCAACCGCAGGACCCGCGCGCGATCCTCTATGAAAGCGCAGCCTCGGTTACCAAGGAAAACGTGAACGAGGTTCTTGCGACGCTGCAGTCGATTGACGAGAAGCGCCTGTCTGCAAGTGACAAGGAACTGCTTCGGGCTGCCAAGGCAATCGCACGCAGCGTTATCGAACCTCCGGTCATCACTGTCGAAGCAAGCATGGCGCCGCAGCCGGCGCAGATGGACGAGAATGACGAGGCAAGCCTTGTGCCCGCCTCTGCCACTGCGCCAACCGCACCCGATGCCGAAGGCACATATCTGCAGGATGCTCGTAAAAAGCTCGAAGCCATTGACCGGCTTCTGGAGGAAAAACGATGAACGCGCTCATGTCCACGCTCCTTGGCGGTCTGCCCGCGAAAGGCGACAAGACAAGCCTTGCAAAAAACATCGATGGCGACGGTGCCAAGGAGCTGTTCCAAAACGCGCTGCAATTCGGTGCGAAGCAGGATCAGGATACCGCACTCAAGTTTCCCGCCGGTGAAACCGGTGAGAAAGTTGCAGGTCCGACGAAGCTCAACGATATTCTGGGCAGGCTCTCAACCGGATTGGAGGGTGTCTCCGCGCCGGAGCCTTTAGCCAGGATCACTTTGTCCGCCAGTCCTGCTGCAACGAGCGATCCGGACGCTCTTGCCGAAGATGAAGGTGAAGCTGGATCGGAACTATCCGAGCTCCCGGTTGCCAAACCTGTTCAGAATGCCAATCCTGGGACAGATGCTGCCAAGGCTCTATCTGTTGATCAGGAGACACCGGAAGATGTCACTGACGAACCCGTCGTAACGACTGCACCTTTCTCGTCCCAGACGGTGAATTCCGCCGGGACCGAACCAGGCAGATCGGAGACCGTAGGCACTGCTGAAAAGCAGTCCGCCATTCCGGCGCAGTCACTAAAAAGCGAGACGGAGACTGCCAGGCCGGCAACACCGGCGACGGACCGTTCCGTCTTGATGAAGGCTGCCGATGCGAATTCGCAGGATCAGGGCAGCGAGATGGGGCGCGGCGGTCGGCGTGACGAGCATGCTCAAAACGTCTTCAAGACCGTAAGCGTGACGTCTTCCCCGCAACCTATCGCGGGCACATCCCATGCTCCCTCACCAATCGCCGACCAGGTGACATCGGCACTTTCCGGCGACAAGGCATTCCAGGCTGCTGCTTCGTCAGCCCCTAGAGAAATTTTTAGGGCGAATTCAAGTACCCCTGACATCTTGCACACAATTAAGATCCAGCTGCGTCCGGCCGAGCTTGGCAATGTCACCGCAATCCTGAAAGGAAGCGGAGATCAACTTACCGTTGAAATTCAGGTTGAAACCGAGGCTGCTCGAAACAAGCTTTCCGTGGACGGAGACACGATAGCAAAAGCCCTGCGATCGCTCGGCTATGACATAGACCGCATAACCATTCAGCAAAACGCCAACAGCCACTCCGCCACCTCCCAGAACTACGGATCGCATGGACGCGAAAACGGCTTCGAACAGGCCGCATCAGATGGCCGTTCAGGCTCGCAAAACAAGGGCGGGTCGAGCAATGATCCAGGCGGTTCAGGCCGTGGCGGGGCCAGCGCGCAAAACCAACAGAACAATGCTGCGGATACTGACAGCCTGTATATTTAGCATCCACGCTTCAGCAGCGTTGTCCGCTTCAAATCCATGCGAAGCAGAAATACTTGCCGCTGCTGAGAAATATGCGATTCCGCCAGGAATTCTCTATGCTGTAGGCCTGACGGAAACAGGCGTGAAAGGCAGCCTTCAGCCCTATGCCCTCAATATCGAGGGTCAGACCTTCTACGGATCATCGAAGGAAGAAGCACTGCAGGCTTTCAAGCGTGCCCGTGCCGAAGGACGCAAACTTATCGATCTCGGCTGCATGCAAATCAATCATCACTATCACGCGTCCAGATTCGACGATGTGGCAGCCATGCTGGATCCACACACGAATGTGGAATATGCCGCCCGATTCCTGAAACAATTGAAGGCGCGTCATGAAAGCTGGTCCATGGCAGTCGCGCGGTATCACGCCGGCCCGAACAACGACCCCGCCCAGAAGCGATATCTGTGCCGGGTGATCGCCAATATGGTTGCAACGGGCTTCGGTGAATGGACACCAGGCGCGCGGACCTTCTGCAACCAGTGAGTGTTGTCAGTCAGGACAACTGTGCAGATGAGTCACAGCTGCTCCTGAAATATTTATAATTGAAAATATATGTTGTCAGCGATTCCGCCCACCGGTTACTTCTTGGTTAACAAGTGATTCGGAAGGGGGCTCTTCATGATCGTTGTGGTGGACGAGCGTGAACTTGTAACCCAGGGGTATAATTCTCTTTTTGGCCGCGAAGGTGTGGCTACGGCGGGATTTGGTCCGGGCGAGTTTGGTGAATGGGTAGACAGTGCGGCAGATGACGACCTGAAGGCCGTCAGCGCGTTCCTGCTTGGACAATGCAGCGAAGTCGACATGCCCGCCAAACGCATCCGCGAGCGTTCGAACGCTCCCGTCATAGCACTGGCCGAACAGCAGTCGCTGGAAGATACGCTGCGCCTGTTTGAAGCAGGTGTTGACGATGTGGTTCGCAAGCCGGTGCATGTTCGCGAGATCCTCGCACGCATCACCGCCATCAGTCGCCGCGTCGCCCAGCAGCAGCCAAGCTTCACCCAGATCGGACCGATGCGCATCTTTGCCGATGGCCGCGACCCCGAGATCGATGGCGAGCCGCTGCCGCTACCGCGCAGGGAACGCCGCATCCTGGAATATCTGGCGAGCAACGCCTCGCGTCGCGTGACCAAGTCGCAGATCTTCAATGCGATCTACGGCATTTTCGACGAGGAAGTCGAAGAGAACGTGGTTGAAAGCCACATTTCCAAGCTTCGCAAGAAGCTGCGCGCCCGGCTGGGATTCGATCCAATCGATTCAAAACGCTACCTCGGCTACCGGCTGGTGGAATAGCACGAGAAGGAAGGCGACAGGCTCGTGGCCAGCTTCGCGCAAGTCACGACGGTTATCCTCCAATAAGCGTAACGAGGAGAAATCCGCATGAGCCTTTATGGAATGATGAGAACCGGCGTGTCGGGCATGAATGCCCAGGCAAACCGGCTCTCCACCGTCGCCGACAATATCGCCAATTCCAGCACCAACGGATACAAGCGCGCCAAGACGGAATTCTCCACGCTGGTCATTCCCAGCACGCAGGGGTCCTATAATTCCGGCGGTGTGACCACGACAGTCCGCAATGCGATCTCGACGCAGGGCGTGCTGCAATACACGACTTCGGTGACGGATCTCGCCATCAAGGGCGAAGGCTTCTTTGTGGTGCAGAACCCGTCCGGCCAACCGCTTCTCACGCGTGCCGGCTCCTTCGTTCTCAATTCCGAAGGCCAGATGGTCAATGCCGGCGGCTTCCAGCTCATGGGCTACAGCTACGCAAACGGCGAACCCGCTGCGACCGCCAACGGCTATGCCGGCCTGGAGCCTGTCACGATCACCCAGAGTGAACTCGTCGCGACGCCGACGGAAAACGGCTTCCTCAAGGGTAATCTTCCCGCGGATGCTGAAGTCCTGACCGGTGCACCCAGCACGACCAACTACACCAAGAAAACCTCCCTCGTTGCCTATGGGACAATGGGCGAAGAGATGCTCTTCGATGTCTACATGTCGAAGACCAGCGAATATGACGCATCTACCGGCACTGGCGTGGATGAGTGGCAGGTAGAGGTCTACGACCGAGCTACCGGCAGCCTCGTGCCTGGCGGCACCGCGACCATGACCTTCGACAATACTGGTGCGCTCACAGCTCCGGCAAACGCCAGTCTCGCTCTTGCCTCCGGCCAGGCGATCGAACTCGATCTGAGCAACATGACGCAGCTCGGCGCCCCGTTCGACATTTCGGATGCCGCCATGGATGGCGCACCGCCGAGCACGATCGAAAGCGTCGAGATCGGCACGGACGGCGTGATCTACGCCCAGTATGCCGACGGCTCGTTCAAGCCGCTTTACCGCATTCCGGTAGCAAGCGTGACAAGCCCGGACCAGCTTCAGGTTCTGGCGGGCAATGTCTTTACCGAAAGCCCGAATTCAGGTGCCGTTCGCATCGGCTTCGCGGGCAATGGCGGCATGGGCGATATCGTCTCCGGCGCGGTCGAGAATTCCAATGTGGATATCGCGCAGGAACTGACCGAGATGATCGAGTCCCAGCGCAGCTACACGGCAAATTCGAAAGTGTTCCAGACCGGTTCCGATCTCATGGAGCTGCTGGTCAATCTGAAGAGATAGTGACCGTTCATTGATCGGCTCGTGGGGGGCCGGAAAGAGGAGTAATGTCGCTTACATCTGCACTCAGTATCGCTCAGTCGGCGCTGTTCAACACGTCGCGCCAGACAAGCGTAGTTTCGCGCAACATCTCCGAAGCCTCCAACCCCGATTACGCACGCCGTACGTCGATCTATTCAAGCACCAATGGTGGCGCGCGCATCAGCGAGATCAGGCGTGCCACCAATGAGGCGCTTTTCCGTCAAAACCTGTCGGCCCTTTCGGGCTGGCAGGCTCAGGCCTCTCTGTCGAGCGGGCTCAACACGCTGCAGCTTCGCGTCAATGGACCGGACAACTCCACGTCTCCGGCCCAGAAATTGGGTGTGCTGCAGGAGGCGCTGCAAACCTATGCGGCCACTCCATCCAACGCCACGCTGGCAGAGAACGCAGTCGAGGCTGCGCGCGGCCTTGTCCGGACACTCAACAACGGCACCCAGGCGATCCAGAGCTATCGCGCGGAAATCGACGCTGAAATAAAAACCTCGGTTGATGATCTGAACCGGCTTCTTGCCGAATTCGAGACGGTGAACAAGGAAGTGGTGAAAGCAACCCGCGCTGGCAGCGATGCCGCAGACGCGCTGGATGCACGCGACAATCTCCTCAAGAAGATCTCCGAATATGTTCCTGTCTCCACCGTGAGCAGACAGGAGAACGACATGATGGTGCTGACTGCCGACGGCGCCACATTGTTCGAAACCGTCGCGCGACCGGTGACCTTCACGCCGAACACAACCTATACCGCCGCCATGACCGGCAATGCCATCTATGTGGACGGCGTGCCATTGTCCGCGGGCACCGCAGGCAATACGACTTCTCAAGGCACCTTGGCCGCCAAACTGCAGATGCGCGACACGGTCGCCCCCCAGATGCAGCGCCAGCTCGACGAGACGGCCCGCGGCCTGATCGAGGCCTTCGCCGAGACCGACGCCTCCGGTACGAATCCGCTGGCAGGACTCTTTACCTGGCCGGGCGGCCCTGCCCTTCCCGCTTCGGGAACACTCGTCGAGGGACTTGCCGGCCGGATTACCGTCAACGCCGCCGTTGATTCCGAACAAGGCGGCAATGTTCAGCTTCTGCGCGATGGTGGCATGAATGGTGCTGCCTATGTGAAAAACACCTCGGGCGCCGCTTCATACTCGGATACGCTGATTGCCTATACCCAGAAGCTCGATGAACCAATCGCCTTCGATCCTGCGGCTGGCATCGCCTCACCGCGCAGCCTGACGGGCTACACCGCCGATTCCATAGGCTGGCTTGAAGCCTTGCGCCAGGATGCGGCACGCGGAGCAGAATCCAAGGAAGCCTTGTCCGTTCGCACGGCAACCGCGCTGTCCAACGAAATCGGCGTCAACATGGACGAGGAAATGGCGCTGCTTCTCGAGCTTGAGCATTCCTACGAGGCATCCGCGCGTCTGATGAGCGTCGTTGACGAGATGCTGGCCACCCTGATGTCGATTGCGAGATAAAGATGAAGACCTCCTTCGTTTCCTCCAGCGCCATATCCCAGACCATGCGCAACCACATGATGCGCATGCAGGTGGAGCTGGTGCAGCGCCAGCAGGAAGTGACAACGCAGCGCCTGGCCGATCCAGGCGCCACACTGGGCGCACGCGCAGGCTTCTCCTTCTCGATGACACGCGACATCCAGCGACTGGAAAACCTGCTGGATTCCAATGGACTTGCAGCCAACCGCCTTAGCGCCACGCAGAATGCACTGGAGCAATTCTCCAACGTTTCGCAGGACCTGCTTTCCACACTGACCGCGGCTGTTTCAGGCGTCAGTGACACCAGCATCGTGCGCGCTGCCGCAACACGCTCGCTGGAGTCGGTGACAAGCATCCTCAACACCAACATGAACGGTGAATACCTCTTCGCGGGCATCAACACCGATGTGAAACCCGTCAACGAATTCACCGCACCGGGTTCGCCCAACCAGGCGCAGTTCGACACCTATTTCCAGACCCATTTCGGCTTCCCGCAGTCGGATCCGGCGGCAGCAAGCATCACCGCCGCCCAGATGAACGACTTCATCGACAACACGCTGCTCCCCGGCTTCTTGGGCACCGACTGGCAGGCGGCATGGTCCAACGCATCCAACGAGACGATCACCAGCCGCATCACATTGAATGAAACGGCGCAGACATCGACGACCGCCAACAGCATCGGCATGCGCAAGGTGGCTCTTGCCACCGCAATGACGTCCGATCTGCTGAAAATACCGCTCTCGGAGGAAACGCAGAAGGCGCTTTACACGAAGGCGACCGCCCTGGTGGGTGAAGCCGTCGCCGACGTCGCCCGCGTCCAGTCCGAAGTAGGTGTAGCCGAAATTCGCGTTAAGGACGCCACCGATCGCGTGGAAGCCCAGATCGACCTGTCCAAACTCTTTGTCAATGAGATGGAGGGCGTCGACCCTTACGAAGCTTCAACCAAGCTCAACGAGCTTCTGACGCAGATCGAAACCTCCTACGCCCTCACCGCCCGTATCCAGCAGCTCAGCCTGCTTCGCCACCTCTGATAACACGAGAAGACAGCCGGCCCATGTATCAGTTTTCCTATAGCGAGGTTCAAACGGACTCCATCGCCGACGCCAAGGATCGTGAGCAGCAGCTTCTTTCCCGATCCATCGATCTTCTGATCGAGGCGCGCGATGCCGGTCCGCAGTCGCGACAGGCCATCGAAGCGGTTCTGTTCATGAACCGCGTCTGGACCGCGTTGATCGAAGATCTCGGCGACCCGGAAAACGAGCTATCCCAGGAACTGCGGGCCAATCTCATTTCCATCGGATTGTGGCTGCTGCGCGAAGCGGAAGAGATCCGCCAGGGTCGCTCCAGTAATTTCGACGGCCTCATTGAGGTGTCGCAGATCATCAGGGACGGCTTGAGATGAAGAACACGCTGAAGATTTCACTCAAGGCCGGCGAGAAGATCTATGTCAACGGCGCGGTCATCAAGGTGGATCGCAAGTGTCAGCTGGAATTCCTGAACGACGTTCAGTTCCTGCTGCAGAACCATGTACTGCAGCCCGAAGAGGCGGTCACCCCGCTGCGCCAGCTTTACTTCGTGGTGCAGGTCATGCTGATGAACCCGGAATCCCGGGAGCAGACCATGGGACTTTACCGCACCACGATGAACAACCTGCTCAGCGCCTTCCGCAACGAGCAGATCCTTGCCGGCCTGAAGCATGTGGATGAAATGGTTGTCGAGGCGCAGGTCTACGATGCGCTGAAGGCCATCCGCCAGCTCTATCCTCTGGAAGAGGAGATCGTGGGCAAGCCCGCCTCCTCACCCGTGACCGAATTCAAGAAGGCAGTGGGAGCCTGATGCAATGATCGTGAACAGTGCCACCGCCGCATCGACCAATCCGAGTGCAGCTTCCTCTGGGACGGCTGTCGACTATCAGTCGTTCCTGAAGCTGCTGGTCGCGGAAATGAAGAACCAGGATCCGACGAGCCCGATGGAATCGACGGATTATGTCGCACAGCTCGCGACATTCTCGCAGGTTGAGCAGTCGGTCCAGATGAACTCGAAGCTCGACCAGCTTCTGGCAGCATCCTCTCTGGCCCAGGCCGGTTCGCTGGTCGGACGCGAGCTGACCTCCGCAGACGGGACTGTCACCGGCACCGTCAAGGAAGTGAAGCTCTTCTCCGACGGTATCATTGCAGTTCTGGGCTCCGGCAAGGAAATCCTTGTCGGCCCGGGCGTGTCGGTACGCTAGAGTTCCCACGTGAACGAAGCCGACGCCCTTGATCTGGTCCAATTCGCAATCTGGACCGTCCTCATCGCCTCGGGCCCTGCCGTGGTCGTGGCGATGGTCGTGGGCGTGGGTATCGCATTGGTACAGGCCCTGACGCAGGTGCAGGAAATAACGCTTACCTTCGTGCCAAAGATCGTGGCCATCCTGCTGACGGTTGCTCTTTCCGGCCCCTTCGTCGGCTCGCAGATTTCTTCCTTCACGACCGTTATCTTTCAGCGCGTTCAGGACGGGTTCTAGGGCGCCTTCGCCAGTTATTTGACCCAGCCCTCTCCGCGCGCCCTCAATCCTGTCGGACGTCTCCCAACGAGGGGGAGATACATCGTGAAAACCTGGCGCCTATATTTTGCAGGTTGGTACTGCGATTACGACAGCCAATCTCACCCTTGTGGGGAGTTGCCTGGCAAGGCAGAGGGGTGTGCCGCGCGCCAATCCTCTCCCCCTCCCCACCTTCGCACAAGCTTCGCCTCCTATGCTCCGGCCCGTTACGGAGGCATGAATGGCGCTGAGTGAAACGACACCGGTTGGATTGGTCCCGCGCAAGCATAGCCGCGATATCGGCTTTGCGCTGGGCATTGTGGCGATTCTCGCGATCCTGTTTCTGCCGATCCCGGCATTCCTGATCGATATCGGCCTGGCCTTCTCGATCGCCTTTTCGGTGCTGATCCTGATGGTGGCGCTGTGGATCCAGCGGCCGCTCGATTTCTCGTCGTTCCCGACCATTCTGCTGGTTGCGACAATGATGCGGCTGTCCCTGAACATCGCCACGACCCGCGTCATTCTCTCCGAAGGACACGAGGGCACGAATGCTGCCGGATACGTGATCGGCGGTTTCTCGAAAATGGTGATGGGCGGCGATTTCGTGATCGGCCTCATCGTCTTCCTCATTCTCGTTGTCGTGAATTTCGTCGTCATCACCAAGGGCTCGACCCGTATCGCGGAAGTCGGCGCGCGCTTCACTCTTGATGCCATTCCCGGCAAGCAGATGTCGATCGATGCCGATCTTTCTGCCGGCACCATCGATGACAAGGAAGCGCAGCGCCGCCGCCGCGAACTTGAGGAGGAAAGTTCCTTCTTCGGCTCCATGGACGGTGCCTCCAAATTCGTTCGTGGCGACGCCATTGCTGGCCTCATCATCACGGCGATCAACATTGTCGGTGGTATTGCCATCGGCGCGTCGCGCCATGACATGAGCATTGGCGAAGCCGCCGACATCTTCACCAAGCTGTCCGTGGGTGACGGGCTTGTTTCACAGATCCCCGCGCTGATCGTCTCGCTGGCAGCGGGCCTCCTGGTCTCGAAAGGGGGCACACGCGGCTCGGCTGATCAGGCCGTGTTTGGACAGCTGGGCGCTTATCCGCGCGCCCTTTTCGTTGCAGCCATGCTCCTGACGGTACTGGCATTGACGCCCGGCCTGCCCGTCCTCCCCTTCATGGCGCTGGCCATCGTCATGGCCAGCCTTGGCTATGCCCTTCCGCGCCGCGCGGCCCGCGAGAAGGCCGAATTTGAGGCGCAGGAAAAGGTCAAGCAGCAGTCCAAGGTGGAAGAAGAACAGGACTCGGTGAAAGCCTCGCTGCGAACCGCCGAGATCGAACTTCTGATCGGCAAACAGCTTTCGACGCGCCTATTGTCCTCGCATCAGGAACTGGCGTTCCGAATGAACAAGATGCGCAAGAAATTCGCATCTCAATATGGTTTCGTCGTTCCTGAAGTGCGGCTTGCCGACGACTTCTCCATCCAGCCGAAGAACTACCAGATCAAGATCCACGGCACGGTGGTTTCGGAGCACCAGTTGCGCGTGGGCGAGCTCATGGTCCTGCTCGGTTCCAAGCCGAAACCCGACCTGCCGGGCGACGAGGTGAAGGAACCCGCCTTCGGAATGCGCGCCTTCTCCGTGCCGGAGATGTTTGCCGAAGACCTGAAGCGGCTGCAGCTGCCCCATGCCGACAACATGTCCGTGCTGCTGACGCATCTTTCCGAAGTGATCCGCAACAACCTGCCGCAGCTTCTCTCCTACAAGGACATGAAGGCGCTGATCGAGCGGCTTGATCCCGAATACCGAAAGCTGACGGAAGAGATCTGCACCTCGCACATTACCTATCCGGGCCTGCAGGCGGTGTTGAAGCTGCTTCTGGCCGAGCGCATCTCGATCCGCAATCTTCATCTGATCATCGAGGCGATTGCCGAAATTGCACCGCATATCCGTCGCACCGAGCAGATCGTCGAACATGTGCGCATCCGCATGGCGCAGCAGATCTGCGGCGACCTGAGCGAAGGCGGTGTCCTGAAGGTGCTGCGTCTCGGCAACCGCTGGGACCTCGCCTTCCACCAGAGTCTCAAGCGCGATGCCAAGGGCGAAGTGCGCGAATTCGACATCGATCCGCGCCAGCTGGAGGAATTCGGCAAGGAGGCAGGCAAGGCCATTCAGGCTCAGCTCGATGCGGGCGAGCGCTTCGTCCTCGTCACCGCCCCCGAAGCCCGCCCCTATGTTCGCATGATCGTCGAGCGGCTGTATCCGACCCTGCCCGTGCTCTCCCATGTGGAGATCGCCAAGGGTGTGGAGCTGCGTGTCCTTGGCGCGATCTCTTGAGAGTGATGGGGTGAGTGTTCCTGCCACCCAGCGTCATCGCAGATGGAAGCGTTCCTTCGCGCCCCCCTCTGCCCTTCCGGGCATCTCCCTCACAAGGGGGGAGATCACGCGCGACAATTGCGGTGCGCAGATGTCCAGGGCAAGCGGAAGCATCTATGAGGGCCAATCTGCCTCCTTGTGGGGGAGATGTCCGGCAGGACAGAGGGGGGTAGGCACGCGCATGCAGTGGCCCACCGCAATCATCCCATGCTGAGCGCTGTCGTCCTCAACACCGCGATCCTGACAGCGTTCCTCGCATTCTGTCGCATCGGGGCGTGCTTCCTGTTCCTTCCCGGCCTCGGCTCCGCGCGTGTGCCGATGCAGGTGCGATTGTTCGTTGCGGTCGGCGCAAGCCTGGCACTCACTCTGCCGCTATGGGACGCGATCGCGCCCCATGTGGGAACGAGCCCTACCCGGCTTCTCTTCCTCATCGGGTCGGAACTGCTGATCGGCGCACTGATCGGGCTGGTCGCACGCTTCTACCTCTTGTCGGTTCAGTTCATCGCGGCTGCGATTGCCATGATGTCCGGCTTTGGCATGGCGGCAGGCGGCATCGCGATTGAAGAGAACGAACCTCAGCCGGCCATTGCGGCCATCATTTCGTTCTCCGCGCTGCTTCTGCTTTTCGTCTTGGACTTTCACCATGCGGTGGTGCAGGCGCTTGCCGCCTCTTACCGCGTCGCGCCAGTGGATGCGCTCTTCAACGCCCAGACGGCGCTGATCGACCTGACTGACACGCTGGCTGAATCCTTTTTCATCATGCTGCGGCTTGGCAGCCCGTATCTCGCCTATGCGATCCTGGTGAATCTCGCCATCGGTCTTTTGAACAAGCTGACGCCGCAGATTCCGATCTATTTCATCTCCCTCCCCTTCGTGATCGCCGGCGGATTGGTCCTCACCTATTTCGGGATTTCGACCTTCCTTTCGCTCATGGCTGACGGCTTCCTGCCGACGACATTGGGGCGCTGATGGACAAGCGACGCGAAAGGCGCCTGGCCCGCCTGGTCGACCTTCAAGGCAAGTTGAAGCGCCTCCACGAAACGCGGCAGGCCGCGCATCTACGTCAAGCCGAGGCGGCCTCCACCGAGGCTGCGGAAATCGCACGACATTTCGAAGACGATGATGGCCTGGCTGAACTTTTTCCCGAACTCTATCACCGCCGCATCGGTGCAGCGCTCGACAGGGCCGAGAAGGCCAAAATGGCATCGCAGGTCGAAGCCGAGCATGTCGCCACGGCTAGAACGCGCGCCCGTACCGCGGAGAATAACCGTCGCGTTCTCGCATCCAAGCTGGATCGAGATCACGAAGAAAAGGCACTGCTGGAACTTCTGCAGATAATCGATACGTCAAAAGCCGACTAGAGATGTCTCGCAAGCCTGCCACAAGCTTTCCCTGCCATAGTGTTTACCAGCAACAACAGGATTGAATACCCGTGGCCATCAAACCACCCGGCGACATTCTGATGGACGTGGCAAAGGCTGCCGATCCGGCAAGGCTTGCAGCCGCGCGTGAGAAACTGCAGGCGCAGTCGTCGCAGCGCACGGCGCGCAGCAGCCAGGCAAGTGCGTCCGCCATGAGCTTTGCTGCAGATTTCCGCGCCAAGTCGATGACCGCCAAGCCCGACACTTCAACGGACAAGGTTGCAGCGCGGCCACCGGAGCATTTCGTGAAGTTCGAGGCGATGGTCCTGCAGAACTTCCTGAAAACCATGATGCCGGAAGACACGCAGAGTGTTTACGGCGAAGGCCTTGCAGGCGAGATGTGGCAGGGACTGCTCGCGCAGCAGGTGGCTGAATCCATTGCCACCAGGGGCGGTATCGGCATTGCCGAGCGTGTCCTCTCCGACCACTATTTGGACGGAGAGAAGAAAGTGGCCATTGCCGGCATCTCCGGCAAGCCGGAAGAAGCCCGCCTGCAGGAAGACCTTTCCGAGGCGCTGGTTGAAGAGATCGAACGCCAGGCTGCCAAAGCGCTGGATATGGACATGGCGGCGAAGGCCAACAGCGCCAAGCCCTGAGACTTTGAGAATTGGAACCCGCAATGAACCAGGACAGATTTCCAATGAACGCTGCCAATGCATCTGCGCCGACCGAGGAGACCTCAGGGCCAGAAGCCGGTCTGCTCAATCTAGTCGCTCGTATCGAGAGCTTCATCGACGAGGAAACCGCAGCCATCAAGGGTAACCCGAACTATGACCTGAAGGCTTCGAACACCCGCAAGAGCCGCTATCTCTATGAACTCGGCAAGGCCTTTCGCGCACTCGGCAACAGCGAACCGTCACAGGCGGTCGTGGATGCAGTGAGAAACATGCGCGAGCGCCTGTCGATCAACGCCCGCGCCATCGAGATGCATCTGGGCGCAGTTGGTGAGATCGCCGAGTTGGTGCAGGACGCCATCGAACGGGCGCAGGCAGATGGCACATACTCCGCCCGTGAATTTGCCAGCGCGGCACCGGCAGGCGCATGATCAAGTTCATCTTCGCCGCACTGTGGATCTGTGCAGCTTCGCTGGGAGCCGTCTTCTACGGGTTCAAGACGGCACAGGCGGAGAAGGTGGCAGAGCCACCGCCGGCCTTTTTCGGCGGGCTGGATTACGTGAATACGGGCGTGATCTCTGTACCGGTTGTCAGCGACGGCCAGGTTTCGGGCTATTTCCTCGCCCGCCTCGTCTACACGGTCGAGCCGGAAAAGCTGAAAAAGCTTTCGGTGCCGCCGGAGGTGCTTTTCGTCGACCAGCTCCACGCGCATCTCTATTCAAACCCGCAGATCGACTATTCCCGGCACAAGGAGCTTGATCTCGACGCGATGCGCGATGGCATTCGCGACAGCATCAACGAGCGCGTCGGCGACAAGCTGGTGCATGACGTGCTCGTGGAGCAGATCGACTATCTCGGCAAGGACGAGATACGTGACAATGCCATGCGCCGGCGTATCGGCCCCGACGAGTAGCGGTTTCGGCCCGGCGCCTGCCGGGCCCTTACGTTCCTGCCTCCGTCAACGCAGCATCATTGCCAAGGACCATATGTCGCGCAGCCGATTGTTGCGGCCAGCGCATATTCGCACATAATGATTATGACTCGGTCAGCGGATTGTTTTGAGCGCTAACGAGCCAGGTGGCACGCCGCCGAATTTTGCCCAGCACCGGGTGTTCCGGTGGATTTTTTATGACGCATGACTTTTGGAGTTTCCATGATTGAACCTTCCGCACGGGAAAAGAGTGCCTGCTGCAATACGGGCACGAACACCATCGCCAACCGGGACCAGACCGGACAGTCGGGTCTGCCCTGCATGACCTCGATCCTTGATCACAAGCTGCGCCGGGCACAGCTTCTCGTTTTTCAGGACTTCATCGAGACCTTCTCCACCAGCCGCTTGCGGCCGGCAGAGTTCTCCGTACTCGCAATGATTGCCAATCATCCGGGTCAGAAGCAGACGACAATCGCCGAGGAACTCGGTATCAAGCGTGCGAATTTCGTCGCGCTGATGGACAGCCTGGAGGCGCGCGGTTTTGCTGAGAGGCGCAAGGGCGAGAACGATCGTCGTTCGCATTCGCTCTATCTGACGGAAGCCGGTGAGGAATTCGTGTCTCACATGTGCAAGCTGTGGAACGAGCACGAGGAACGCATGCTCGAACGACTTGGCGGCGAAGAAAACCGCGACCAGCTCGTCATGCTGCTCGACCGCCTGCTTGTCGGCAGCGGCGCTGACCGGTCTACCGCTGAAGCCTCTGGTCTCATTCGCAATTCCCATTGACGTGCACGTAAAAGTCCTGTTAGTTCCGGAACGCTCGATGCTGGTCTAGGCCGGCTGCTGGGGCACGGGCGAGCCCGCCCGTCAGGAACGCAATTCGGATTTGGGAGTGGCCCGATGGGAATGGATGAAATCGCCGGCAAAATCGGTCAGCGCGTGGAAGGCTCGAGCTTCGACAAGTCGGTCAAGTTCGACTGTGGCAGCGAAGGCGTAATCGTGATCGACGGCAGCAAGGTCAGCCAGGACGACCAGCCGGCCGACTGCACGATCAGCCTTGCCAAGGATGATCTTGAAAGCCTCGTCTCCGGCGACCTCGACCCGACCGCTGCTTTCATGCAGGGCAAGCTAAAGGTCGATGGCGACATGAGCGTGGCGATGCAGCTGAGCCAGGTGCTCTAGGCCACAAGACTGACCACAAGTTCAGGAAGCCCTCGCATCACCCGATGCGGGGGCTTTTTCCGTTAATCACCGATATGCGACTGCCGCATCCACTCGATAAGCCGGTTGATCTCGGCCTGGCGTGGATGGCTGGAAAGATGCACCGCCCAACAAGAGGGACCGGGCAAGTCCATTGGGGAAAGCTGCACCAGCTGACCGCTTGCAAGAAGGTCGCTCACCAGCACTTGGGAAGCAAGCACGACCCCCTGCCCCGCAACGGCAGCATCGATTGCCAACACCTCTTCCGAAAACTCCTGCGCCACCGCAATCTGGGTGCGTGCCTTGATCGCGAAGGAGAACCATTTCTGCCAGTCGGGTGCGTCCAGCGTCTGGTTCTTCCACCTGTAGTGGATCAGGGGCAGTTTCGCGATGTCATGCACAGCCAGCTCTTCTACACCGGCGGGACACAGCGTTGGTGCGGCAACCGGGATGAAGTGATCTTGAAACAGCCTCTGCCAGCGCCCTCCGCTTGATGGACTGGCGCAATAGCGGATCGCCAGATCAACCGTATCGCCATGAAGATTGGCAATGCGATCATCAGCTTCAACGGTTATACGAAGCCCCGTCTCATTCTGTAGCCGCTGCAGGCGGGGCATCAACCAGCGACTGGCAAATGCCAGTGTGACGGAAACCGCCAGCGGCTCTGCACCACCACTATTCGACAGCTCGGCGATCTTGGCCGCGATCTCGTCGAGCGCATCACGCAGCACCGGATAGAGTGCTGCACCATCAGCAGTGAGCCGGACCGGCCGCGGATAACGGTGAAAGAGCTGAACACCCAGCAGCGCCTCCAATTGCCTGACCTGATGGCTGATAGCGGTAGGTGTAAGAGCCAATTCCTCGGCAGCCTTGGAGAAATGCAAGTGACGCGCTGCAGCTTCGAACGCGCGCAGTGCATGCAAGGGCGGCAATCGACGCATGGTTCTGATCTCATGATGAATCTCATTCATCTTATGGCTGAGATATTCGCTTTGGCCAAGTGTCCTGCCGATGCGTAGCACAAGCCCAGACCCTCAAAGCCGCGAAAGGACCTGCGCATGACGACTTTGCTGCACATCGATTCAAGCGCACAGCTTGAAGAGAGATCCCTCACCCGCCAACTGACCAAGACCTTCATGGATGCCTATCTCGGCACCCATGCAAGCGCCCGCGTCATCCGTCGTGATGTCGGCCAGACACCACCGCCCGCCATCACCAGTGATTTCATTCACGCTGCCTTCACCCCAGCAGATCAGCGCGAGAACTGGATGCGAGAGCGACTGGCGCTGTCGGATGAACTGGTCGATGAAGTCGTGGCTTCGGACATCATCGTGCTTGGTGCGCCGATGTACAATTACGGCATGCCGGCAGCACTCAAGGCCTGGGTGGATCATGTGGCCCGTATCGGCCGCACCTTCTCATTCGACCTTTCACGAGGCGATTTTCCGATTGAACCAGTCCTGAGCGGGAAGACACTCGTCGTGCTGTCCGCCCGCGGCGAGTTCGGGTTCGCACCCGGCGGAATACGCGCTCACCTCAACGCGCTCGACCCGGCCATTGGAGCCTGCGCCCATTATTGGGGCGTGGCTCAAGAGGCCATTCACACCATCGCCATCGAGTATCAGGAATTCAAGGATGACCGCCACCGCCGCTCCATCGATGACGCACATCAGAATGCACGCGCACTGGCTATGAAACTGGCCGCCAACGTGGCCGCGGTTGCTGCCTGAAACGATACGGCCCGAAGCGTCGCCGCTCCGGGCCGTGCCTCACCCCACCTTCAGCAGATCGACGCGCCCCCGCGTCTTGTTTGATCTGCGCCCCGAGGGTTTGAGCGTGCCGTGTGCGCCTTCAAGCGCGTGCGGCACGAGTTCCAGCGCGAGAAAGCGTTCGCGCTCGTAAGGACCTGGCATGGAAAGCGCCGAGGTCTTCGCCGCATCAAAGCCGAAACGCTGATAATAGGCGGCATCGCCAACCAGAAGGATCGCGCTATGGCCAAGGCGGACAGCTTCGGCGATGGCGTGGCGCATGAGAGCCGAACCGATGCCGCCGCTCTTGCAGGCGAGGTCGACGGCCAGCGGCCCCAAAAGCAATGCGGGACGCCCGTCACCGGTCGTCACGTTCCAAAGACGCACGGTGCCCACAAGCGCACCACTCTCGCTGCGCGCGACAAGCGCCAGGCCTTCAGCAGGCATGCGGCCGCGACGCAGCTTCTCGGAAGATTTGCGACGACGGTTGGGCCCCATCACGCGGTTAAGCAACGCTTCGCGTGCAGGAACATCTGCAGGCATTTCGGCATGAATGGAGACGGCGCCCGCCACGACGGACAGGAGAGCAGAGTGGACCATGGCCCAATCCTCAAACAACAGATGATGGAGAGGTGGCCGGGTTCGTCACCCGGCCTTCTTTTTGTCTCGCGTCAGATGACGTAGGCGCGCAACGGTTCGAAGCCGTTGAATGCCACGGACGCATAAGTCGTCGTATAGGCACCCGTGCCCTCGATCAGAACCTCGTCTCCGATGGTCAGCGAGACCGGCAGCGGATAAGGCGTCTTCTCGTAGAGCACATCAGCGGAATCGCAGGTCGGCCCGGCCAGAACGCAAGGTTCGGTCTCCGCACCGTCGCGTGGGGTGGAGATGGGGTAGCGGATCGCCTCATCCATCGTCTCGGCCAGTCCGCCGAACTTGCCAATATCGAGATAGACCCAGCGCACATTGTCGTTGTCGGCCTTCTTGGAGATCAGGACAACTTCCGACTTGATGACGCCAGCATTGCCCACCATGCCGCGGCCCGGCTCGATGATGGTCTCTGGAATACGGTTGCCGAAGTGCTTGCGCAGCGCGGAGAAGATCGCCTGGCCATAGGCCTGTGCAGCAGGCACGTCACGCAGATAACGGGTCGGGAAGCCACCGCCCATATTGACCATCTTCAGGACAATGCCTTCTTCGGCAAGACGCGCGAACACGGCCTGCGCATCGGCGAGCGCGCGATCCCATGCATCGAGATCCGTCTGCTGCGAACCGACATGGAAGGAGACACCGTAGGGGTCGAGGCCGAGCGTCTTTGCGTGGCGCAGCACATCAACCGCCATGGCCGGCACGCAGCCGAACTTGCGCGACAGCGGCCATTCGGCACCCGCACCATCGGTGAGCACACGGCAGAATACGCGGCTGCCGGGTGCAACACGTGCAACCTTCTCCACCTCTTCCACGCAATCGACGGCGAAGAGCCGAATGCCGAGTTCGAAGGCACGCGCAATGTCGCGCTCCTTCTTGATGGTGTTGCCATAGGAGATGCGGTCAGGCGTGGCACCGGCATTCAGCGCCATCTCAATTTCGGCAACGGAAGCGGTGTCGAAGCTTGAACCAAGTGTGGCCAGCAGCTTGAGGATTTCCGGCGCCGGATTGGCCTTTACGGCATAGTAGATGCTGCTGTCGGGCAGCGCCTTTTCAAAGGCCTGATAGTTTTCGCGAACAACGTCGAGATCGACCACGAGGCAGGGACCTTCGGGACGTCGGGTGGCGAGGAAGTCGAGGATGCGCTGCGTTGCCATATGTTTTCCCCTTTGGCACCCGGGCGGATTCTCCGCGCAACGGGCAGCCGAACTGAAGCTCTCAATCGTGCATGAGGGGCATGCCGCCCGCCATGCGATGGACAAAGGCGCAACACGCATGAACTCCACGAGCCGGAGGGTGGAATGCACCGGCCATGGTGCCATGACGCACCGCGTTGGATCACCGCTTGCGAGAAGCGAAAATCCGCTCTGTCTGCCTCAGCTTTGGATGGGAAAACCCTCCGCACTGCCGGCAATGAAGGTGTGCCTCTTCAGTAACCCCGGTTTATGGACAACCGGCAGACACCAGAAAGGCCCGCACCGTCGTTGCTTCAAGATGTCCTCGATTCAGCGGGTGGCCGTAGAATCGACTGGAGCGGTTAGGTCCAGGTACCGTACCGATTTCCTCGCCATTCCGAGGTTCGGCGGACACCCACAGGCACGTGCGACTTTGGGCAAGCGCGCATATAGGCGCGTCACCTGTCACAATCAATCAAAAAATCGGTCCGACGAAATATAATTTGGAAACGAGCCGTTCCGCTTCCCGATGACGACATTTGCGGCATAAGGCGCTAAGGTCTCCGCCAACCCTACCGGACAAGGCAGTCACCATGACCATTACCAATGAAGATGAACTTGCCGGGATTAAGCAGATTGGGCGGATTGTTGCCGATACGCTGCAGATGATGGCGAATACGTTGGAGCCAGGCATCACCACCCGCGAACTGGATGATGTCGGCCGGCGCTACCTGACGCGCGAAGGGGCGATACCGGCTCCTGAGTCCAGCTACGATTTTCCCGGTGCAACCTGCATCAGCGTTAATGAAGAGATCGCCCACGGCATTCCGTCAGATCGGGTGATCCTTGCAGGCGATCTTGTGAATATCGACGTGTCGGCTTCCAAGGATGGATATTTCGCCGATACCGGCGCCTCTTTCACGGTGCCCCCGGTTGATGCGAAATGCGCGCGCCTGTGCCGTGACGGCAAGAAGGCGATGCGGATAGGCATATCGCAGGTAGCCACAGGCAAACCCCTCTATGGCATCGGTGATGCCATTGGCAGATTTGCCAGCAAGAACGGCTACACACTGGTGCAAAATCTTGCCAGCCACGGTGTTGGCCGATCGCTTCATGAATATCCGACGGAGATTGCCACATGGTCCGGCAGCGGGGACCGGCGGCGCATCAATAAAGGGCTGGTGCTGACCGTCGAGCCTTTCCTTTCGCGCGGCGCTGAATATGCCGCTGATGGCGACGACGGATGGACGCTCTACGGCATGCCCCCGGCTCCGACCGTGCAATATGAGCATACGGTGATCGCCACCGACAGCGGTGCCATTATCGTCACATTGCCGGGTATGAATATCTGAACCTTTTCAAGTAGAAAGAGTCGGATTTGATCCGTCCACCTACCCGCATCCGAGTGGCGGTTCTGCACAATGGAGAAAGCATGACAGGCACGCGCGACGCGCTGAACGCGTTCCTAGACTATCCAAGCGAAATAGAGGTCCCAAGCAGTGACATCGGGCCGCTTGCGGGTCTGACGCTCGGTGTGAAAGACATTTTCGACGTGAGGGGTTTGCCTACCGGCGGTGGCAATCCGCAACGCGAGAAGGCTTTTCCTTGTGCCGAAGCCACCGCGAGCCCGATTGCCAGACTCCTTGATGCCGGCGCGCAATTTCTCGGCAAAACGCAGACCGAGGAACTGACCTATTCCATGATCGGGCTGAACGCCCATTTCCCTTCCCCCGTCAATCCGGAAGCGCCCGAACGCGTTACCGGCGGCTCCTCGTCCGGCTCGGCAGCAGCGGTTGCCGGTGGACTTTGCGACATAGCAGCCGGTTCGGACACCAATGGTTCGATCCGCGCGCCTGCAAGCTTCTGCGGATTGCTCGGCTTGCGCACCACCCATGGACGCATCCCGCTGGATCACACGATGGCGCTGGCCCCAAGCTTCGATACATTCGGCTGGTTCGCCAGGAACGCGGACATCTATGAGCGCGTGGCCGCAGTGCTTCTGGGAACGGATACGCATCAAGAACAGCTGCTGCGCCCGATGCGGGTTGCCGAGCTCGAAACACTCCTTTTTGGCGAAGCTGAGCGCGCCGAATATGCGCGGATGCTCGCCCAGGTGAATGACAGCTTTCACAAAACCGCCGGCTTTCTGGCTCTGCCAGGTGAGGCGGAGGAGCTTTTCGAGCGTTTCAAGGAGATGCAGGCCTATGAAGCCTGGCAGGTGCACGGTCCCTTTCTTATGGCAAAGGACCGCAATCTCGGACCAGGCGTGAAGGAAAGGTTCGACTATGCAAGCGCCATCACGCAGGAACAGGATGCCCGTGCCCGCCAACGCATGGCCGCCTTCAGGGGCGATTTCGAAGCCTTGATGAACAGCGACATGGTTGTCATCATGCCGTCACAGCCTTCGGCTGCGCCGTTGAAGGACTCGACCCAGGAGGAACTGGAGCGCTACCGCGTCAAGGCACTGACACTGACATCCATTGCGGCACTGCTTGGATGGCCCCAGATTTCGATCCCGCTGGGCCAAGTGCATGGCGCGCCCTTCGGAATATCGCTGCTTGGCCCGAAAGGTTCGGACCGTCAGCTCGTTTCAATGGCAAGGGACATTCTTCACGGAAGAAAGGTCGGCACGTGGACACACTGACGCGCATGCGCGCATTCGTTGATGTGGTGGAGGCGGAAGGCTATTCGGCAGCCGCCCGCAAGATCGGCCGCTCGAAGGCCCTCTTGTCCAAATATGTGCGCGAACTCGAAGACGAGTTGGGCGTACTGCTTCTGAACCGCACGACACGGCAGTTCTCCCTCACCCAGACCGGCCATGACTACTATCGGAAGGTCGTTGAGATACTCCGCGATATCGACAGTCTGTCCGAGAGCATCCGCGACGCCACAGGCGACATTCGCGGGCGCATCAAGCTTTCCGCCCCGCGCTCATTTGCCGATGCCGCACCCGGACAGTCCCTGATCGACTTCGCGATCGCGCATCCCGAAATCGAGCTCGACATTCATCTCGATGACCGATTCGTCGACATGGTGGAAGATGGATACGATCTGGCCATCCGCATTACCCGTCTCGACGACTCCTCGCTCATTGCCCGCAAGCTGGCTCCCTTTTCGGTCCCCTTGGTCGCCGCACCGGAACTGATCGAGCGGGTGGGACGTCCTGAAAAACCGGAAGATCTGCAGAACCTGCCCTGCATCATCGATACCAACAGCCGCTATCGCAACAATTGGCGGTTTCTGGATGGTGAAGGCGGAACCATGAGCGTTGCAGTCAGCGGTCGGCTGGAAGTCAACAGCCCGCTTGCGGTATGCGCCGCAGCCAAGGCCGGACTTGGATTCGCCTTGCTGCCGGAATTCGTCGCAGCATCCGAAGTAGAGGCCGGACGCCTGGTCCGCCTGTTCGATGACCGGATGCCGGACGGCGCGGGCATCTATGCCGTCTATCCCCACCGGCGCTATCTGCCGGCGAAGGTTCGCACGCTGGTCGACTATCTTGCCCACTGGTTGAAGGACAACCATTCCGGCGATGGTTGAAGTCCAATTTTCGCCGAGATCATGTTATCCTGTAACAACCACTGAAAACCCCTCAAGATCGGAACGATGCGCATGCACGCCTTGAACCGCCCCAAGACGATTGCCGCTGCCGCGATCTTTGCCCTTGGTGGCTCCTCAACTTCCATTGCCCACCCCCATGTATTCGCTGAAGCGCGCCTTGATGTCGTGGTGGAAAACGGTCAGGTGCAGGGACTTCGCCATCTCTGGCGCTTCGACGATCTTTTTTCCTCCACCGTGCTGGTCGAATTCGACTCCAACAAGGATCTCACCTTGGATAGCGAGGAGCTTGAGGAAGTCGCCAAGGTGGTGAATGCATCCATCGCGGAGTTCAATCACTTCCAGATCGTTACGGCGGGCGGCAAGGATGTCGACATGGTGAAACCGGATACGATGATCGCGGATTTCACCGACAACCAGCTCATCATCATGTTCGAGTCGCATCCCGCGTCTGCGATCCCTCTGGATGAGAAGGTGACATTTGGCGTCTACGACCCCACCTTCTACACCGCCATAGACTTCACAGAAGACGAATATCTTTCCGTCGAGAACCTGCCCGAAAGCTGCACCAAGCAGGTCATTCGTCCTGACGCGGACGAGGCGATTGCGCAGAACCAGCAATCCCTGACCGATGCTTTCTTCGATGATCCCGGCGGTAACGACCTGAGCAAGATCTTTGCCACCAAACTTGAGATCGACTGCAAGGCGAATGGCTGAAATGAAACAGCTGACATGGGTTGCGCTGGGCCTGGGCACTGTAGGTGCGCTGCTTCTTGTGGACCCAGCTTTCGCACAAAGCTCGCTGGGCATTGGCGCAGCAGAGCCGTCCATCAGCCCCACAGGCCCGTTTGCAGGGCTGTTGCAGTGGGTGAACACACAGCAGCAGGAATTCTACCGTGCCCTGACGGGTGCGTTGAAGGAAATGCGTGAGGACGGCTCGAAGCTCTGGTTCCTCATAGGTCTTTCCTTCGCCTATGGTGTTTTCCATGCTGCCGGCCCTGGCCACGGCAAGGCGGTCATATCGTCTTATATGCTGGCCAATGAGGTCGCACTGCGCCGCGGTGTCATGCTCTCGTTTGCCTCCGCCATGTTGCAAGCCGTTGTGGCGATCGCTGTCATGGGCCTCGTCTTCCTTGTGCTGCGCGGCACCACCGTCTCGATGACCGATGCCACGCGCTGGCTGGAAACCGCCAGTTTCGCTCTTATCGCCGCTTTCGGCGCTTGGCTTCTCTATCGAAAGCTTTCAGCGCTTTTGCCAAAGCCCCGGATGCATTCTCTCTCCGCGGCCGAGACACATCACCACCATCATGGTAAAACCTGCAGCCATGCACATCACCACCCCCACGAGCACCGCCACGCAGATGAAGAACTTGCCTGTCCCTCATGCGGACACTCGCATGCGCCTTCGCCCGATGTGCTGACCGGCGAAAAGCTGGATTGGAGAACAGCGGGGTCCGCCATAGCCGCGGTCGGTATGCGACCTTGTTCCGGCGCCCTCATCGTCCTGACGTTTTCGTTCCTGAATGCCCTGTGGCTTGGGGGAATTGTCTCGGTCTTTGCCATGGCGATCGGCACGGCGATTACCGTCTCCGTGCTCGCGACACTCGCGGTGACTGCGAAGAACGTTGCCTTGCGTATCGCAGGAGATGGCCGCACCGGCGGCTACATCCACCACGCCATCGAGATAGGCGGGGCATTTCTGGTTCTTGTATTGGGTCTCGTTCTTCTGGCGGCCTCGCTGGCCGCCTGAGGATCATCAGCGGTTCTTGCGTCGCTGATAGATGCCCCGCAGCCAGAATATGAGAAAGAAGCCCAGGACGAAAAGCAGGGCGATTGCACCGGCAGCAAGCGTCGAGAATTCGCCTACGGCCAAAACCAGACGCGGCATGAAATAGCCGATCACGCCGAAACCGATAATGATGAAAGCGGCGGCGATGATGGCGTCGCGATTGTCCTTCATGGCCTTCTCCGCCCTCCAGGAAGACGCGGCCTGCGGCTGCATCTAGAGAATCAACTGGAGTGACCTTCGCGCATTTTCACCAGCCTTTTCAACTGCCGACCCCGCTCGTCGAAGTTATCAGGCGAAAGCCATGCTTCGAAGGAAGCCCGCAATCGAGGCCACTCACTGTCGATGATCGAGAACCACGCCGTATCGCGATTGGCTCCTTTTGCGACCATGTGCTGGCGAAATACACCTTCGAATGTGAAGCCAAACCGCTTAGCAGCCAATCGTGACGGCTCGTTGTGGCTGTTGCATTTCCACTCAAAGCGGCGATAGCCGAGATCATCGAAGACGTGGCGCGCAAACAGATAGACCGCCTCGGTGGCTCCTGCCGTACGCGCAAGTTCCGGCCCCCAATAGATGCTGCCGATCTCGGCCACGCCATTGGCCGCATCTATGCGCATCAATGCCTGGCGGCCAAGCGCTCGCCCGGTGCCCTTCTCGCAAACAGCGAAGAAGAGCGGGTCACTCGTGGTGGATGCTTTCTCGAGCCAGCGCTGGAAATCATCTCTGTTGGCAGGTGGATGTTCGAAAAGCCATCGGAATCGCTCTTCGGCATCCGCCACATTGGCAGCCTCGAAGAGATCGTCTCCATGTCGAGCGGGATCAAGCGGTTCCAAGGTGACAAGGCGGCCTGCAAGAGCATTGCGCTGTGGAAGCGGTCGCGTTTTCCATTGATCCAGGTCACTCATCACAAGGTCCCGCGATTGACGAAAGCATTCGCAACGATCACAAAAGCGCCGCGAGGACAACAGCACCAGGGGGACTTTCGACATGCTCCAGACCGTAGAAGCCTTTAACCGTATCGGCGAGGAAAACGCATTTGCGGTTCTGGCACGGGCGACGGAACTGGCGCAGCAGGGCCGCGACATCATCAATCTTGGCATCGGTCAGCCAGACTTTCAGACCCCTGAACATATCGTGGAAGCTGCCATCAAGGCTTTGCGCGACGGCCACCACGGCTACACGCCGGCCACCGGTATCCTGCCAGCCCGTGAGGCCGTCGTGCGGCGTACGCTTGCGACTACCGGTGTGGAGGTCTCGCCTGACAACGTCATGATCCTGCCCGGCGGCAAGCCGACAATGTTCGCCGCAATCACCATGTTCGGCGAACCAGGTGCAGAAATTCTCTACCCTGATCCCGGTTTCCCCATCTACCGGTCCATGATCGAGTTTACCGGCGCAAAACCCGTACCGGTACCGATCCGCGAAGAAAACGGTTTTGCCTTCTCGGCGGACGAAACATTGTCGCTCATCACGCCCAGTACACGCCTGCTCATCCTGAACTCGCCGGCCAACCCGACCGGTGGTGTGACGCCGCGCGAAGAGATCGAAAAGCTGGTGAAGGGGCTTGAGGCGCATCCCCAGGTCGCGATCATGTCGGACGAGATCTATGACGTGATGACCTATGATGGCGAGGAATCCACCTCGCTCCTGACCTTCCCCGAAATCCGCGACCGCCTGATCGTACTCAATGGCTGGTCCAAGACCTGGGCCATGACAGGCTGGCGTCTGGGGTGGTCGATCTGGCCTGACCGCCTCTATGAGAATGTGCGGAAGCTTGCAGTCAATTGCTGGTCCTGCGTCAACGCACCTGCCCAATATGCAGGCATTGCCGCAATCGACGGGCCGCAGGACGATGTGGAGAAAATGATGCAGGCCTTCGACAGGCGTCGCAAGGTCGTGGTTGAAGGGCTGAACAGCCTGCCCAACATCACCTGCCGCACCCCCAAGGGAGCCTTCTATGCCTTCCCCAATATCAGCCAGACCGGCTGGAAGGCCAAGAAGCTGGCATCAGCGCTTCTGGAAGAGGCTGGCGTTGCCCTGATCGGCGGCCCGGATTTCGGCGTGTGCGGGGAGGGCTATATCCGCCTCTCCTACGCCAATTCCGAAGAGAATATCCGCCGCGCCATCGAGCGCATGGGAGAGTTTCTCGCAAAAGGTTGAGCATCTTGAATGCCACAACCGCCTGTGATTCCCTTCGCACCGGTCGCCAGCACCCCATGGGAGGGCAAAATGAGCGCGAGCGAAGTGGAAGCGGAGATCACGCGCAAATTCGAGGCACTCGGCGGCTGGCGCGGAGCAATGCTGGCGCATGTGCGCCAGCTGATCCTCACCGACCCGCGCATCACCGAAGCGATCAAGTGGCGCAAACCATCCAACCCGTCAGGCGTGGCAGTGTGGGAGCATGAAGGCATCATCTGCACGGGCGAGAGCTACAAGGACAAGGTCAAGCTCACCTTCGCCTACGGAGCGTCCCTGCCCGATCCGCAGGGGCTGTTCAATGCAAGCCTGACCGCAGGCACCCGCCGCGCAATCGACCTGAAGGAAGGTGCGGCGGTGGATCCGGAGGCATTCCGGAAACTGATCGCAGACGCAGCTGACTTCAACACGCGGCTAAAGGCCGCCAAAGCCTAGCTGACCTCAATCCATCGGAAAGAACCAGGCAATGGCCAACACGCTGGCGATGCCAACGAACACGTTCATCGGGATTCCGATTTTCAGGAAGTCGGTGAAGCGATAGTCGCCCGCGCCATAGACCAGAGTGTTGGTCTGGTAACCTATGGGGGTGGCAAAGCTGGCGCTGGCACCGAACATCACGGCCACGACAAAAGCGCGCGGATCCAGTCCCATCTGTTGCGCAAGGCCAATGACGATGGGTGTCAGCAGAACTGCAATGGCATTGTTGGTGACAAGCTCGGTCAGGAACGAGGCAAGGAAGTAGACTGCCACAAGCGCCACCATTGGCGACATTGTTTCCAGAACCGGTGCAACCGCGCCAACGATCAGTTTGACGCTCCCGGCATTTTCCAGCCCCTTGCCGACGATCAGCATCGCAAAGATCAGGACGAGGATCGATCCTTCGATCGAATCCCACGCCTCATCCGCATCAATGCAGCGCAGAAGCAGAATTGCTGCCACAGCGATCATGGCGAGTATGCCGATATCGGCCAGTCCCCAGGCCGCAAGTATGACCACACCGGCAAGGCCCAGTATGGCAATCGGTGCCTTGCGTCGCCGAAATGCCCGGCCTGCCGGACGCGAGACCGAAACGAGATCGGCTTCTTCTGCCAACGCATCAAATCCGCTCGGAGGCCCCTCGAGGAGAAGCTTGTCGGCAGGACGAAGACGTACATTTTCAAGATCGGGGCCTGGAATGTGCCTGTGGCGGTGCGCGCCGAGAACGCGTACACCGAAGCGGCGGCCGAGAATGAGATCGGCGATCCGCTGCCCGCTGCTGGCCTTGCGCGGCGCGACGATGGCCTCGACCACGACCGAATCCGCCCCCTGATCGGCACCGCGCCGCAGACCGACCCGCAGATCCGCTTCATCGTTGAGGGTAAGTAGCTCGGAAGTGGTGGCCATCACGATAAGCGTATCGCCCTTCTTGAGCGTGCGCTCGGTGAGTTCGCCGCGATGGGTGGTACCCCCGCTGCGCAGTCCAATGAGGCGCAGACCGGGCCGTTTCAACTCGGCGATCTCCCCGATTGGGGCACTGGTGAAGTCGCCTTCGTTGCGGACGGTTACTTCCGAGAGGAACTGGATCTCTTCTTCGCCTGTGCCACGACCGGCCACACCGCGATCGGGCAGGAGTGGCCGCCCAAGTAGCGCCAGCATCCCGAGGCCCACCACCGCAACCACGATGCCCACCGGGGTGATCTCGAACACGGAAAAGGCTTCGAGCCCGGCTTCCCGCGCAACACCATCCACCAAGAGATTGGTCGAGGTACCGACCAGGGTGCAGGTGCCGCCCAGTATCGACGCGTAGGAGAGCGGGATCAGAAAGCGCGTTGGCGCGATCTCGAGCGCTGCTGCCAGCTTGATGACGATGGGAATGAGAATGAGCACGACCGGCGTGTTGTTCATGAAGGCGGAGGCAAGCACCGTCACCACCACAAACACGATTACGGCCATTGCAGGCCGGCTTTCGGCCCGGCTGATCACCGCATCGGCCAAAGCCTCCAGCACGCCCGTACGGATAAGGGCGCCGGAAAGGATGAACATTGCTGCAATGGTCAGCGGTGCGGGATTGGAAAAGACACCCATCGCCTCGCCGGGCTGGACAAAACCCAGAAGAACGAAGCCCGCCGCACCGCCCGCTGCAGTGACTTCCGGCGGATAGAGTTCCGAGATGAAGAACGCAAAGATCAGCCCCAGCAGCGCCAGCGCGACATAGGCTTCGTAACCCGACAATATTTCCAGCATGGGACCCGCGATCCTGAAGTGCCGGGCGATCGCCCGGAGGCGGTGAAACCACTTTTCAAGAAGAAGGTTCCGCCACTCTCGTCGCGATCGCTCCACTGAGATCTGGGCGAAATTCGGGCGGGAAATGAGGGTCTCGAAAAAAGGGCGGCGCTTTAAGAAAGCGGCCGCCCATTCGAACCGTGCTTGGGAGGAGGAAAGCCGATCCGACTGTTCCCCGATTATGATTCGCAATCGTTAAGAACAAGTTAGCGAACCATTAAAATCTCCCCGAAAATTCTTATCGTGTCACGATTTCCGGCCCCATCAGGCTGTATGGCAACCATGTCGAGAGCATCGGCACATAGGTGACCAGGATCAGGAAGGCGAAGAGCACGGCCACAAAGGGAAGCGCCGCCTTCACCACCTGCAACAGGCTCATGCCCGTGATGCCGGATGTGACGAACAGGTTGAGTCCTATCGGCGGCGTGATCATGCCGATCTCCATGTTCACCACCATGATGATGCCCAGATGAACCGGGTCGACGCCAAGCTCCATCGCGATGGGGAAGACGACAGGCGCAACGATCAGCAGCAGGCCAGACGGCTCCATGAACTGCCCACCCAGAAGCAGCAGAAGATTGACTGCGATAAGGAAGGTGAACCAGGTAAAGCCGGCACCGATCATCGCATCCGTGATCGTTTGCGGAATGCGCTCCGAGGTCAGCACATGGGCGAAAAGCAGTGCATTGACGATGATGAACATCAGCATGATCGTCGTGCGCGACGCTTCCACCATCACCTTGCGCGTGTCTTCCGCAAAGAATGCAGGGAAGAAGTTTCGCGCGGTAAGGCCTAGATTGCGGCCCCAAACGGGCAGGCTGTCGCGCAGCGCGCCCAGGATCGACACGTCTCCATGCGGACGCCCGCGCCAGATGATGTAGGCGAACATCACGCCAAGCGAGAGCACGAGCCCCAACACCGTGCGCCCCTGCAGCGTCACGCCGTCCATATCCGCTGTGGCGAAAAAGGACAGGATCATGAAGACGAAGAAGAAGGCGACGGCGTAGACCGTGCCCGAAAAGCCGATGCGCGCGCTGGGACTTGCATCTTCGGCAATCCAGGGCTGCCCTTTCATCGGTCCCATGTCGCGATAGACGAAAAGGGCGACCGCGAAAGCATAGACTGCCGCCACGGCTGCGGCTTCGGTCGGCGTGAAGACGCCGCCATAGATGCCACCCAGAATGATGATGATGAGGAACAGGCCCCACCCGGCTTCCTTGCCGCCAGCCACGATCTCGCCGAAGCCTTTCCACTCTTCCGCAGGCAGGTTCTTCACCCGGGCCATCACATAAATGGCGATCATGAGCATAAGACCGGCGACGATGCCCGGCACGACACCTGCCAGGAACATGCGGCCAACGGAAACGTCCGTCGCAGCCGCATAGACAACCATGACGATGGATGGCGGGATGAGAATGCCGAGCGTTCCCGCATTGGCGATGATGCCTGCGGAGAAGTCGCGTGTATAACCCACCTGCCGCATGCCCGCGATGGCGATGGTGCCGATGGCAACGACCGTTGCAGGCGATGAACCCGAAAGTGCGGCGAACATCATGCAGGCAAGCACGGAAGCCATGGCCAGCCCGCCCTTGAAGTGGCCGACCGAGGCAATCGCAAAGCGAATGATGCGCCGCGCCACGCCGCCTGTCGACATGAAGGCCGAAGCCAGCACGAAGAACGGGATCGCCAGCAGCGTGTAGTTCTGCGACGCCTTGAAGAGTTGCAGCGCCACGGACGAGACCGAGTCGCTGGAGAAAAAGATGATGATGATCAGCGAGGAAAGGCCGAGAGACACCGCGACCGGCACGCCGAGAAAGAGGAAGGTCAGGACGAGAAGGAAGAGAATGGCCGAGATCATGGTCTATTCCTTCAGCGCATCGCGGTTTTCAGCTACGAGATCTTCCGCCTCGTGACCGGCGATCAGAAGCTCGCGCTCTCCGCGCCATATCTGCATGAAGCCCTGGGCCGAGCGGAAAGCCAGAAGTGCCAGACCAATGGGCAGCATGAGATAGGCCACCCAGCGCTGCACGCGCTCCTGAAGACCGAACGTGTCCTGCATCCAGACGGGATAGCGCAGATCGTCCAGACCGGTCCCCCGGTCGAACATGAAGGTCCAGTAGCCAATCGCACCGGATTGACGCCAGTTGGAGGAGATGTCCACACCCACCCATGCAAGCCAACCCGCATAGAGGAGCAGGAAGGCATAGGCGAAGGTTGCGAAGGCTCCGAAGAGGGCCGCAATGCGAAACAGTCGGCTCGGCAGCAGCTTCACGAAGGCGTCCACACCCAGATGAACGCCGTTCTTCACGCCATAGCTCATGCCAAACAGGATCATCCAGGCAAAGACAATGCGCGTGAACTCTAGCGCCCCGCCCCAACCGCTGTTGAAGCCATAGCGCGCAATCACCTGCACGAAGGAGACAAGCGTGATGATGGCAAGCAGACTTGCGATGAAATTCTCTTCCATGCGCGAGACTGCGACAGGAAAACGTCGTTCTGCGAAGAACAGCAGCGCGACCAGCACGATCAATGCCAGTGAAGGCCAGAGCAAGGCCATAAACCCCTCCCCGATGGGTCAGTTTTCCGCGCCGGATATACATGTTTTTGTTCGGCGCGGAAGATACTGGCGCACCCGCAAGCGGGATGCGCCAGTGCTGTCAGCTCACGATCAGGAGTTGCTGCCTTCGGCAGCCTTGATCAGGTCTGCGCCAATGTCGTCCTCGAACTGCTCCCAGACTGGCTTCATGGTCTCAAGCCACTGCGAGCGCTGCTCTTCGGTAAGCTCACGGATTTCGCCATTGGCATCAACGATGTTCTGGCGGCAGGTTTCTTCCTTCTGCGCAACATCGTCATTGGCCTGCTTCGTCACGTCCTCGACGATGGAAACGAACTGATTGCGAACCTCTTCATCAAGGCCTTCCAGCCATTCGGTCGAAGTCACAAGAAGATAGGACAGAAGCTGGTGGTTGGTGTTGGTGATACCGTCCTGCACCTCGAAGAACTTCTGCGTGTAGATATTGCACCAGGAGTTCTCCTGGCCATCCACGACACCCGTCTGAAGAGCGCTGTAGACTTCCGAGAAGGCGAGCTTCTGCGCGGAAGCGTCCATCGCCTCGATCATGGCTACGGCCACATCGGACGTCTGCACGCGGAACTTTAGACCCGACGCATCCGAAGGCACCTCAAGCGGCTTGTTGGCTGAGAACTGCTTCAGGCCGGACATCCAGTAGCCCATACCGGTATAGCCCTCATCTTCCATGATGGTGAGCATGCCCTTGCCATCTTCTGAATTGATGAAGCTGTTGACCGCATCCAGGCTTGAGAACAGGAACGGAAGATCGAAAAGGCGGTACTTCTTCGTGTAGGCCTCGAACTTCGACAGCGAAGGTGCTGCAAGCTGCACGTCACCGAGCAGCAGCGCTTCCATCACCTTGTCGTCGTCATAAAGCGTGGAGTTCGGATAGACCTCCATGCAGGCGGTACCGTTCATCTCATCGTTGATGCGGTCTGCAAGCATCGTTGCCGCATCACCTTTAGGATGACCGCTGGCTGCCACGACGTGTGAGAACTTGATGACCATCTCGCCATCATCGCACTGAGCATATGCGCTCGATGCGAGAAGGCTGAGCGCCAGGGCGGACACCGAACCGATAAGATATTTCATGATGAGCTCCTCCACATTTGTTTTTGCCGCGCAGATGCACGGGAACGCAGACACAAGAGGCTGCGCCAGTCCAACCTCTGTAGCGGCGCGCTTCATCCGGTCACAAGTAAGACCAAAGTATTAGACGTCGCATCAAGGTCTGATTGCAGAGTAGACCGTCGAACCGCCCGCGCAAGATGCATTTCTCCACCGCGGGCGGTTTCGCCCTCAGGCAGAAGCCTCGGCGACCGTTGCCTCGATGTGATCGACAAGCGGATCGGGAAGGCGAAGGCGACCGGCAAGCATGTCCAGATAACCGCGCTCAGCCCGGCTGTTGGGCTCGATTGCCAGGCGCGAAGCGGTGTAGAGCTCGATCTTCTGGGCGTCTGTCTTCGCGGAATCGATAATCGCATCGAGATCGACCGGCTTCTCCAGTTCCTCGACGAGCCAAGCTTCGGCCTCCGCATCCATCCCGGACTGTTTGAGGCGGCCGGAAATGCGCTCGCGCTCGGCCGCATCGATATGACCATCGGCACGTGCGGCAGCGATCATGGCACGCACCAGATCGAGCGCAAATTCGTCCTCGCCCTGCGGTGCCTGTGCAGGGTGAAAGGTGGTATCGGATGGCGGCGGGAGGAGGTCTCCATCCTCACGGGCGGCGTCTGGTGCCTTGCCGCTCTGGTAATTCTGGTAAGCCTTGTACGCCAAGCCAGCAACAGCGGCCAGTCCACCGAGCTTGATTGCATTGCCGGTCAACTTGCGACCAGCACCGGTTCCAAGAAGGACTGCAGCGATCGCGCCCGTAGCTATTGGATTGTCCTTGGCAAGCTGGGAAAGCCGACCGGCCTTGTCACCGACAGTACCCTCGCCGCCCGGCATCTGCGTACCCAACAGACCGTCCAGAAGCTTCTTGGGATCGATCATCGTGTTCTCCTCGTTGTTGCACCGCGCATTTCGTGCCGCGGGGATGGGTAAGCGACACAACGATAAATTGCAATAGGCATGCACCTATACATCCAGAGGATCACCAATGGGTATCGGCTTGCCCTCTTTCAACGCCTGTTCGATCTGCCGCTGACGCTGGCGATAACGCTCCCGGTCCGCGTCCGTGCGGTCATGATAGCAGTGCGGACAGGACACGCCCTCCTCGAACAGATCCGAGATGCGGTCTTCGGCAAGAAGCGGGTGACGGCAGGCGCGGCAAAGTTCGGCCTCCCCTTCCTCAAGACCATGCCCCACCGAGACGCGCTCGTCAAAAACGAAGCACTCGCCTTCAAAACGGCTTTCCTCACGAGGAACCTCTTCCAGATATTTCAGGATGCCACCCTTCAGATGGAAGACGTCCTCAACGCCTTGCTGCCGCAGATAGGCGGTCGCCTTCTCGCAGCGGATGCCACCGGTGCAGAACATCGCCACCTTGCGTCCGCGCAATTCGTCCAGCCGCTCCTGCGTCCATTCGGGGAAGGACCGGAAAGTCTCCGTCTTCGGATCAATCGCATCCTTGAAGGTGCCGATGGCAGTCTCGTAGCGATTGCGTGTGTCGATGATGACCGTATCCGGATCGGAAATAAGCGCGTTCCAGTCTTTCGGCTCCACATAGGTTCCGGCATGGACGCGCGGGTCGATACCTTCGACCCCCATGGTTACGATCTCTTTCTTCAACCGCACCTTCATGCGGCGGAAAGGCATTTCGCTCGCATGGCTGTATTTGTAATCCGGCTGCCCCAGTCCCGGGATCGCTGCCAGATGAGCAACAAGCGCCTCGATCGCTTCGGCGCTTCCTGCCACCGTACCGTTGATGCCTTCACGAGCAAGAAGCAGGGTGCCCCGGATGCCTTCGCGCTGGCAAAGCGCCAGCAGCGGCTCGCGCAGCGCCTCGTGGTTTTCGAGATGCGCGAAACGATACAGCGCCAGAACCGTATAGCGTGGGGATGATGATGCAGCAGTCATGGCAAGGCTCGTAGGCAGCAATCGTGGCAAAGACAAGGGTTGGCGGAAACAAACCGCCTCCTCGTGAAATGCGTTTTATCCCCGCTCTCGCTGTTTCAGCAAGAATATGCGCATCGCAAACGGGAGCAAAACAATGTTCGAACACGATACCCGGCACACAATCACGGCAGCCGCAGACGAATATGGCATCGAACCCGCCCTGTTGCTGGCATTGATCGAGGTGGAAAGCGGAGGACGCGTGCAAGCGCGGATCGATGGTCGAAACGAGCCGATGATCCGCTTTGAGGGACACTACTTCCACCGGCGGCTGTCCCCGGGCAATCGGGCACGGGCCGTGGCAGCGGGCTTGGCAAGTCCGAAAGCTGGTGGAGTACGCAACCCGCCGTCCCAGAAGGCTCGTTGGCGGCTTTTGAAACGGGCATGTGAGATCGACGCCGCAGCGGCCTGTGAGTCTACCTCCTGGGGCGTGGGGCAAATCATGGGTGCGCATTGGAAGCTGCTCGGGTTTTCCAGCGTGGACGCCTTTGTCGAAGAGGCGCGCAGCGGCCTTGCCGGCCAGTTGCGTCTGATGCTGCTCTTCCTGGAAAAGAACCGCCTGCTTCAGCCTCTCATGGCCCGCGACTGGCAGCGCTTCGCGCGTGGCTACAACGGAAGATCCTTTGCACGCAACGGCTACCACCTGAAACTGGCGTTCGCCTATCGCCGCAATCGCAGGGTTCAGAATGAGCCAGATGATCGGGAGGGCCTGTCCGTGAAGGAAATCCTGAATTTCCAGAATGCGCTGAACCAAAACGGCGCCAAGCTCCGGCTCGATGGAATTTTCGGACCGGCCACGCGCCACGCGGTGCTATCCTTTCAGAGAGCAACGGGATTGCCGATGAGTGGCCGATTCGACAGCGCCACTCGCGATGCGCTCTCTCCTCGGCAGGAGACACCGTCGAAAACGCTTCATCCGCTCGGCGCGTTTCTACGAAACACACGACGGCTTTTTCAGCGGGTGACGCGGCACAGGCATGCTTTGCGTGCACAATAGTCCACCGGCAATTGTAATGAGGCGGGGTTTCAGCTTATAGCCTTTCACGAATTCTGCGCGCAGGAGGCGGTATTGAACAAGAAAACCGAAACTCTGCTGGAGATCCTGACGGGTCAGCCGGTAATCCCTGTTCTCAAGGTCGAGCGTCTGGCCGATGCCGTGCCTCTGGCACGCGCACTTGCAAAGGGTGGCCTGCCTGCAATCGAGATTACGCTGCGCACCGCCGATGCACTCGACGCAATCCGCCTTGTTGCCGACGAAGTTCCGGAAGCCATTGTCGGCGCGGGTACGATCCTCAACGGCAAGGATTTCAACCGTGCGGTATCCGCCGGATCCAAATTTATCGTTTCGCCTGGCACCACTCAGGAACTTCTGGATGCGGCAAGCCAGTCAAGCATTCCCCTGCTTCCCGGCGCGGTGACGGCCAGCGAGGTCATGGCCATGCGCGATGAAGGCTATCGTGTGCTGAAATTCTTCCCCGCAGAACAGGCTGGCGGTGCAAGCTACCTGAAGTCGCTCTCATCCCCCATCGCGGACATGCGTTTCTGCCCCACGGGTGGCATCTCCCCGAAGAATGCGAACGACTATCTGTCGCTTCCCAATGTGGTGTGCATCGGCGGCAGCTGGGTTGCTCCCGATGATCTCATTGCTGCTGGCGACTGGAACGCCATCGAGGCATTGGCAGCAGAAGCTGCCAGGCTTGGCGCCGGCGCCTGAACGAACCGCAAGTCAGCAAAAACAAACGCCCGGTCATTGACCGGGCGTTTTTTTGTTTGTGCCTCCTGGAGGTGGTTCAGTTCGTGGCGAACTTCGCCACTGACAGGAAGGTGATCGCCTTGCCGGTCAGGCGGTTGGGATTCTCGCTGTCCAGCGCCTTCTGGAAGCCTGTCGTGTAGACGGCGCTCGGCGCTTTCGCGATCTGCGGATTGAAGGCTGGCACCTGCGTTGGTTCAACCTTGCGCGCGACCGATTCCCGGCTCAGAACGTGGCGCGCACTGACCACCTGAACAGGTTTCGGAATAGCCTTTGGCTGCGGGCGAACGTCGCTTGGACGTGGCTTGGCGGACTTGGCTGTCGTGCGTGCGCTGGAAGCCAGCGCGCGCTGCGCTGCAGTGCTGCCACCGCTGTTGAGCATGGCAAGACGCGGAGACGCGACGACATTGCCGGAAGCCTTGGCAGCACCATCCGCTTCAACGGCGGCCAGCGCAGCAGGCTTGACCTCATCATCCACACCGGCATTGCTTGCTGCGACAAGAGTTGCCTCTGCCTTCTCCTGAGCCTTCTGCGCCGCCAACTGCGGAGCCGCATCGATATCGGCGGGTGCAGGCGCAGGCTGGGGCGCAGCCGCAGCAACAAGCTGTGCATCCTGCTTCGGCGTCTGGGCCAGCAGTTCATTGATTGCCTCAGGCGCGGCCGGGCGACGGGTGGGGGTGGCAAAAGCCGTGGCCGGGAGGGCACCCTCCTGCTCTTCCGCGGAGGCAAGCTGGATCGCGCTCTCTGCCGCCTGGTAGTCCGGGCGACGCGTCGGGACCGGGATATTGGCAGCAGTCAGGATGGTCTCGGCGTCGACAGACGGTCCTTCCTCGACCGGCTTGGTCTGGAACGGAATATTGTCGGGAACGTCAGGCTGTGCGGCAGCAACCTGAGTTTCCGCAACGGGTGCAGCCTCGGGCGCAGCCGGTACAGCCTGCTCGAGCGCAAGCTGGGTACCCGCGGAAATATTCGCACGCGGGGCAGCCTGCGGAACGGGAAGCGAACGCGCCGGCAAGGCAGCCAGGATGGTCGCAGGTGTCGGATCGGGCTTGGGTGCAGCCTGTTGCGGCACCGCACGCTGCGGCGTGGCACGCGCTACAGCCGTAGGCGCACTGGTTTCCGCATTGTCCTCTTCCTCATCCGCACCACCGCCGAACAGGGCTGCGAGAAGCCCTTTTCCGCGCCGTCCGTCGTCCTTGGCGATCTGGATGGAGCCACCGGAGCGCTTGCGGCGCTCGACATCCGCGAGAGCCTGCTTGTATCCGGGCAGGGGCTTGCCGTCGCTGGGCACGTGCACGGTCTTGCCGTCGGGGAAGACGGAAGCGAGTTCCTTGCGGCTCATGCGCGGCCAGTGACGAACGCTGCCGACATCAAGATGCACGAATGGCGAGCCCGAGCGCGGATAGTAGCCGACGCCACCAACAGAGTATTTCAGGCCAAGATTGCGCAGCGTGGAAAGCTTCACGCCGGGAATGTAGAAATCCATCGCCTTGCCGAGCATGTGCTGGCTCTTCTTGGCAACGCCGGAAGAGCGTTTGCGCAGCATCGCATTGGTCTTGGGGGAGCGATAGGCCGAGACGACATGGATGTAGTCGCGGGCACCGGAAGCACGGTAGACTTCCCAGACAAGGTCGAGAAGCTGGGGGTCCATATTGGTCGGCTCGTTCTGCCGCCAGTCGCGCAGGAAGCGGTTGATCTCCTTCAGGCCGCTGGAAAGGTAGCGACCGTTGCGCTTGTAGGTGATCTCCGCGCGTTCCTTGGTATGGATGAAATAGAGCTTCAGCGTCCGCGTTTCTGCTTGCACCGCGGGGGCGAAAGCGACCACCGAAGCCAGCGCCAGCATGAAGCCAGCGAGGAACCGGGTGAAACGGGATGCCTGAACGCGCCCCTCACGATGTCGTACGTCGATGCTAATCAAGACATGGCCTGTCGGCTTGAGTTGTCCCCTGGAAGACACTGGTGTCCCTGGTCCACCAAAGTCTCGACGATAATGGTTAATCGACCCTTATTGGGTAACAAATGCAATATGACGATGGCAACAACTAGGCAGGCACAGCAGGTGCTAATGTCAGGGTAAATGAATGCTAAATACGCCAAAGTTGTGGCGAAATGCGGCACGGACATCCTGCAGTTGGAACGATTGGCAGTCAGCCCCGCCCACCATCGATGCCCAGTTCCTTGAGCTTGCGGTACAATGTCGAGCGGCCAATACCCAGTCGGCGGGCAACTTCACTCATCTGCCCCCCGTAATGGGCAATGGCAAAGCGGATCATTTCCGCCTCCACCTCTTCCAGCGGCCGGACATTCCCGTCATTGCCGATGGCACGGATCAAGCCTGGATGAAGCGGCTGCGTGGCCGCGGCGGGTTCATCTCCATCGATGGGAACCACGCTGCTCGTGCCGGTTTGCAGCGCACGGTTGGTTCGCTGCACCTCCTCATCGGCGACAAGTTCCTCGATCCCTTCCACCTGCGCCAGGATCTGAGGAAAGTCCTCTGCCGTCAGCACATGTCCTTCGCACAACACCATTGCGCGGAAGACCGCGTTTTCGAGTTGGCGGATATTGCCCGGCCAGTCATAGGCGGCAAGCACGGAAAGTGCACGCTGGGAAATGCCCTTGACGCCTGGCCCCGTCACCGCATCGCTGAAACGTGAAATGAAGTGCTGGACCAGAACGGAGATGTCCTCCTTCCGCTCACGCAGTGGCGGCACCATGATGGGAAAAACATTCAGCCGATAATACAGGTCTTCACGAAACTGCCCGTCGCGAACCTGGGCGAGCAGGTCGCGGTTGGTGGCGGAGATCAGACGTATGTCCACCCGCTGCGGACTGTTGGCGCCGACGGGGTCGACTTCGCCCTCCTGCACCGCGCGCAGGAGCTTGACCTGCACTTCTGGCGGAAGCTCGCCGATCTCGTCGAGAAAAAGCGTGCCTTCATGAGCTTCCAGAAACTTGCCGCGGTGCTTGTCGCTCGCCCCGGTGAAGGCGCCCTTCTCGTGACCAAACAGGATGCTCTCGACCAGATTATGGGGAATGGCGCCGCAATTGACTGTTACGAAGGGTTTTGACCGTCGGTTACTTTCACCTCTGATCGCACGCGCAATCAGTTCCTTGCCGACACCAGACTCGCCTTCGATCAGCACGGGGATATTCGATGTTGCGGCCTTGCGGCAGAGCCGCAGAACCCGCTCCATTGCAGGGCTTTCGGTGATGATATCCTTCACCGTGAAACCGGCAGCGCCTTTCGGCTGCACGTCCTTTTTGGACGCCTCCAGCTTCTCGACCTTGAGTGCATTGCCCAATGCGCGCGCCAGACGTTCTGGCGATACAGGCTTGACCACGAAATCGAATGCACCGGCGCGCATGGCAGAGACCACCGTCTCGATCCCGCCCTTTGCCGTCTGCACGATGACGGGCGCATATACGCCGCTCGCCCTGAGCTTCCCCATGACCTCAAGCCCATCCATTCCGGGCATCATGAGGTCGAGAATGACGGCCTTCAGCTTTCCTGGATGGACTTGTGATGCGATGGCGAGCGCCTGTTTGCCACCTGCCGCGGCAAGTGCCGAAAAGCCCATGCGCTGCACGGCCGCCTCAAGCAGGCGACGCTGTGCAGGATCGTCATCGACTATCAGCACTCGGTCCGACATTAAAGCAACAGCCCTCCCCGAAATCGTGCGTGAATTCAAACGCAGGGTGGAAGTCTATGCCACAGCCCTCTAAACAGGCTTTCAACAAACCCGGTGAATGAAACCTTATCCAGCCGGCTATGAGCTTCAGGGAGCTATCTATGGCACGAATCTCCGCCTATCCAGCGGCAAACGCCGTCGATGCCGGTTCACAGGGCCCCAAGGGCGCAGAAGCGCTAGGCGATTTGCCGCTGTGGAACCTGAACGATCTCTACCCGGGCATGGACAGCGCCGAACTGAAGCACGACCTGGAAAAGGCCGCTTCCGATTCCAGGGCCTTCGAAAAACGCTGGAAAGGCCGTCTCGCCGAAGAAGCCGCCAAGGGTGCCGACGGCAAGTTGGGACAGGCACTTCGGGAATATGAGGCGCTGGACGAGATCTATGGCCGTATCGGTTCCTATGCCGGGCTGCTTTATGCCGACGACACCTCGAACCCCGCACGCGCGAAATTCTATGGTGATGTGCAGCAGAAGCTGACCGACGCCAGCACCCACCTGCTTTTCCTGCCGCTGGAAATGAACAAGATCGAGGATGCGCTTCTGGAAGAGGCCCTGGAAGCAGATCCCTCTTTCGGCCATTACCGCCCCTGGGTGATGGACCTGCGCAAGGAGCGCCCGCACCAGCTCGACGACAAGCTGGAGCAGCTTCTGCACGAAAGCCATGTCACCGGACGGTCCGCATGGAACCGCCTGTTCGACGAGACGATGACCAGCCTGCGCTTCGAGGTCGATGGCGAGGAGCTTACGCTTGAGCCGACGCTGAACCTTTTGCAGCACGCGGACGGCGCAAGGCGCAAGGCCGCCGCAGAGGCACTTTCCGCAACCCTGAAAGGGAATATGCGCATCTTCACCCTGGTCACGAACACATTGGCCAAGGACAAGGAGATCAGCGACCGCTGGCGCAAATTCGAGGATGTCGCCGACTCCCGCCACCTCGCCAACAGGGTCGAGCGTGAAGTCGTTGATGCGCTGGCTTCTTCCGTGCGTGACGCCTATCCGCGCATCTCCCATCGCTATTACGCCATGAAGGCGAAGTGGCTTGGCATGGATGCGCTTGATCACTGGGACCGAAACGCACCACTTCCCGAGACGCCGCAGGCGGTGATCGGTTGGGAAGATGCACGCGAAACCGTTCTTTCCGCCTACAGTTCCTTTGCCCCGGAAATGGCTGAAATCGCCGGCCGCTTCTTCGAGAAGAACTGGATTGACGCGCCTGTTCGTCCGGGCAAGTCACCCGGCGCTTTTGCGCATCCGACCGTGCCTTCGGCACATCCATACGTGATGCTGAACTATCTCGGCAAACCGCGCGACGTCATGACCCTGGCCCACGAACTGGGCCACGGCGTGCACCAGGTTCTGGCCGCCGAACAGGGTGCGCTGATGGCTTCAACGCCGCTCACGCTGGCCGAGACCGCCTCTGTCTTCGGCGAAATGCTCACCTTCCGCTCGCTGCTCGACCGCACCCGGGACAAGCGCGAACGCAAGGCGATGCTTGCCCAGAAGGTCGAGGACATGATCAACACGGTCGTGCGCCAGATCGCCTTCTACGAATTCGAGCGCAAGGTGCATGTGGAACGCCGTGAAGGTGAGATCACGGCCGAACGCCTTGGCGAAATTTGGGTCGGGATCCAGAAGGAAAGCCTCGGGCCGTCCGTGAAGCTGCGTGAGGGCTATGAGACTTTCTGGGCCTACATCCCGCACTTCATCCACTCGCCCTTCTATGTCTATGCCTATGCGTTTGGCGACTGCCTCGTAAACTCGCTGTTCGCGGTCTATCAGCAGGCTGAAAGCGGCTTCCAGCAGAAATATTTCGAGATGCTGAAGGCTGGCGGCACCAAGCACCACAGCGAATTGCTGGCACCCTTCGGGCTTGATGCCACCGATCCCGCCTTTTGGTCGAAAGGTCTCTCGGTGATCGAAGGCCTGATCGACGAGCTTGAAGCGCTGGACCGCGATGCCTGAGGCAGCGCGGCCCGAAAGCCCGCATTCGCTAGACGGACAGGCCTTCATCCTGTTCGAAAACGATCTTGAGGGCGAGGTTCTCGCCTTCACCGACCCACGTGAGCATCTCATCGCGCATGAGGCGGACGATGTCCTGCCCATGCTTCAACATGCGCAAACCTTGCGTGAGCGGGGATACTGGATCGCCGGCTATCTCTCCTATGAGGCAGGCTATGCGCTGGACCCAGCGCTTCAGGCATCCATGCCGACCGACCGCCGCCTTCCCCTCCTGCATCTGGCAGCCTTTGGCGAGCCAACATCGCCACCGCCTGCACTGACAGGACAGGCTGAACTGAGCCAGCCCGTACCGCTCTGGCAGATGGAACAATACCGAGCGTGCTTCGACATCCTGCACAACCACATCGCGCGCGGCGATTGCTACCAGGCAAACCTGACCTTCCCGTTCGAGCTATCGTGGTCTGGCACGGCCCTTTCGCTCTTCGCCAGCATGCGCGCCCGCCAGCCAGTGCGCTACGCCGCGTTGGTCAATCTGGGCGGGCCCACCCTCCTCTCCCGCTCGCCGGAACTTTTCTTCCGGACCGATACCGAAGGTTGGATCGAGACCCATCCCATGAAGGGCACGATGCCACGCGGTCAAACGGAAGCGGAGGACGAGGCCAATGCCGAGTTTCTGCGCAACGACGTGAAAAGTCAGGCCGAAAACCGCATGATCGTAGACCTTCTGCGCAACGACATCTCGCGGGTCACGCTGCCTGAAACGCTCGACGTTCCCGACATTTTCCGCATTGAATCCTATCCGACCGTGCATCAGATGGTCAGCACGGTACGCGCCAGGCTTATGCCCGGCATCGGCCTGATGCATATCATGCAGGCACTTTTCCCATGTGGCTCGGTCACCGGAGCGCCAAAGATCAGCGCGATGAAAATCCTGCGCAAGCTGGAAAGCGGCCCTCGCGGCGCCTACTGCGGCGCCATCGGCTGGGCCGCACCGGATGGCTCTTCACAATTCAACGTGGCCATCCGCACATTGACGCTCTTCGACCAAGGGGAAGCGGCGTTGAACGCAGGCGGTGGAATCGTCTTCGATTCAGTAGCCGAAAGCGAATATGAAGAAGCACTGCTGAAGGCCCGCTTCGCATCACTGGGCTGACCACACGCTTTCACGGAAGGGGTATGCATGTTCATCATTTCACTTACCTATGAAGTTCCACTGGAGGAAGTGGAACCACACATGCAGGCGCATATGGAGTGGGTGAACCGCTACTATGACAAGGGCGTCTTCATCGCGTCCGGTCGCAAGGTTCCCCGCACCGGTGGCGTCATCCTTGCGCGGGGCGATCGAGCCTCGATCGAAGCCTGCATCGCCGAAGACCCCTTCTCCGCCTATGGTGTGGCGAAATATGAAGTGACGGAATTCACCCCCACCCGCGCCGCTGAAGGGCTGGAATCTCTGGTTGAGTGAACCATTCCGGCACCTCAGCCACCAACATCTTGATCTCGGTGCACCGGATGATGCCCCGGCACATTGCCTGACCCGTTCTGCTGATCAAACGGATTCCGCTTTAATGTCTGAAGGAACCGTGTATGGCGTGATGCGGTTGACCGGCTAGGCTGAAGGAGCACGTTACATGGCAAAGCAGGAGTGGCCGGTATACGGCGAGATCACAGGGCCGATCGTCATGATCGGATTCGGTTCCATCGGCCGTGGGACCCTGCCGCTGCTTGAGCGCCATTTCCGTTTCGACCGCTCGCGGATGGTAATTGTCGACCCTGCCGAAACGAACCGGAAATTTGCCGATGAATGCGGGATCCGTTTTCTGAAAGCTGCAGTGACCCAAGACAATCACGAGGAACTGCTGACGCCGCTTCTGAGTGAAGGTGAAGGTCAGGGTTTTTGCGTGAACCTTTCCGTGGATACGTCCTCGGTCGAACTGATGAAACTCTGCCGCAGGCTGGGTGTCCTTTACATCGACACGGTGATCGAACCCTGGGCGGGCTTCTATTTCGACCCTTCCGCTGACAACGCATCGCGCACGAACTATGCGCTGCGCGAAACGTTGTTGCGCGAGAAGCGCAACGCGCCGGGCGGCACCACCGCAGTTTCTACATGCGGCGCCAATCCGGGGATGGTTTCATGGTTCGTCAAACAGGCGCTGATCAATCTTGCAGCCGACATGAAGCTCGACGTCGAAACGCCGGCTGCAGATGATCGCGAGGCCTGGGCGCAATTCATGCGCAACCTCGGCGTCAAGGGCATACACATCGCGGAACGCGACACCCAGCGGGCCAAGAAACCAAAGCCCATGGACGTGTTCTGGAACACATGGTCGGTGGAAGGATTTGTTGCCGAAGGTCTGCAACCGGCAGAACTGGGCTGGGGCACCCACGAAAACTGGATGCCCGATAATGCACGTTCGCACGAGGAAGGGTCGAAGGCGGGAATCTTCCTTGAGCAACCGGGAGCCAACACCCGCGTGCGCAGCTGGTGCCCGACACCCGGGCCTCAATATGGCTACCTCGTCACCCACAACGAGGCGATCTCCATATCCGACTACTTCACCGTCCATGGCAAGGACGGCAAACCCGTCTACCGTCCGACCTGCCACTACGCCTATCACCCCTGCAATGATGCGGTGCTTTCGCTACATGAAATGTTCGGCGCAGGAGGCAAGGCACAGCCTGAACAGCATGTTCTGGATGAAGACGAGCTGGTGGATGGCGCAGACGAACTCGGTGTTCTTCTTTATGGCCATGACCGCAATGCCTACTGGTATGGCTCGCAGCTGACACTGGAAGAGGCGCGCGAACTCGCGCCCTACCAGAATGCGACGGGCCTGCAGGTCTCATCTGCCGTCCTGGCCGGAATGGTCTGGGCGCTGGAGAATCCCGACAAGGGTATAGTCGAAGCGGATGAGATGGACTTCGAACGTTGCCTCGAGGTTCAAATGCCCTATCTCGGTCCGGTCAATGGCTACTACACCGACTGGACACCGCTCGAGGGGCGACCGGGACTTTTTGCCGAAGATCTGGATGAGAATGACCCATGGCAATTCCGCAACATCCTGGTGCGATAGTCGGATAACCGACAAGTTTTGCTTGCTTTTGTGCCGAAATGGGGCAATCCAAAATATCTGTTCAGTGAGGAGGCCAGCATGGTCAATATTCGCAAGACTGCCTCGATTGCAGCAGTTGTTCCGCTCATTGCCGCACTTTCTGCCTGTGTCGCTCCAGCCCCGCGCGAGATCGCGGTACGCTCCGGACCGGCGATCGACGGCCAGTGGATGGATCAGCAGGGCGTGGCCATCTCCACCTTCTCCAATGGGCGCTTCACTTCGGTAGCCACCGATACGGGCGCCAAGCTGTCTGAAGGCACTTACCAGATGCGTGGCTCGAGTGATGTTTCGATCAACATGACATCCCTGATCCGCCAGACGCAGACTTCGGTCAATTGCTCCATGGTTTCCAACCAGCAGCTCAATTGCACCAATGCCAACGGCCAGAACTTCGTTCTGACACGCCGCGGCTGAACTTCTGCGGCGCGAGCTTTACCGCACCACCTTGCAGAACCGGTCTGCGCATCATTCATCTTGCGCAGGCGCTCGAACCGCTGCGATACTCCCTCCCGCCTCAGGGAGGGGAGAACCGAATGGCAGCTTTTTTCGATCAGACCGAAACGCAGGAACCAGCCGCACGCGAAGCCGCGCTTCTCGACAGGCTGAGAGCCTTCCTGAAGACTGCGGCGGCCTCTTCTACAGCCTGGGCAGACCGTCTCGGTGGCGTTGACGTCGAGGCACTGCGCGACCGCGCCGACCTTGCCCGCATTCCGGTTCTTCGCAAATCAGAGCTTCTGGAGCATCAGAAGAACAATCCGCCCTTCGGTGGCTTCGCGGCAGCTCGGCCAAAGACCGGCGGCCGCGTTTTCATGTCCCCGGGCCCCATCTTCGAAATTCAGCCTCCTGGAAGCGACCCCTACAATGCGGCCCGTGCCTTCTTCGCGGCCGGCATCCGCCCTGGCGATTTGGTTCACAATGCCTTCGCCTACCACATGACACCCGGCGGCTTCATCCTCGATGAAGGCGCACGCGCTTTTGGCTGTACCGTCTTGCCGGCCGGCATAGGCAACACGCAGATGCAGGTCGAGGCTGCCGCGAGCCTGAAGCCCAGCGTCTATTGCGGCACGCCGGACTTCCTCAAGATCATGCTCGACAAGGCGGCAGAGACCGGCCACGATCTGACGAGCTTCAAGCACGGCCTTGTATCAGGCGGCGCACTTTTCCCCTCCCTCCGCGAAGAATATGCCTCGCGCGGCGTCAAGGTGATGCAGTGCTATGCCAGCGCTGAATGCGGCGTCATTGCCTATGAAAGCGCTGATGCTAACGGGAACCCGCTGCCCGGGATGCTGGTGAATGAAGACATCATCGTCGAGATCGTGCGCCCCGGAACCGACGAGCCGGTGCCCGATGGGGAAGTTGGCGAAGTGGTGGTAACCACCTTCAACCCGCTCTATCCCATGATCCGCCTGGGAACGGGTGACCTTTCCGCATTCATGGAAGAGCCAAGCCCCTGTGGGCGAACCAACCGGCGCATCCGCGGATGGATGGGTCGCGCCGACCAACGCACCAAGGTCAAGGGCATGTTCGTGGATCCAAGGCAGGTGGCCGAACTTCTACGCCGACATGACGAAGTCTCGCGCGCGCGGCTGGTCGTGACGCGCGAGAACGAAAGCGACGCGCTGTCACTTCTCGTGGAGGCTCGCGGAAACAGCGCGCCCGACATCCACGCGATCGCGGCCAGCATGAAGGACATTACCGGCCTCAGCGCACGGGTGGAACAGGCGGGTCCGGACGGTATCCCCAATGACGGAAAGGTCATCGCGGACGAGCGAAACTACGCCGGCTGAAATTCGCAACCCTTTGCCGATAAAGACGTTTTGCCTCGCATCTTGAGCGGATGCGAGGTTTTTCTTGCATCGCCAGTCCCGCGGTGTGAACATGATTCAAATCTGTAACTGAACTGACATGGTGCCCCACTAAAAGACGCCAGGATGCGCCGGCAGGACGTTCAAGAACATGGCAGTGGGGACTGCCAAAACTCTTCCCGTCCACCTGTCGAAAACAGATCTGCCCAAGGGAGAACTTATATGAAGAAACTGGCCCTCTTCGCCGCGACGAGTTCCGTGCTGGCTCTTTCAGCCACTTCGTCTTTCGCCGACTACACGCTGAATATCCTCCACATCAACGACTGGCACAGCCGGATTGAGTCCATCAACAAATACGACTCTACCTGCTCGGGCGAAGACGAGACCGAGGGCAATTGCTTCGGCGGTGCGGCGCGGCTCGTGACGGCAGTACGCGAAACGCGTGAGGAACTCGAGGGCCAGAACGTCCTCTTCCTGAATGCCGGCGACAACTTCCAGGGGTCACTCTTCTACACGACCTACAAGGGCGCGGTTGAGGCCGAATTCCTCAACCTGATGGGCACCGACGCCATGGTCGTGGGAAACCATGAATTCGATGATGGCGAAGATGGTCTGGCGACCTTTCTCGGTGAGGTAGAGTTCCCCGTTCTGGGTTCAAACATAAAGGCGCAGGAGGCTTCCGCGCTCGGGGACCAGGTCAAGGAATATGTCATCCTTGAGCAGGGCGGCGAGAAGATCGCCATTGTTGGCGCTGTTGCCAATGACACGGCCGAGCTTTCTTCCCCCGGCGAGCATGTTCACATCATCGAGGATGTCGACGGCATAACTGCAGCGGTGGAAAAAGTGCAGGCTGAAGGCGTCACCAAGGTGATTGCGCTGACCCATGTCGGCTATCCGCGTGATCTTGAAGCCATTGCCAAGATCCCTGGCGTCGACGTGGTCGTGGGCGGCCATTCCAACACGTTGCTTTCGAACACACAGGAAGGTGCCGAAGGCCCCTACCCGACAATGGTCGACAATCCCGAGGGCTATCAGGTGCCTGTGGTTCAGGCGGCTTCCTATTCCAAATATCTCGGCGCACTGGAAGTCACCTTTGATGATGAAGGTATCGTCGTCGCCGCTGAAGGCGATGTGAAGCTGATCGATGCCGGCGTCACCCCCGACGAGCAGGTAGCCGAGCGCGTCAAGGAACTGGCCGGTCCCATTGAAGAGCTGAAAGGCAAGGTGGTTGCCGAAACAAGCGCGCCCATCGACGGCAGCCGCGAAAACTGCCGTGCCGGCGAATGCGAGATGGGTAACCTTGTCACCGACGCCATGCTCGACCGCACGAAGGATCAGGGCGTACAGTTCGCGATCACCAACGGCGGCGGCTTGCGTGCTTCCATCGACGAAGGCGAAGTAACCATGGGCGAGGTTCTGGAGGTTCTGCCCTTCCAGAACACGCTCGCGACCTTCCGCCTTAAGGGCAGCGACGTCGTTGAATCGCTTGAAAGCGGTGTCAGCCAGATCGAGGACGGCGCCGGTCGCTTCCCGCAGGTCTCCGGCCTGAAATACAGCTTCGATCCTTCCAAACCCGCAGGCGAGCGCATCAGCGACGTGCAGGTCGAGACGAACAGCGGTTTCGAGCCGATCAAGCCGGATGAAACCTATATGGTCGCCTCCAACAACTTCATGCGCGGTGGTGGCGACGGATATTCGCTGTTCTCGGAAAATGCCCAGGACGCCTATGACTATGGTCCGGGTCTGGAGCAGGTTCTGGCGGATTATCTCGCGGAAAACAGCCCCTACCAGCCCAAGACCGACGGTCGCATCACCAATCTCGCCGAAAGCACGGATGAAGAGGCTTCCGCAGAGGACGCCATGGAAGAGGCCGGTGAGAAAACGCAGACCCTCGCTGAAAAGGCAGGCGAAACTGCCAAGGGCGTGGTTGAGTCCATGACCGGTGCCGCATCCCAGACCATGAAGGCGCTGACCGGCTCTGAAGAAGCTGCGGAAGAAGCCCTTGATGATGCAGCCAATGCTGCAGGTGCCGTGACCGATGAAGCCGAAGCCGTAGCCGAAGACGCCGCGGATATCGCCGCCGAAGCCGCCAAGGACGCCACCGCGGCCATGACCGAGATGGCAAAGGACGCCAATGAGGAAGCAGCAGAGGCCAGCGAAGGTGCCGAAGCGACGGCTTCAGAGGCTGCAGGCGAAGCAGAAGCCATGGCCGACAATGCGGCAGATGCCGCTGGTGAAGCTGCCTCTGATGCAACATCCACGATGACCGAAATGGCCAAGGATGCCAACGAGGCGGCAGAGGATGGAATGGCCGGTGCAGAAAAAGAGGCTTCGGAGGCCGGAGCGGCGGCAGAAGATGCAGCCTCCGACACTGCCGAAGCTGTCGGTGATGCAGCAGAAAGCGCTACCGAGACTGCAACCGAGCTTGCTCAGGATGCAAATGAGGCTGCCGACAACGTCATGGAAGCGGTCGGCGAAGAGCTGAAAGAAGCGACCGCGCCTGAGATGGCAACCGAAGAAGCCGAACCTGCAGCATCCGGTGAAGCAGACGCCATGGCGGAAGCAGCGACGGGTGAGCGCAAGCACATGGTCAAGCGTGGCGATTCCCTTTGGAAGATCTCCAAGGAATATTACGGCACCGGCGAGAAGTGGGAAACGATTGCCGAAGCCAATGACCTCGACAGCCGCTCCACCCTGACCATTGGTCAGGAACTGGTCATTCCGGCCGGCGAGTAGCAAGGACCTGCCGCAGGTCGGTGAACACAGCTTTCACCGACCTGCGGCCACAAGTACCATTGTTTTCCCTTGCAACTCCGCTAGCTTTCAGACGCGGACAAAGGGCAAAACATGAACATCTCCACAGACATCGACAGGGCCAGGGCGCGTAGCGTCGGCCCTCTTCCCGAGACCCACCCACCGGTCAAGATCGGCAAGGTAGGCGTACTTCTCGTCAATCTGGGCACACCGGATGGCACCGACTACTGGCCGATGCGCCGTTATCTGCGCGAATTTCTCTCCGATCGCCGCGTCATCGAGTGGCCACGGGCGATCTGGTATCCGATCCTGCACGGTATCGTCTTGAGCAAACGCCCGCAGAAATCCGGTGCGGCCTATGCGGAGATCTGGAACTACGAGCGCAACGAGTCGCCTCTGCGCACATTCACCCGCGCCCAGGCCGAAAAGCTTCAGGATGGGCTGAACGATCACCCGAATGTTTTGGTGGATTGGGCGATGCGCTACGGCAACCCATCCATCGAAGATGTGACGCAGAGCATGATCAAGCGCGGCTGCGACCGCATTGTCATGTTCCCGCTCTACCCGCAATATTCGGCAACGACCACGGCGACGGTGAACGACAAGTTCTTCGAGGCGCTGCAGAAGATGCGCTTCCAGCCGGCAATTCGCACGGTCCCCTCCTATCAGGACGAGCCGGTCTATATCGAGGCACTCGCTCAATCCATCGAGCGGCATTTCGCGACGCTCGACTTCGAGCCCGAGGTGGTGCTCGCCTCCTATCACGGCATCCCGCAGAGCTATTTCAGGCGTGGCGACCCCTATCACTGCCATTGCCAAAAGACGACGCGCCTCCTGCGCGAGCGATTGGGTTGGGAGAAGGACAAGCTCATCACCACTTTCCAGTCCCGTTTCGGGCCGGAAGAGTGGCTGCAGCCCTATACCGACAAAACGGTTGAAAAGCTGGCGAAGGACGGCGTGAAAAACATCGCCGTCTTCAATCCCGGCTTTGTCTCCGACTGCCTTGAGACCCTGGAGGAGATTGCAGGCGAAGCGGGCGAGATATTCCACGAGAATGGCGGCGAGAACTTCACCCATATCCCGTGTCTCAACGACAGCGATCTCGGAATGGCGGTCATAGAGGGCGTGGTTCGCCGCGAGCTCGCCGGCTGGGTTTGACCTGCTCAGGCTGACATCCGCAACACCTGGACGCGCCTGCCGGAAGCGGCGGGCGCATTTTGTTGTGACTAATCGTCTCTCTCAACTTTCTGTTGATCGCCGCTCAGGTGACAAGCACGCAATGCTCCTGCCATAATCCGCATCATAAGGTTCACGCATTGATTTCCCACGAGCCTCGCGGAGGAAAGCATGTTTTCCGGCTTTGATATTGTCCTACTCGTTCTTGCTGTTCTCGTACTGCTTCTCATCTTCTCCGGCATCAAGACGGTGCCGCAGGGGTTCAACTACACGGTCGAGCGGTTCGGCCGCTATACGCGCACGCTCTCGCCGGGCTTGAACATCATCGTTCCCTTCATCGACCAGGTCGGCTCGAAGATGAACATGATGGAGCAGGTACTCGACATTCCGACCCAGGACATCATCACCCGCGACAATGCCACCGTTGCTGTCGACGGTGTCGCCTTCTATCAGGTTCTCAACGCCCCGCAGGCTGCCTATCAGGTGTCCGGCCTTGAAAACGCGATACTCAACCTCACCATGACGAATATCCGCTCGGTCATGGGCTCGATGGATCTGGATGAGCTCCTCTCCAATCGCGATGCGATCAATGAGCGTCTCCTGCGCATCGTCGACGAGGCTGCCAATCCCTGGGGCATCAAGATAACCCGCGTCGAGATCAAGGACATCAATCCACCGGCCAATCTCGTGGAATCCATGGCCCGCCAGATGATGGCCGAGCGCAACAAGCGTGCACAGATCCTTGAGGCCGAAGGTCTGAAACAGGCAGAAATTCTGGAGGCAGAAGGCCGCAAGGAAGCAGCGTTCCGCGATGCTGAAGCGCGCGAGCGTGCCGCAGAGGCTGAAGCAAAAGCAACCAAGGTTGTCTCGGAGGCCATCGCCATGGGCGACGTCCAGGCAGTGAACTACTTCGTCGCACAGAAATACACCGAAGCACTTTCCACCATCGGCTCGTCCTCCAACAACAAGATCGTGCTCATGCCCTTCGAGGCCTCATCGCTGATCGGCACCCTCGGCGGCATTGGCTCGATCGCCAAGGACGTTTTCGGCGATGACGCCAAGCCCATGCGTCGCGCCTCCAGCGCCCGCCCGCCCTCAACCCGCACACCAAGCCAGGACTGATAGGCCTTTGTTCATGATCGCGAGCATCCTATCCGAACTGGGCCCGTGGAACTGGATGGTTCTGGGTTTCGTCCTGCTGGCAGCCGAAATAGTCGTGCCTGGCGTCTTCCTGTTGTGGATCGGCATTGCCGCGCTCCTCACGGGCGCGCTTTCGCTTCAGCTCTGGTCGGTCGAAATCTGGAGCTGGCAGTTGCAGGTGCTCGTGTTCCTGCTGCTCTCGCTCGCCGCTGTTCTCATCGGCAAACGCCTGATGGACAGGACTGCAGATGAAGAGACCGACCAGCCGCTTCTGAACCGTCGCGCTGAACAACTTGTCGGACGCACGGCCATTCTTGAGGAACCGATCGCCAACGGTTTTGGCCGCGTCCGTCTCGGGGACACGACATGGCGCGTGGAAGGCCCGGACCTTCCCGCAGGCAGCCGCGTGCGCGTGACTGGAACGCGCGATGCCCAGCTCCTGGTCGAGGCCGACACGAAGTGAGCTATGGGCGCTGCTCAGGCAGCGCCGATCCTCAGAAGGTCGTGCAGATGGACTATGCCGACGGGCTTGCGGTCTTCGACCACCATAAGCGTCGTGATCGCTGACGAATTGACCATCTGCAACGCCGTGGCCACCAGCGTTTCTCCGGTAATCGTCTTGGGGTTCCTGGTCATCACGTCATCAACGCTCATGCCCAGAATGTCATTGTCCATATGCCGCCGCAGGTCGCCATCGGTCACGATGCCGGAAAGGCATCCTTCCGCGTCAATGATACCGACGCACCCAAAGCCCTTGCGCGATATTTCGAGGATCGCTTCACGCATGCTGGTGCCGGTCTTCACGAGCGGGATGCGCTCATCGCGATGCATGACGTCACCGACATGGGTAAGGCTTGCGCCAAGTTGGCCGCCTGGATGAAAAGTGCGGAAGTGATCGGCAGTAAAGCCCCGCGCCTCCAGTAGAGCCACCGCAAGCGCATCGCCCAGGGCAAGCTGCAGCAAAGTGGAGGTTGTCGGAGCCAGCCCATGCGGGCAGGCTTCGGTGACCTTTGGCAGGCAGACAAGCACATCCGCCTCCCGCCCCAGGGCCGACCTTGCACCAGACGTCAGTGCGATGAGTGGGATTGCAAAGCGTTTGGCATAAGCGACGATGCCTTTGAGCTCTGCCGTTTCACCGGACCAGGACAAGGCAACGATTGCGTCATGGCGCGTAATCATGCCGAGATCGCCATGGGTCGCTTCGACAGGATGCACGAAATAGGCCGGCGTACCCGTCGATGCCAAAGTGGCTGCGATCTTGGAAGCGATATGCCCGCTCTTGCCCACTCCAGTGACGATCACGCGACCTTCAATGCCCGAAATGATCTCGACAGCACGCGCAAACGGCTCGGCGAGACCATTGTCCAGCGCAGCATGGAGGGCGGCCAGCCCCTGCTGCTCCGTCTCAATCGTGCGACGCGCCGAGTTGAGTGCCTCGGCCGCATCCGCACCCTGTTTGGACTGTCTGTTCAACATGGGATTGCCGATTAGCGCTTTCGCGCTGCCATGTCCATTCAATGATGTCAGAAGCAGCATATGGTGCGTATCGCCCGGCATTTTCAACCATGTGTTAACCACCCCGCTTTACGCTTTGGTTACCAGGCGCACCATGCGCAACAATCACAGGGTTTCCGGGGGCAGATGTCGCGCAAGGCGTTCAAGGGCAGGATTGCATGTGTATGGCTGGTGCTTTCATCAGGCACGGCCATGGCAATGCTTCCGCACGCATTCGCACAGGAAAACGAGTTGCGTGGTGGCGTGAGCGAAGAGCAGGTCAACCGCCAATTGTTCACCGGCGAGACAACCAACGGCATTCCCTCGAACACCTATGAGCCATTCACACAGTCTCCCGACACCGCCGAACCCGGCTACACAATCGACCAAGCGCCATTTTCGCGGATTACCGCCCGCGATCTGCCCGAACCGCGAGCGTCGCGGGCTGACGATGCCGATGCGGCTAATACGGCCCTTGCCGAAGGCCTGGAAGCCGATGCACCGACGGACGGCACGCTGACTGGTACCACTGAGGATCTGGAGACAGGTCAGACCCGCTCTCTTGCCGCGCGGCCGGTACCGCCAACGCAAGTGCCCGTACCCCGTGATGAGACGAATCCATATGCTCCCATTGGCCTGCGCCTCGGCACGTTCAATGCGATTCCAACCCTCGAACAGGGTCTGACCTACACCACCAATGCAGACAACAGTGCAGACGCCGAAGAAGCGCTCCTCTCGGAGACAACGCTTCGGCTGAATGCCGTTTCGGACTGGAGCCGCCATGAGGCAAGCTTGTCCGGCTACGGCACGATACGGCGCGCTTTGTCTGGCGCGGAGATAAGGGAAATTCGAGGTGGCGGTGACGCGGCACTGCAACTCGACCTGTCCGATCTATGGCAGGCACGCGCAGCGCTGGGCTACCAGGTAGAGGAAGACACCGCCGAATACGTACCTGAAACCGCAAGTGCCGACGATCCGCTTCGCCATCAGATAAACGCATCACTCGGCGTTACCAGGGACCTTGGGCGCGTCTCGCTGAGCGCCACAGGCGAACTGGTTCGCGAGCAATACTCCGACGCGACCCTGTCGGACGGTTCCAACCTCTCGCAGGAAGATCGCAATTCTACCCTGGCCCTTATGCGCCTTCGCACCGGCTATCATCTCTCACCTGCTCTCCAGCCATTTGTTGAGCTGGAGGCGGGGCGCCGCGTCTTCGACAACAAGATCGATCAGGAAGGTTATGCACGCTCCACCGACCGCTATGGCGTACGAGCGGGACTTTCCGTCGACATAGCTGAAAAACTGCAAGGCGAGGTTTCGGCCGGTTGGTTGACCGAGCGACTGGACGATGAGCGGCTCGAAGATGTTTCGGGCTTCACCCTCGCCTCGTCGCTGGAATGGTCACCCATGCGGGGGACCGTCGTTGGTCTTGACGCGAACACGACCGTCAACAGTGCAGGTACGGCAGGCGACAGTGGTTCGCTGCTTTATGATGGAACACTGCGGTTGTCGCGCGAACTGCGCGCGAACCTCTCCGGCGAGCTCGCTTTCGGTGCAGCCTACGAAGATTACTCCAATGGCGCCCACGACCTCACACTGAGCGCGCAGGCAGCAACCACCTGGTGGTTGAACCGCTATGCAGGCCTTACCGGCCGTCTGCGGCACGAGAAACGCACCAGTTCGGACGAGACACGCGAATATGATGCAAGCAGCATCTTCATGGGCCTGAAGCTGCAGCGCTGAAGCCAGCGCCGCAGCGTTAATCCCTGATCAGGCAACCTTTGCGGAATCGACCGCCTCTTCGCGAATGATGTTGCGGGCGAATTCGGCAACATAGGGTGCCAGATCCTCGCGCTGCAGGGCGAATGCAAGATTGGCTTCCACGAAACCTTCCGGCTGGCCGCAATCGAATGTGCGCCCTTCGTAGATATGCCCATGGAAACGCTGCTGCTTGAGAAGCGCGCGCATGGCGTCCGTGATCTGGATCTCACCGCCCGCACCGGTCTCCTGATTTTCAAGGAAGTGGAAGATTTCCGGCTGCAGAATGTATCGACCGGTTATGTAGAACGGCGATGGCGCGTCCTCGGGCTTCGGCTTCTCTACCATGGAAGTGATCTCGAAGCCGGTATGGGCCTCGTCACCCCGTCCGACGATACCGTATTTATGCGTCTCGGATGGGTCGCATTCCTCCACGGCTAGCACATTGCCGCCGGTCTTCTCGTAGAGTTCGACCATCTGCTTCAGGCAACCCTTCTCCGACTGCATGATCATGTCGGGCAGTAGGAGCGCAAATGGCTCATTGCCAACGAGTTCGCGCGCGCACCACACGGCATGGCCGAGCCCCATCGGAACCTGCTGACGGGTGTAGCTGACCTGGCCCGGCTCAGGCTGCATCGCCTTCAGCTTGTCCAGGATTTCCTTTTTGCCGCGACGCTCCAAGGTCTCGTATAGCTCGAACTGGTGATCGAAGTGATCTTCGATCGCCGACTTGTTGCGGCCCGTAACGAAAATGAAATGCTCGATACCGGCTTCACGGGCTTCGTCGACAACATACTGGATGACGGGGCGATCCACGACCGTCAGCATTTCTTTCGGCAAGGCCTTGGTTGCGGGGAGGAAACGCGTGCCTAGACCAGCAACGGGAAATACGGCGGTACGGATTTTCTTCATAGGAAGTCCCTCTAACGAGAAATGGGCGGGCAAAGCCCGAAAACGCGCATCTTCTACAGGGGTTCCCTAATCAGAAGTAGAAGATGATGCACGATATACGTTTCGCCTTAATCATAGGGTAAACTCTTTACTAACCGCAATCGGCCATACTGGAACGAGGTTTCCGATGGAGGTTCCAATGACTGCTAGCAGAGCCGCCCGTGGCTTTGTCGCTGCGAAGCTGTTTTTAGTATTTATTTTAGCGACGATTTTCTCAATGCCGGCCCATGCCGATGCCGGCTTTCAGCGGTGGATCCGTGATTTCCGGTCCGTCGCCACATCTCAGGGTATTTCCGGTGCCGTTTATGATCAGGCGTTCCGGGGTATCACCGAACCAGATCCTTCCGTTCTGGAAAAAGCACGCTATCAGCCCGAGTTTCGCGCTGAGGCATGGGAATATTTCGACAATCGCGTCCAGGAAGCTGCCATTGCCGAAGGCCGGCAGAAGGCCCGTGAGCTGAAACCCTGGCTTGACCGCATTGAGCGTCAGTTCGGCGTCAGCCGGTATATCCTGCTCGCCATCTGGTCGATCGAATCCAACTACGGTGCAGCGCTCAAGCGCGACAACGTGATGAAAAGCCTGCCTCAGGCGCTGGCGACCTTGGCCTATGCCGACAAGCGTCGGTCGAAATTCGCCCGCACGCAGCTCATCGCTGCGTTGAAAATCCTTCAGAACGGCGATGTGCGCCCCGACCAGCTTACAAGTTCATGGGCTGGTGCAATGGGCCATACCCAGTTCATCCCGACAAGCTACCAGGCTTACGGTGTTGACATGGATGGCGACGGCCGTCGTGATATCTGGAACTCGGAGCCGGATGCATTGGCAACCGCTGCCAATCTCCTGCGCAAGAACGGCTGGCGCTCAGGAGAAACCTGGGGCTATGAGGTGCTTCTGCCACGTGGCCGCAAGTTCCCCGCCGGCTCCATGTCGCTCAAGCGCTGGGGTGAAATCGGTGTGGTGCGTGCCAATGGCAAGGCCTATCCGGATTCTTCGCGCAACGCAGAGCTGAAGGTTCCGGACGGCCGGGAAGGTCCGTCCTTCCTGATGACCAAGAACTTCTTTGTCATCAAGCGCTACAACAACTCCGACAAATATGCTCTCGCCGTCGGTCTCCTTGCCGATGCGATTCAGGGCGTCGGGGGTCTGGTGAATGACTGGAACCGCCCTTTCCAGCGCCTTTCCTTCTCCGAGACGCAGGAATTGCAACAGCGTCTGGGTGCATTAGGTTATTACGAAGGTGAGATCGATGGTAAGATCGGCGGTGGCTCGCGTGAAGCCATCCGGCAGTTCCAGGCCCGCATGGGCTTGACGCAGGACGGGCACCCCAGCAAGGAAGTGCTCCAGCGGCTGCGAGGCCGATGATCAATAGGAGCGCCGCTTGGTCAAGAGAAACTGGTCATACCGACTTCTCCAAAGCCTGACTGCCGTGGCGCTCTGCCTCGCTTTGGTAATCACCGGCCTCGGCATCAGCGTCGAGGCCGCACAAGCGCAAGAGCTGATCAGGCGGCAGAACCTGTTTGACCGGCTTTTCGGCGGACCCAAGCCCCGGGAGGCCGCTCCGCCAAAACGCACGATCAGGCGCAGCAAGCCGCAAAGACAGCGTGCCGCTCCCCGCAGCACGCGCCAGCAGCCAAGACGCCAGAAACGCTCCAGCCAGCAAGCTGCACCCCGCACCGCACCGGCCGCTACGGCGAGCCAATCCGAAAAACTGGAAAACGCGCGCAGTGTTCTCGTCGTGGGTGACTTCATGGCCGGAGGCCTCGCGGACGGTTTGGAGACAGCCTATGCAGAGGCCCCGGGCGTACGCGTGATCGACCGCACGAATGGCTCTTCGGGTTTCGTGCGTGACGACTATTACGACTGGAACGGCGAGATAGCCGCGATCCTCGAAGAGGTGGATCCCGCAGTCGTGGTGGTCATGATCGGTTCGAATGATCGCCAGGATCTGACCATTGATGGACGGTCGGCAGCCCCGCGCAGCGATCCCTGGCTCGAGGAATATCGACAACGCGTCAAAAAATTCGCAAGCACCATCGCCGAGGAAAACATCCCGCTGATCTGGACGGGTCTCCCACCCTACAAGTCCTCATCGATGTCGTCTGACATGCTCGCATTCAACGACATCCAGAAAGAGGCTGTCGAAAGCGTGGGCGGTGCATTTGTGGACATATGGGAAGGCTTCGTCGACGAGAACGGCGCTTTCATCTTCACCGGGCCGGACATGAATGGTCAGCCCGTGCGTTTGCGCGGAAGCGACGGGATCAACCTTACGCGTGCAGGAAGGCGCAAGGTGGCCTTCTATGTCGAGAAACCGCTCAACAAGGTTCTGGGCAACGCGATCCAGCCGGACATCGAGGCGGAAGACATTGTTGATCTGCCAGCCACTGCCGCTTTGAGTGCGCCGGAAGCTGAACCGGAAAAGAAGAACCGTACGGCCCCCATGAGCCTAGCCTCGCCGGAGTTGTATGGTGCAACGGATCGCATCAGCGGCTCCCAAGAGACAGCGATAAGCTACAGCCCGATGATGCTCGAAGCAGAACGGAAGCTGAAAGCAGAAGAAGAGTCGCCCCGACCGGAACTCGACGCACCCGCGATTTCCGGGCGTGCTGATCAGTATCTCGCGCGCCCGCCTGTGTCTCGTTCCACTGAGCAAGAGCAGCAGCAGAGCGACAGCGCCAGTCAGGTGCAAAGCGAAGCGTGGCAGACCCGTGGAAGCACAACGGCCGGCAGCGGTGAATGACACCGCCCCGGCCGCCTTCATCCATGCCTTGACGTGATCAGCGAGGCAGCACCGTCTCGCCCATCAGCGCCTCGTCAATGGCGCGTGCGGCCTGCCGGCCTTCGCGAATGGCCCAGACCACCAGCGACTGGCCGCGGCGCACATCTCCGGCCACATAGAGCTTGTCGACATTGGAACGGTAATCGCGGTCATTAGCGACGACATTGGTCGAGTTGCGGCGGTCGGTTGTCGTCTCGAGCCGCTCGCCCATGTCTTTCAGAACGCTGTCTTCGCGGGGGCCGGCAAAGCCGATGGCGATAAAGGCAAGATCCGCCTTGATGATAAACTCGGTTCCCGCGATGGGCTTGCGCTTCTCGTCAACCTCACAGCACTTCACGCCGGTCAGATTGCCGTCCTCGTCACCGACAAATTCAAGCGTTGCCACCTGGAACGCACGATCGGCACCTTCCGCCTGGCTGGAAGAAGTGCGCATCTTGGTCGCCCAATAGGGCCATACCGTCAGCTTGTCTTCCTTTTCCGGTGGCTTCGGACGGATATCGAGCTGGGTAACGCGAACCGCGCCCTGGCGGAAGGCGGTACCCACACAGTCGGATGCGGTATCGCCGCCGCCGACAACCACGACATGCTTTCCGCCGGCCAGGATCGGCTCCTCGGCCCAGGCCACGGACTGGATGTCCTCACCACCTACCCGCTTATTCTGCTGAACAAGATAGGGCATGGCATCATGCACGCCGTGAAGTTCGACGCCTGGAATGCCCGCGGGCCGCGGCTTTTCCGAACCACCGCAGTAGAGCACGGCATCATATTCTGCCAGAAGCTCGTCCACCTTCTTGTCGACACCGACATTGACGCCGCAATGGAAGGTAACGCCTTCGCCCTGCATCTGCTCCACGCGCCGGTCGATGAAGTGCTTCTCCATCTTGAAGTCGGGAATGCCATAGCGCATCAGGCCGCCCGGCTTGCTCTCGCGCTCATAGACATGAACGTCATGACCAGCGCGTCCAAGCTGCTGTGCGGCAGCCATGCCCGATGGGCCGGAGCCGATAATCGCGACCTTCTTGCCGGTCTTCTGCTCTGCCGGCTGAGGCCGGATGAAGCCAAGCTCATAGGCCTTGTCGGCGATGGCCTGCTCGATGGTCTTGATGGAAACCGGTACGTCCTCGAGATTGAGCGTGCATGCTTCCTCGCAGGGTGCCGGGCATACGCGCCCCGTCCATTCGGGAAAGTTGTTAGTCGAGTGCAGGTTGCGGATCGCCGTTTCCCAGTCCCCCTGATAGACCAGATCGTTCCAGTCCGGGATCTGGTTGTGCACCGGGCAGCCCGTCGGTCCGTGACAGTAGGGAATGCCGCAATCCATGCAGCGCGCGGCCTGCTTCTCGACCTCCTTGTCCGACATCGGGAGCGTGAACTCCTTGAAATGCCGGATGCGGTCGGAGGCAGGCTGATACTTGTGCACCTGCCGGTCGATCTCGAGGAAACCTGTAACCTTACCCATCAGTCTGTCCTTCTGCCGGGAGCTTGCGCTCCTTGAGAGGGCGTCGCGTCATCTCGCGCCGGCCCTTGCGTGGTTGAAGTGATCTGGCAGCTATTCGGCTGCCAGACCCATGCGCATGCGTTCCATTTCTTCCAGCGCGCGGCGGTATTCGACCGGCATCACCTTGCGGAATTTCGGGCGGTAGTCAGCCCAGTTGTCAAGGATCTGCTTGGCGCGCGTGGAGCCGGTATAGTGGAGATGGTTTGCGATCAGCTTGGCGAGACGCTCTTCATCGTGGCGGGTCATGTCACCGGAAACGTCGACGCGGCCCTTATGTGCGATGTCGCCACCGTGATGATGCAGCTTCTCGAGGATGTCATCCTCTTCCGGAACCGGTTCCAGCTCGACCATGGCCATGTTGCAGCGTTCGGAGAAGTCACCTTCCTCGTCGAGAACATAGGCCACGCCACCGGACATGCCGGCTGCGAAGTTGCGGCCCGTCTGACCGAGAACGACCACTACACCGCCGGTCATGTATTCGCAGCCATGATCGCCGACGCCTTCAACAACCGCGACGGCACCGGAATTTCGAACCGCGAAACGCTCACCCGCCACACCGCGGAAGTAGCACTCGCCCTCAACGGCACCGTAGAGCACGGTATTGCCGACGATGATCGAGTTCTCGGGCACGATCTTGGCACGTTCATCCGGACGGATGACGATGCGGCCGCCGGACAGACCCTTGCCGACATAATCGTTGCCGTCGCCGATCAGCTCGAAGGAAACGCCACGGGCCAGGAAGGCACCGAACGACTGGCCAGCCGTACCCGTCAGGCGGACACTGATCGTGTCTTCCTTCAGGCCCTTGTGGCCGAAACGCTTGGCGACTTCACCCGACAGCATCGCACCGGCGGAACGGTCGATATTGCAGATCGGGAAGTCGAGCTGCACCGGCTCCTTGTTTTCAAGAGCAGGCATGGCAGCCGCGATCAGCTTGCGGTCAAGCACATCGTCAATCGGGTGCTTCTGGCGCTGCGTCCAACGGATCTCGTCTTCTGCCGCTTCAGGCTTGAAGAAGACGCGCGAGAAGTCGAGGCCCTTGGCCTTCCAGTGATCCACCACCGCGCGCTTTTCGAGAAGCTGCGACTGGCCGATGAGCTCATCGAGCTTGCGCACACCCATCTCGGCCATGATCTGACGCACCTCTTCGGCAACGTAGAAGAAGTAGTTGATCACATGCTCGGGCGTACCCTTGAAGCGCTTGCGCAGCACAGGGTCCTGCGTGGCGATGCCCACGGGGCAGGTGTTCAGGTGACACTTGCGCATCATGATGCAGCCTGCAGCAATCAGCGGAGCGGTCGAGAAGCCGAACTCGTCGGCACCAAGAAGCGCACCGACAATGACATCTCGGCCGGTTTTCAGACCGCCGTCCACCTGCAGCGCCACACGCGAGCGCAGGCCGTTGAGAACCAGCGTCTGATGCGTTTCTGCCAGACCCATTTCCCACGGGCTGCCTGCATGCTTGATGGAGGTGAGCGGCGAAGCACCTGTACCACCATCATAGCCGGCGATGGTGATGTGGTCGGCGCGCGCCTTCGCGACACCTGCCGCAACCGTGCCGACACCAACCTCGGAAACGAGCTTGACCGATACATCGGCGGCCGGATTAACGTTCTTCAGATCGTAGATCAGCTGCGCCAGATCCTCGATCGAATAAATGTCGTGGTGCGGCGGCGGTGAAATGAGGCCAACGCCCGGCGTGGAGTGACGGACCTTCGCGATGGTCGCATCCACCTTGTGGCCGGGGAGCTGGCCGCCCTCACCGGGCTTTGCGCCCTGCGCGACCTTGATCTGCATCATGTCGGAATTGACAAGATACTCGGTCGTCACGCCGAAGCGGCCCGAGGCGACCTGCTTGATCGCCGAGCGCTCCGGGTTCATCGAACCGTCAGGCAGCGGGTAGAAGCGGTCTGGCTCCTCGCCACCCTCGCCCGTATTGGACTTGCCGCCGATCTGGTTCATGGCACGCGCGAGCGTGGTGTGCGCCTCGCGGCTGATCGAACCGAAGGACATGGCACCCGTCGAGAAGCGCTTGACCAGTTCCTCTGCTGGCTCGACCTCTTCCAGCGGAACCGGCTCGCGACCGGCTTCCTCCGCCTTCTTGATGCCGAACAGGCCACGGATGGTCTGCGCGCGCGCGCTCTCACCGTTGATCAGGTCAGCAAATTCCTGGTAGTTCGTCCAGGACTTCTTGCGCACCGCATGCTGGAGCGTGGCAACCGCATCCGGCGACCAGGCGTGCTCCTCACCGCGGATGCGGTAGGCATACTCACCGCCGACCTCGAGCGCATTGCGCAGGACCGGATCGCTGCTGAATGCACGGCGATGGCGCTCCACCGTCTCACGCGCAACTTCCTCAAGGCCAATGCCTTCGATGGTGGTTGCGGTACCGGTGAAGTACTGCGCCACGAAATCTGTCTTCAGACCGACGGCGTCAAAGATCTGTGCGCCGCAATAGGACTGGTAGGTCGAGATGCCCATCTTGGACATGACCTTCAGGATGCCCTTGCCGATGGACTTGATGTAGCGGTGCACAACTTCGTTGGCATCGACCTCGGGCGGGAACTCGCCCTTGGCATGCAGATCAAGCAGCGTGTCAAAGGCAAGATAAGGGTTGATTGCCTCGGCGCCGTAGCCAGCAAGGCAGGCGAAGTGATGCACTTCGCGCGGCTCGCCGGATTCGACGACCAGACCGACCGCCGTGCGCAGCCCCTTGCGGATCAGGTGATGATGCACGGCAGCGGTGGCAAGCAGCATCGGGATGGCGATGCGGTCCGCACCAAGCTGACGGTCCGACAGGATGATGATGTTGTAGCCGCCGGCAACCGCAGCTTCCGCACGGTCGCACAGACGATCAAGCGCACCCTTCATGCCTTCCGCACCTTCAAGCGCGGAATAGGTTACGTCGAGCGTCTTGGTGTCGAAGCGGTCTTCGGTGTGGCCGATGGAGCGGATCTTCTCCAGATCGCCATTGGTCAGGATCGGCTGGCGAACTTCAAGCCGCTTGCGACGCGAATTGCCCACCAGATCAAAGATATTCGGACGCGGGCCGATGAAGGAGACGAGGCTCATCACCAGTTCCTCGCGGATCGGATCGATCGGCGGATTGGTGACCTGCGCAAAGTTCTGCTTGAAATAGGTGTAGAGCAGCTTGGGCTTGTCCGACATGGCCGAGATCGGTGTGTCGGTACCCATGGAGCCGATGCCTTCCTGGCCGGTCGTGGCCATGGGCGGCATGAGCATGCGCGTGTCTTCCTGGCTGTAGCCGAAGGCCTGCTGACGGTCGAGCATCGACACATCCTTGCGCAGCGCACGCGGCTCGACAGGCTTCAGCTCCTCCAGAATGAGCTGAGCATTCTTCAGCCATTCCTTGAACGGGTGCTTCGACGCAATCTGCGCCTTCACCTCGTCATCGGGGATGATGCGGCCTTCTTCGAGATCGATGAGCAGCATGCGGCCGGGCTGCAGGCGCCACTTCTGGACGACCTTCTCCTCCGGCACGACAAGCGCGCCGGCCTCTGAAGCCATGATGACGCGATCATCGTCGGTGACGAGGTAGCGGGCAGGACGAAGACCGTTACGGTCGAGCGTCGCACCGATCTGGCGACCGTCGGTGAATGCGACCGCAGCCGGACCGTCCCACGGTTCCATGAGGGCTGCATGATATTCGTAGAACGCCTTGCGCTCTTCGCTCATCAGCTTGTTGCCGGCCCATGCTTCCGGGATCAGCATCATCATGGAGTGAACCATGGAATAGCCGCCCTGGAAGAGGAATTCGAGCGCATTGTCGAAGCAGGCCGTGTCGGACTGCCCTTCATAGGAGATCGGCCACAGCTTGGAGATGTCGTTGCCGAAGAGCTCGGAATCTACCGACGCCTGGCGCGCGGCCATCCAGTTGACGTTGCCGCGCACCGTGTTGATCTCGCCGTTATGGGCAACCATGCGATAGGGATGCGACAGCTTCCAGGAGGGGAAGGTGTTGGTGGAGAAGCGCTGATGCACGAGTGCCAGCGCGGATTCGAAACGCTCATCCTTGAGATCGGCATAGTAGGCACCCAGCTGATAGGCCAGGAACATGCCCTTGTAGACGATGGTGCGCGCGGACATCGAGACGATATAGAAGCCGTTGTCGCGACCACCGGTCTCCTCGTGAATGCGGCCCGAAATGGCCTTGCGCACGATGTAGAGACGACGCTCGAACTCCTCGTCATCGCCCACACTCGTGCCACGGCCGATAAAGACCTGACGGTGTACCGGCTCGGAAGCCACGATATCGGGAGCCTTCGAAAGACCGGAATTGTCCACCGGCACATCACGGAAGCCGAGCAGCTCCTGCCCCTCGGAACGCACCACCTCCGCGATGACATTCTCGATGTGCTTCTGCAGCTCTTCATCCTGCGGCATGAAGAGATAGCCAACGCCATACTGGCCGGCTTCCGGCAGTTCCACACCCTTGGCCGACATCTCCTCGCGGAAGAGACGATCGGGGATCTGCACGAGCATGCCCGCGCCGTCGCCCACCAGCGGGTCGGCGCCAACCGCACCGCGATGGGTAAGGTTCTCGAGCATGGCCAGACCATCGCTGATGATGGAATGGGACTTCCGCCCCTTCATATGCGCGACAAAGCCGACACCGCAGGCGTCATGCTCGTTGCGCGGATCATAGAGACCCTGTCGGGCAGGCAGGCCTGAAAGAATGGTGGAGGCACGTTTTTCGGCGCGCGTCCTGGCCTGCACGTCAGACAGGTGTCCGCTCGTCGCAGATGGCGTCAGTTGCGTCATCGATACATCCTCCAATATGCACCCTGGGGAGAGGCGAAGGTGCCGGTCAGTTACAGGCGGGGCACTCGTCGAAGCGGCGCGTCCCGTTATGAAGGTTCGGCATATCTTTCGAAAAGCCGGAAGAGCGTTCTCCCTCTCCCAGGGATCCGCTTCTTCTAGTGGCGTCACGCTAACCGCATCGGGGCGTTCCGCTTCGCCGCTTCTCCGTCGTCAGCACGCTCGAATTATAGCGTAGATTTATCGACGTTGACGCGACTAAATAAGACAGGAGTGCTGTCCTATTTATTCAATTGCCAGAAAAGCGGGAGCCGCACAAGACGAAACAGCAAAAAATCAGCGCCTTCCCTGAAACAAAATTTCTCAAACAGACCTAATCCCGCAAGTTTTGGCTTTTGAGCGCAAATTTCCACAACCCTCCCCTCCACGGGCTTGTCTACCCGCCTCCCTCCAAGCAGTCTCGCGCCACATCATCGAGGACCTGATTCATGAATTTCGCATCCGACAATTGGGCTGGTGCCCATCCGGCTATCAGCGAAGCGCTTGCGCAACATTCCACCGGACATGCCAGCGCCTATGGAACCAGCGAACTGGATCGCCAGGTCGAACAGAAATTCAGCGAACTTTTCGAGCGCGAGGTCGCTGTCTTCTTCGTCTCCACCGGAACGGCAGCCAACGCGCTTTCCATGGCGTTGACCATGAAGCCGGGTGGCGTGTGCTTCGCCCATGAGGCGGCACATATGATCGCCGATGAAGGCGGCGCCCCGGAATATCTATCAGGCGGCGGTCGGTTGCGCGGCGTAGCAGGTGGATTGGGCCGCATGGATCCTGCAGCGCTCGAAGCCGCTATTGGTGACTATCCTGCACAATTCATCCATGCAGGTCAGCCGGCTTCCGTCTCCATCACCCAGGCCAGCGAGATTGGCACCGTCTATGATCTCGAACAGATCGAGATGATCGGAGGGATCGCGAAGAAGCACGGTCTGCCGCTCCATATGGATGGCGCACGCTTCGCCAATGCGCTGGTATCGCTCGACACCACCCCTGCCGAGATGACCTGGAAACGCGGCGTCGACATACTTTCCTTCGGCGGCACCAAGAATGGCTGCTGGTGCGCGGAAGCCATCGTCGTGATGGATCCGGACAAAGCGCGCGAAATGCCGTTCATTCGCAAGCGCTCGGCCCAACTCTTCTCCAAGAGCCGTTTCGTGGCGGCTCAGTTCGCAGGCCATTTCAACGACGATCTCTGGCTGAAGACGGCCAGGCACGCCAACGCAATGGGCAAACGCCTCGCCGACAGTCTTGCATCCGCAGGTACTGCACGCCTTGCCTGGACACCGCAGGCCAACGAAATTTTCCTGATCATCGCTAAGCAGAAGGCCGAAACCGCCCTGCAGGCAGGGGCACGCTTCTATCCCTGGCCTGTGCCTCGCGGTGTTTCCTGCGGCGAAGATGAGGGTCTTTACCGCTTCGTGACTTCCTTTGCGACCAGCAAGGAAGATGTGGACGCGGTGGTGAACCTCCTCGCATAGACGCCGACGGATTCATCATCACGCGATGGTGAACCAACACTCGCATGCGATTGATTTCCCCGTGAAGCCGCAGACTGCCAGTCTTCGGGTGGCCGGAATGGTCCGGCTGATTTTCACGGAGGAATATCAATGTCTGGAAAAACCGCTCTCAGCGCCGCCTATATTGCGGGCTCCGTTGCTGCAGCACTTTCTGCCGCGACGCTCGCCACGGCGACCACGGCACAGGCTCAATCCAAGGAAAAGTGTTACGGCGTATCCATGGCTGGCCAGAATGACTGCGCAGCAGGTCCCGGCACCACATGTGCAGGCACCTCGAAGGTCGATTACCAAGGCAATGCCTGGAAAATGGTGGATGCAGGCACATGCGCCGACATAGAATTGCCCGGTGGCCGCATGGGCTCGCTTGAGCCTCTTGATCGCGACATCCCATCCTGATCTCACAACCGGGGAGCGCGATCATGACCGGAACCTATCCCACCAGGGCAACCAGGAACGGCCGCTTCCCGGCTTTCCCCCTCAAGGCCGATGCGGGCGCGAGTTTCAAACCTCAGCATTTCGAAGCCATTATCGCCGATCATGAGCCTGTCGGTTTTCTCGAGGTCCATGCCGAAAACTACATGGGCGCGGGCGGCCCGCCCCACGCCCTGCTGACGCGCCTGCGCGAGATCATCCCTGTCTCGCTGCATGGTGTGTGCATGTCGATTGGCGGCCTGCAGCCGCTTGATCGTGAGCATCTACAGCGTTTCGCCGCCCTTGTGGACCGCTATGAGCCAGCACTCGTCTCCGAACATCTGGCATGGTCGACCCATGATGACATCTTCTTCAATGACCTCCTGCCCCTGCCCTACACGGATGAAACGCTGGATCGGGTCTGCGACCACATCGACGAGGTCCAGAACGCGATCGGCCGGCCTATCCTGCTGGAAAATCCGTCCACCTATGTTCTCTTTGCCGAATCCAGTTGGTCGGAGACGGATTTCCTGAAGGAAGTGGTGCATCGCACCGGATGCGGCCTTCTGCTCGACATCAACAATGTCTTCGTCTCGGCCACCAATCACGGCTACAGCGCCACGGAGTATCTCGAGGCCTTCCCGTTGAACCATGTCGGCGAGATCCATCTCGCAGGCCATGACGAGCAGTCCGATGATGAAGGCGCACCGCTTCTGATCGACAGCCACGATCGCCCCGTGGCCGATCCGGTCTGGACGCTCTACGGCCATGTCATCGGCAAACGCGGTCCGGTGCCGACATTGGTCGAGTGGGATGCGGAGATACCTGACTGGCCTGTTCTCAAGGCCGAAGCCATGGCAGCCGGTGAAATTCTGGCGAACGCGGAGCGCAGAATAGCCCGCTCACGCAAGGGCGCGAAAGAAGCCAATGGTCACCTCGTCTGAAACACAAAGCTATGACCGGGACCTGGCGAAGGCTCTGAGCACGCGCGGCGCATCGAAGCCCGAGCGGATCGTCGGACCACGCGGCAAGGCGGCAGAAAAACGCTTCGACGTTTATCGCAACAACGTCTCCTACAGCATCGCGTCGGCTCTGCTCGAAATTTATCCAGCAACCGCACGCGTGATCGCCGAAGACAATTTTCGTCGTCTCGCCGCCATGTATGTGGAGCGCCATCCGCCGCGTTCACCCCTGCTTTTCGAATATGGCCGCGAGATGAGCACTTTCCTTGAAGGCTTCGAGCCGCTGTCCCACCTGCCCTATCTGGCCGATCTCGCACGGCTCGAACGGGCATGGCTCGATGCCTATCACGCAGCCGACGCCGCTCCGCTTGATGGTGAAACGCTTGCGTCGTGCAAGCCGGAAGATCTGCCAGGCCTCAGGCTCACCCCCCACCCCGCCATGCGCATCGTCGCTTCGCCCTATGCCATCCTCGACATCTTCAACGCCAATCGCGGGTCGGACATGACGCGTCGCCGCATCAATGCAGCCAATGCGCAGACCGTGCTCGTAACGCGTCCGCAGCTCACGGTAGAACTGGCAGCGATCTCTTCCGGCCAGGCCGTCTTCCTCGAGAGCCTGAGCGCAGGCAAGAACTTTGCCGAGGCAATTCAGTCAGCACAGGCATCCGAACCTGGTTTCGATCTGGCGTCAGCCATCGCGCTCATGATCGAGCGTGGCGCCATGCTGTCGCCAGCGCAGTGAAAGGAGAAGCATCATGCACAGCCTCTTTGAAGGTGCCGTGTCCCTCCACCGCCGGATTTTCAACGCGGTAGAGAACTTCGCGGACAATTGGCTTCCAGGCCTCGCCGCCCGCTTCGCCTTTCTTGCCGTCCTCTATCTCTATTTCCTGAACTCTGCCCGCACCAAGGTCGAAGAAGGCTTTTTGGGTTTCTTCAACGTGTCGGATGCCGCCTATTTCCAGATCGCGCTTCCTGCGGTGGAGGCCGCTGGTTTCGATGTCTCCCAGGTATCTTTCTTCCCTTGGACACCCATTGTCTGGGCGGGAACCTATGCGGAATTCCTCCTGCCGCTCCTGATCGTGATCGGGCTGTTCACACGGCTGGCCGCACTCGGCATGATCGGCTTCATCATCGTTCAGTCGATCGTGGACATCACCGTACACCAGGTGGGCGCTGAAACAGCCGGTGCATGGTTCGACCGCTTCTCCGATGGTTTGATCTGGGATCAGCGCACGCTATGGGCCTTCCTCCTTGGCTATCTTGTACTCAAGGGCGCAGGAGCCGTGTCGATGGACTGGGCGCTTTGGCGTTGGTGGCACTCATCGCCTGAAACGCCTCCCCACGCGGCAACAGTGACCTGAACGAAAATGGCGGTGCCGAGCGGCACCGCCATTTTCATCTTATCGAGATCTGGTGCGCCTGATCAGGCAGCGGTCTTGGCTTCGATCTGCTTGTTGGCATTCCCGTTGGCACGCGCGATCGGAATGCGGCGCGGCTTCATCTCATCGGGAATATTGCGCTTGAGCTCGATGTGAAGCAGGCCGTCCTTCAAGGTGGCCCCGGCTACCTCGACGAAGTCTGCAAGCTGGAAGCGGCGCTCGAAGCTGCGCGAGGCGATGCCACGGTAAAGCAGCTCGACATTCTCTTCGCGGTCTTCCTCCTGCTTCTCGCCCTTGATGGTCAGCACGTTGCGATGTGCTTCGAGCGAGATGTCGTCCTCGGAGAAACCGGCGACGGCCATCGAGATGCGATAGGCGTCTTCACCAGTGCGCTCGATATTGTAGGGCGGATAGCTCGGCGTATCGGGCTGACCGATGGAATCAAGCATGGTGAAGAGCCGGTCAAAGCCGACGGTTGAACGGTAGAGGGGCGAAAAATCGACATGACGCATGGTCTGTCCTCCTGTTGAGCAACAAGTTTGCGTATGGCCTTTCAAGGGAACCCGCTTCGGGCATTCCGGTGTTGGCCAGCGGCCCCGTATTGGCGACCGCAAAAGTTATTTGGGGATGCATTTTTGCCGGTTCAAGAGGCTCTTCTTCAACCACTCAAGCATGGGCCGCCATATCCCCGCTGCCAGCGATGAATGCAGGCTGAACAACGCCTTCCGCCTGCATTCATCTGCCTTCGACTAGACTGTGTCCATACTCCGAGTTCGCAGGCTGTCTTATGTCCCTTCGACAGTCTGTGGCGATGCCGGGGGCAGACAGTCTGCCCTCGGCATTCTTCCCATCTTCCCCGCCTCTGCCCTTTGCATTTGCCGTCCATCCGGCTATCACGCAGACAGATGAGCCCATCACCCGAAGCGGCGGAACCAATGGCTGATATCCTCCACGAAACGCCGGACAACCCGCTGCCCGACGGCATAACGGCTTCCCATATGACCGCGCGAGACGGAACACGCCTGCGCTATGCCGTCCTGACGGCGCCCGGCTCCCGGGGCACGACCGTTCTCCTGACGGGTCGCAACGAAAGCATCGAGAAATATTTCGAGACCATGCGTGACCTCGCCGCGCGCGGTTTTACCGTCGCCATTTTCGACTGGCGCGGACAGGGCGGATCGGAACGACTGCTCCGAGACCCGCGACGCGGACATGTTGAGCGGTTCACGGCCTATGCGCAGGACCTCGACCAATTCTTCGAGGAGGTCGTGCTCCCCGACTGCCGTCCCCCCTATAACTTGCTTGCACATTCCATGGGTGCATTGATCGCACTGAGCGCGGCAGACAAGCTGGTGAACCGCGTTCGACGCATGGTGCTGCTTGCCCCGCCGCTGACATTCTCCGCACCGCTGCCTATGAAGTGGCTGAAAAGGCTGGCCGGCTTCTACTTCGCGCTCGGGCTTGGCAGTCGCTATCTTCCGGGCACGAAACGCCGTGGCGTGCTGCCGCCATTCAAGGGCAACCGGCTGACCACCGATCTGGAGCGCTTCACCCGCAACCAGAACATCGTGCGCGCGCACCCCGAGCTCGGCCTCGGCGGGCCGACTGCCTCCTGGATCTATGCCGCATGCCTTGCGTCCGAACAGGTGCGTGAGCCCGACTTCATGGCCACGGTCCGCATACCCACGCTTTTCATTGCCGCGGGTGCAGATCAGGTGGTCTCCACACCAGCCATCGAGCGCTATGCCAGGCATTTGCGTTCCGGGTCTTCGCTGACCGTTGATGGCGCGCGCCATGAAATGCTGCAGGAGAAGGACCTTTACCGCGAGCAGGTGCTAGCGGCATTCTCGGCTTTCTCGAAAACGGGTGAAATCGCCTGACGCGCTCAGCTGCGCAGCAGCGCCAGCGCCTCTGCATGAAGCTCCGGTGTGGCGGCAGCGATCACGTCGCCTCCTTGCTCGGCACGCCCACCCTGCCAATCCGTGATGACGCCTCCCGCCGCCTCGACCACCGGGATCAGCGCGACGATGTCATAGGCTTGCAAACCGGACTCGATCACCAGATCGACATTGCCGCTCGCCAGCATGGCATAGGCATAGCAATCGGTTCCGTAACGTGCGAGCTGCGATGCGGCTTCCACCGCGTCATACAATGCCCGCTTGCCGTCCAGGAAAAGACTGGGCGTCGTGGTGCAGACCGTCGCCTGCGCAAGCGCGCTGGTCTTGCGCGTTGCAAGCCTGCGCTCTCCGCCCGGTCCCTCGTAGAAGCCGGCGCTGCCGTCTGAAACATAAAGCTCGCCGGTAAATGGCTGCGCCATCATCCCGGCAACTGCCCGGCCATCGACCTTCAGCCCCACAAGCGTGCCCCAAAGCGGAATGCCCGAAATGAAAGCGCGCGTGCCATCAATCGGGTCGATCACCCATTCACGCCCGCTCGTGCCCTCCTTGATGCCGAACTCCTCGCCAAGAATGGCGTCATCGGGAAACTGCTCCTCGATCAATGCGCGGATCGCGCGCTCCGCCATCCGGTCGGCCTCCGTCACGGGGTCAAACCCGCCCGAAAGCTTGTTCGACACATCACCATGAGCACGGAAGCGCGGCAGCGTCTCGGCTGCTGCAGCCTTCGCGATTCGGCGCAAGAATTCCCGTTCGACGATCAAATTCCGCTCTCCTGGACCCGGACAAAGCCTCTGCCGGCCAATAAATTGTGCAAGATGAACCCGCAGCACGCGCTTCAAATTGACACCTGCACTGCACCACATAAAGTGATTCTCAGGGTAGATGACATGCTGCCCTGCCCTACAGCAAGGGCGTTTCCTCCCTGGACTAGTGGCCGTGTCGCCAAGGCGATGCGGTCTTTTTTGGACGGTATCGGAAACTGCTACTCCGCAGCCAGCGGAGGCACCACGAAGTGCTGTACGGGAATATCCATCAGCTCCACCATGAAGGATCGCAGGTCTTCGGCCAGACGGTCGAAGCCGTCCGTGCGGGTCAGATCCTTCTCATTCATGTAGAGGCCACGGTTGATCTCGATCTGCATTGCGTGAAGCTGTTCGACCGGCCTGCCATAGTGCTCGGTGATGAAGCCGCCTGCATATGGCTTGTTATGCGCGACCGTATAGCCCTTGGAGGCAAGAATCCGGATCGCGCGCTCGACCAATGCCGGACTGGCAGAAGCCCCGAAGCGATCACCTATGATGAAATCAGGCCGCAGCCCCAGTTCACCGGTGCGAATATTGGCCGGCATCGAGTGACAATCGACCAGGATCGCATAGCCGAACTGCGCCCGAGTTCGCGCAAGAATATCTGCCAGACACGCATGGTAAGGCCGATAGATGCCATCGATACGCGACAGGGCTTCATCGAGCCCGATGCGGGTCTTGTAGATCTCCATCCCCTCGCCAACCAGGCGTGGAATTGTACCAAGACCGCCTGCTACCCGCGGTGAACGAATATTGGCGTATGGTGGAAGCGGTTCCCGAAACATGCGCGGATCCAGTTCCCACGGCTCCCGATTCACGTCCAGATAAGCACGGGGAAAATTCGCACTGAGCAGAGGCGCACCGAGCGAAGGCGCCGGCGCAAACAACTCGTCCACATAACAATCTTCGGAGCGCCTGATCGCGATAGCATCCAGCCGGCTCATGGAAAGAAACCGTTCCGGATAGTGGCAGCCGCTATGGGGTGAATTGAAGACGAAAGGCGCTTTTTGTGCAGGTTCCACGACCTTGAAGGCCGGAACATTGCCGAAATCTTCTACTGCGCCCATTCACATATTCCCGTTCGCCGCGACATCGCCAATAGACACGTCACGCGCCCCATCCTGGAAAGCGTGCCACCATCACGGTGTTCTGTCCATGGCGACACGGCCAACATTCACTTGATATTTACCGTGCCCGAATCATATAGCAATGAGGTTGAAGGCGCCGGGTTCCGGCTGCCCGTTGAGACGCGGAAGTTGATATGGCACGAATTCTGCTTGCGGAAGATGATGAAGACATGCGCCGCTTCCTGGTCAAGGCGCTGGAACGCGCTGGCCATGATGTGGTGGATTTTGACAATGGCGCTGGCGCTTATTCCCGCCTGCGTGAGGAGCCGTTCTCGCTGCTGCTCACCGACATCGTCATGCCCGAAATGGACGGAATTGAGCTTGCCCGCCGTGCAACCGAGATCGATCCTGACCTGAAAGTCATGTTCATCACCGGATTCGCAGCGGTCGCGCTGAACCCCGATTCCGAGGCGCCGCGTGACGCGAAGGTCCTGTCCAAACCCTTCCATCTGCGCGATCTCGTCAACGAGGTGGAAAAGCTGCTTCAGGCAGCCTGAAGGGGCTTGCCGATAAACCTCGACGGCAAAGTTTGATTTTTGTTCGAGAGGCTATTGACGGGCGCTTGGAACTTGTGGTCTATGCGCCGCGTCGGATGGGCGTGTAGCTCAGCGGGAGAGCACTTCGTTGACATCGAAGGGGTCACTGGTTCAATCCCAGTCACGCCCACCATCCTTCCCAGAAATTTGAACGACATCTTCGGTTGCAGCATGGCTGCACCCCGCCGATGCGCACCTGCATTCTTTCCTGAAGCGCCACATTCGCGGCACAGGCAGATGCTAAGCCTTACAACAATTTAATAATTTAACGCGTGAAACGCGCACCGCGTGTGGCGTATGAAGAATACGCACCCTGCCACCGCCATTTCTGCGGATGCAGCGCGAATTGTATTATTGATTCCCCTTGGGAGAATTTCAGATGAAGTGGTGGAAGCAGGCTTTTTTGAGCCTCATGCTCCTGATCGTCGCTGGCGCCGGCTGGTATCTCTTTTTCCCCGGCGCAAAGGATATTGCTGCGCGTTGGGGCCTGGAAGGCGGGCCGGCTGCGGCAGCAACCTCTCCCGATCAGCAGACTTCCGGCCGCGGGCAGGCCTCCGGCGGCGAACAGCCGGGCCGCCCGGGTGGACGTCCCGGCGGGCGCGGCAGGCCTGGCATGGACACGGCCGTGGTAGCTGAACCGGTCACCACCGCGACCATAAATGACAGGCTGTCGGCCATTGGCACGGGTCGCGCGCAGAGTTCCGTGGAAGTGCGCCCCTTCGCATCCGGCCGCATTACCGAAATGACGATCGAAGCCGGAGCGCGCGTGGACGCGGGAGATGTGATCGCGCGCCTCGACAGTGACGCTGAAACGATCGCTCTGGACCGCGCGAAGATTGCGCTGGAAGACGCTCAGGCCACACTGAAACGCATCTCGGCCCTGCGCTCTTCCAATACCGTTACCGCCGTCCAGCAGACCGAAGCCGAGCTTGCCGTGCGCAATGCGGAGCTTGCATTGCGCGATGCGGAACTGAACCTCTCACGCCGCATCATCGCCGCGCCGATTGCGGGTGTCGTGGGCATCTTGCCTGTTAGCCAGGGCGCTTATGTCACGACATCCGACACGGTCGCCCAGATCGAGGACCGCTCCAGCATTCTGGTCGATTTCTGGATTCCGGAACGCTACGCACAGCAGGTTGCGACAGGCATGGCACTGACTGCGCAGTCGGTTGCCCGCCCAGCTGAAGCTTATGAAGGCGAAATCTCCGCCATCGACAACCAGATCGACAGCGAAAGCCGCACCCTGCGTGTACAGGGCAAGATCGCAAATGCGCAGGACCGCCTCCGCTCAGGCATGGCGTTCAAGGTCACTCTTCGCTTCGACGGCGATCTCTACGCTGCCGTGCCGCCGCTCGCCATCCAATGGGGCAATGATGGCGCATATGTCTGGGCGGTCGTGGATGGTGTGGCCAACCAGAAGCCAGTGAAGATCGTCCAGCGCAACACCGACAGCGTTTTGGTCGACGCGGATTTCGTTGAGGGCACCCGGGTTGTGACCGAAGGCGTCCATGCCGTGCGTGAGGGCTCAGAGCCGCGGATTGCCGGCGATGCACCTGCACGCGACCAACGCGGTTCGTGAGAGGAAGCGCTGTCATGAGCACCGAAAACAACTCCAGCGGCACCGTCGGACTGACCGCACTCTTCGTCCGTCGTCCGGTCTTTGCATTTGTCGTGAACACGTTGATCGCTGTTGCCGGCCTTGCAGCCCTTTACGGCGTGGAAGTGCGCGAGCTTCCCGATGTCGACAGACCCGTCATCTCGATAACGACCACCTTTGACGGTGCAGCCGCAGAAACGATCGACCGCGAAATCACCGATTTCGTTGAAGGCGCCGTTGCGCGCATTTCCGGCGTGACGGCGATTTCTTCCCAGTCTTCTTTCGGCCGCAGCCGCGTTACGGTCGAGTTCTCGGAAGAGGTAAATCTCGACACTGCCGCCTCCGATGCGCGCGATGCGGTAGGCCGCATCGAGAACCAGCTTCCGGATGAAGCGGATTCCCCGACGGTAGTGAAGGCGGATGACGACGCCGAGGCAGTGCTGCGCCTTGCTCTCACATCGGAGACCATGTCGGTGGAAGACATGACGGTGCTGGTGGAAGAGGAAGTCGCCGACCGGCTTGCCGCTGTCCCAGGGGTGGCTGACGTGCAGGTCTTTGGCGACCGCGACAAGATCTTCCGCATCGACATTGATCAGACACGTCTCGCCAGCCTCGGCCTCTCGGTTGCTGATGTCTCAAGCGCTCTCAACACAATTGCCTTTGACGCGCCAGCGGGCTCGATCACCAACAGCACCCAGGACCTGATCGTCCGCGCAACCTCGTCCATTGAGACCGCTGAAGATTTCGAAGCAGTCGAACTGTCACGCAATGTGCGCCTCGGCGATGTCGCAACCGTGACGCTCGGCCCCGACGACGGCGGCACCATCCTGCGCGCGAATGGCAAGAGCGGCATCGGCCTTGGCATTGTTCGCCAGGCTCAATCGAACACGCTGGAAATCTCCAACGGTGTGCGTGAAGCGGTTGAGGCGATCCGTCCGAACCTGCCGGAAGGCACGACGCTGGAAATCACCAGTGACGATGCGACCTTCATCGAAGGCGCAATTCACGAGGTTCAGATCGCACTCGGCATCTCCGTGACGGTCGTGCTTCTCGTGATCTTCATGTTCCTGCGCGACATCCGCGCCACCATCATTCCCGGCGTCGCCATCCCCGTGGCACTGATCGGCACGGTGGCGGCGATCTATCTCGCCGGCTTTTCCATCAATATCCTGACGCTGCTGGCCCTCGTCCTGGCGACAGGTCTCGTCGTGGACGACGCGATCGTGGTGCTGGAGAACATCGTGCGCCGCCGCAATGAAGGCATGGGTCCGCGCGCTGCAGCCGTCCTTGGCACGCAGGAAGTCTTCTTCGCTGTCATTGCGACGACGGCAACACTGGTGGCGGTTTTCGTTCCGCTCTCATTCCTGCCAGGCCAGGCTGGCGGCCTGTTCCGCGAATTCGGCTTCGTGCTCGCAATCTCGGTTTTCCTGTCTTCCATCGTCGCACTGTCCCTGTGCCCGATGCTGGCTTCACGATTGCTTGCTGCAGGTGTACGGCAGGATGAGAGCACGAAGCGGAAGAACGGCCTCGGCGATCGCATAGGCGCTCTGTTCTCGAGCCTCTATGCCGCAACCCTGCGCTTCTGTTTGAACGCCCCCTCGGTCATCATCATCGCTTCGGTGCTGTTCGCAGCAGCCGCGTTCAGCCTCTACGGCTCCATCAAGAGCGAACTGACCCCCAACGAAGACCGCGCGATGGCCTTCATGCGGGTCTCCGCCCCACAGGGCGTGAGCGCGGATTATCTGGCGGGGCAGCTTCGCCGTATCGAAGCACTCGTCGCACCTCTGATTGAAAGCGGCGATGTACGCAGCACGTTCTCCGTTTCGGGTCGCGGCGGCTCCAATAGCGGCTTCCTCATCCTCGGTCTTGCACCATGGGACGAGCGTGAACGCAGCCAGCAGGAGATCCTCGACGAGATCAACGCCCTGGCAGCGCAAGTCCCAGGCGTGCGCGCATTCGCCTTCCAGCCAAACAGCCTCGGCATTCGCGGGTCAGGCAGTGGTCTGCAATTCGCGGTTGCCGGCAGCAGCTATGATCGGCTGTCAACGGCAGCAAATGCGATCCTCGCCGAGATGGAGCAGGATGACCGCTTCGACCGCCCCCGCCTCTCCCGTGATGCCACCCAGCCGCAGTTGAAAGTGGTGATCGACCGCGAACGCGCCGCCGACCTCGGTATCGACTATTCGGGCATGAGCCAGGCGATCCAAGCCCTTCTGGATGGCCGCTCGGTCGGCTCGGTGTTCCTCGACGACAAGAGCATCGACGTGAAGATGCTTTCGACGCTGAACCCAATCAACGATCCGACGGATCTGGAAAACATCTTCATCAAGACGGGCGACGGCCGCTTCGTGCCGCTCTCGACCATCACGACGCTTACCGAACAGGCCGTGCCGCCCTCCCTTGGTCGCGAAAACCAGTTGCGCGTCATCAACATCACGTCCGGCCTGGCTGACGGTTTTGCCCTGGGCGACGCACTCGCGGAAGTGCAGCAGATCGCAGAGGATCATCTGCCCCCGGGCGCGCGCATCGTGCCCCTGGCAGAAGCTGCCTCCCTTGGCGAAACCACCAACAGCATGTTCACGATCTTCGGCTTTGCCATCGTGATCATCCTTTTGGTCCTCGCGGCCCAGTTCGAAAGCTTCGTCAGCGCGCTGATCATCATGGCAACCGTGCCGCTCGGCCTTGCCTGCGCCATCTTCGCGCTTCTGCTGACCGGCCAGAGCCTCAATGTCTACAGCCAGATCGGGCTCGTCCTGCTGGTGGGCATCATGGCCAAGAACGGCATCCTGATCGTGGAATTCGCCAATCAGCTGCGCGATCAGGGGCTGAGTGTGCGTGAAGCGGTGGAACGCGCATCCATCATCCGCCTGCGTCCGGTCGCCATGACCATGATCTGTACCGTGGTTGGCGGCATCCCGCTGATCCTTGCAACGGGAGCCGGTGCGGAAGCACGTGTTGCGCTGGGCTGGGTAATTGTGGGTGGCCTCGGGCTCTCCGCGGTCTCCACCCTTTATCTGACACCGGTAGCCTATCTTCTGCTCGGCCGCTTCATCACGCCGAAGGTCGAAGAGGAAGCACGCCTCAATCGCGAACTCGATCAGGCAACATCCCTATCGAACTAGGCTGGAATGGACATGTCAGGCGGCTCCTTGAGAACCGCCTGACAATCGAACTCAGATCTTTTCCTGAGTGTACTTCTTCAGCTCCGTGCGCGCGATCTGGCGGCGATGCACCGCATCCGGACCATCGACGATGCGAAGCGTGCGAAGATGCGTCCATGCGCGTGCCAGCGGCGTGTCCTGACTGATCCCCTGCGCTCCGAACAGCTGCACCGCCTCATCCGCCACTTTAAGCGCCATGCGCGGTGCGGCAACCTTGATCTGGCTGATCCAGGGTGCCGCCGCCTTGGGATCGCCCTGATCCATCATCCATGCCGCCTTGAGGCACAAAAGCCGCGCCATCTCGATCTCCATGCGGCAATCCGCGATGATGTCGAAATTGGCACCCAGTTCCGCCAGGCGCTTGCCGAATGCCTTACGCTCCAACGCGCGTTTGCACATCAGCTCCAGCGCGCGCTCCGCCTGTCCGATGGCCCGCATGCAGTGATGGATACGCCCCGGCCCAAGCCGCCCCTGTGCAATGGCAAAACCCTTCCCCTCGCCCACCAGCAGATGGTCTGCCGGCACGCGCACATTCTCAAAGCGGATGTGCATATGCCCGTGCGGTGCGTCATCCTCGCCGTAAACGAGCATCGGACGCAGAACGGTCACGCCGGGCGTGTCTGCCGGCACAAGGATCATCGAATGCTGCTCATGGCGTGATCGGTCGGGATCGGGCGTATGCACCATCACGATATAGATCGAGCAGCGCGGATCACCCGCACCTGATGACCACCACTTTTCGCCATTGAGCACATATTCGTCGCCATCGCGCTCGCAGCGCATGGAAATGTTCGTGGCATCCGATGATGCGACATCCGGCTCGGTCATCAGATAGGCCGACCTGATCTCTCCTTGCAGCAACGGCTTCAGCCAGCGCTCCTTGTGCTCAGGCCGCCCGAAACGCTCCAGAACCTCCATGTTTCCTGTGTCCGGTGCCGAACAGTTGAAGACTTCCGCCCCCAGATGCGCCTTGCCCATCTCCTCTGCCAGATAGGCATATTCAACCGTATTGAGCCCGTAGCCGCGCTCGGAATCCGTCAGCCAGAAATTCCACAGGCCGCGCTCCTTTGCCTTGGCCTTCAGTCCTTCCAGTATCTCAGTCTGACGTTTGGTATAGGTCCAGCGATTGCCCTCGTGTCCGACCTCGGCAAGAAATTCCTCGTCAAGCGGCATGATCTCGTCGCGCACCATGGCCGCGACCTTTTCATGGATCGGCTTCAGCCGCTCGCTCATGCCGAGATTCATCTCGTCCATCCGCATCTCCTCCCGCCATCTGGCCTGCTGGACGTGCCGGCGAAAACCCGCCCTTTACGAAAGCGTGAAAGGTGAACAGACTGCCCCCGCCTGTCAATCACTCGAAAGTGGCGGGCGGCTCAAGGATGAGGAGACTTGATGAGCTACGTGGAGGAACTCTTTTCGTTGAAGGGAAAGCGCGCGCTGGTGACCGGCGGTGCTTCGGGCATCGGCCATATGGCTGCCACGGCACTTGTTCATGCCGGCGCACATGTCATGATTGCTTCGCGCCGGGGGGAGGAATGCGAGGCAACGGCAGAAGAGCTGAACGCCCTTGATGCGGCAGGTTCGGCTGAAGGCTTTGCCGGCGATGTAGGAACGGAAGAAGGCGTCAACGCACTGGCAAAGGCAGTCGGCGAGCGTGGCGACAAGCTCCACATCCTGTTCAACAATGCAGGTGTCAGCTGGGGCGAGCGTCTGGAAAGCTTCCCCTACAGCGCCTGGGCGCGGGTGATGAGTGTCAATGTGACGGGGCTCTTCCACCTGACCCGCCAGCTTCTGCCCCAGCTTCAGGCGGCAGCCACCGATGCCGATCCCGCGCGGATCATCAATCTCGGTTCGGTCATGGGTAGCCAACCCGTCGCGGAAGGCGCCTATTCCTACACCGCCTCAAAGGCTGCCGTGCATCACCTGACCCGCACGCTTGCAGACGAATTTACCGAGAAGCGCATTACGGTGAACGCCTTCGCTCCCGGCCCCTTCCAAAGCCGTATGACCGCCTTTGCGACCGGCTCCGATGAGAAAGCTGCCAAGGTCGGCGCACGCGTGCCGCTGGGTCGCATCGGCCAGCCGGATGACATCGCAGGTGCCACCCTGTATCTGTGCTCGCGCGCAGGCGCTTACGTGACCGGAGCAATCCTGCCGATTGACGGGGGCCAATCCGTGCAGCACGGCATCAGGCTGTTCCGCGACTAGAAGAACAAGATGACCAACGGAGCTTGATGCGCCTTCATGATGATGATCTCAATCGATGCGGCCCGCGAACTTGTAGGCCAGGAAGTGGGCGTGTCCGAGTGGCGCATGGTCACACAAGACATGATCGACAAGTTCGCCGACGCGACGGACGATCACCAGTTCATCCACACCGACCCGGAACGCGCTGCGAAGGAAACGCCCTATGGCGGCACCATTGCGCATGGCTTCCTCACACTCTCTCTTCTGTCCACGATGGTTTTCGAGGCCGTGCCACGGCTTGAGGGCACCAGCATGGGCGTCAATTTCGGCTTCGACAAGATCCGCTTCCTCAATCCGGTCAAATGCGGCGCGCGCATCCGCACGCGCTTTCATCTTGCCGAACTGCGGGTGCGCCCTTCGGGCATTGTCGAGATCCACTATGATCTCGCCATGGAGATCGAGAACTCCGTTAAGCCGGCCATCACCGCACGCTGGCTGACACTGGCAATGCCCGACCGGACGGGGGAGGACGCATGAACGCAGCCAACGCATCCGAGATCGAAGCGCTTCGGCCCTTTCTGGAGGATCGCGTCGCGCAGCTTGGAAGCATCGCGCATATCGAAAAGTTCGGATCGGGACAGTCGAACCCGACCTATATGCTGGAGACGAGCACGGGCAAATTCGTGCTGCGCACCCAGCCGCCCGGAAAGCTTCTGAAGTCCGCCCATCGCGTTGATCGCGAGTTCCGCGTCATGCGGGCTCTTGCCGAAACGGAGGTACCTGTCCCACCGGTCCTCTTTCTCGCTGACGAAGACAACCCGCTCGGGCGCATGTTCTATCTCATGGGCCATGTGGAGGGTCGTATCTTCTGGGACCCGGCGCTGCCTGAAGCCCGCCACAATGAAGAGCGTGCCGCCATCTTCGATGCCATGAATGCGACGCTCGCCGCTTTGCACAATGTGGATGTGAAGGCGGCAGGGCTGGAAGACTACGGCAAGCCCGGCGACTATTTCGCCCGCCAATATGCGCGCTGGTCCGAACAGTACCGCACAACCGAAACCCGTGAGATCGCGAACATGGACCGGCTGATCGCCTGGCTTGGCGAAAACATGCCACCGGATGACGGCCAAAGCTGCCTCGTGCATGGCGACTTCCGCCACGACAACATGATCTTCGCTACCGACCGACCGGACATCCTCGCCCTGATTGATTGGGAGCTCTCCACGCTTGGCCATCCGCTGGCCGACCTGTCCTATCAGTGCATGCAGTGGCGCCTGCCCCACGCCTCGGCGTTCAAGGGCCTTGGCGGCATCGAGCGCAACAAGCTTGGTCTGCCCACGGAAGAGGCCTATGTGTCGCGCTATGCCCAGCGCCGCGGCCTGTCGGACATCCCGCATTGGAATTTTTACCTGGCATTCGCCTTCTTCAGGCTCGCCGCCATCTGCCAGGGTGTCTACAAGCGTGCGCTTGACGGCAACGCCTCCAACCCGCAAAAGGCCGAGGCTTACGGTCAGCAGGTTGAAACCATGGCCGATCTGGCAATGGATTTGGTTGAAGGCGCTTGAAGCGCGGGGCAGAAGAACAGGGACATGGGGCAGATGAAGCGCTTTGACGGACGCACCGTGCTGCTGACAGGCGCATGCGGTGGATTTGGCCGGTCGATCGCTCACGCCCTGGCTGCCGAAGGGGCGAATCTGGTCCTGTCCGACTACGAGCCCGAACCGCTCATGACATTGGTTGCGGAGCTGCAGGAGCGTCATGATTGCGCGGTGGTGGCACATGCAGGCGACATCGCCGACGAAAACACCTCCGAGACACTCGTTGATCTTGCGGTGGAGCATTTTTCCACGCTCGACATAGCGATCAACAATGCCGGTATAGCGCAGTCTTTTGTGCGCTTTCACCTCATCCCCTCGGAGGAAGCCCGTCGGGTGCTGGAAGTGGACCTTTTGGGCGTGTTCTTCGCCATGAAGCACCAGCTTCCCGTCATGGAGCGGCAGCATCGAAAGGGGAAACGCAAGGGTGCCATCGTCAATATTTCATCGGTCGCGGGCCTGGGTGGCGCACCACGACTGGCTGTTTACTCTGCAGCAAAGCACGGGGTGGTGGGCCTGACCCGCACGGCCGCCGCTGAATATGCCGCCAAGGGTATCAGGGTAAACGCCGTATGCCCCTCCTTCGCGCGCACTGACATGGTGACCGAGATGCTTTCCATGTCTCCGGCAGATCAGGAAAAGGCAGAGGCAGAACTGACACGCGGCGTGCCCATGAAGCGGCTGGCCGAAGTCGACGAGGTGGTGACAGCCGTTCTGTTCGCAGCAGACCCGGCGAACAGCTTCATGACGGGCCAGGCCATCGGCATTGACGGCGGCATCTCCGCGCTGTGATCAGGCAGCCTGGCCGCCCAGGCTGTTTCTTGCAGGCTCGGTGTTGTTCAACGGCACGCGACAGCTGAAGCGGTAGCCGTTTTCAGAATCAGTACACGTCATGCCGCCCCATTTCTGCTCTACCAGCAGGCTGATGAGCTTCGAACCGAAGCCTGTCCCACGCGTTTGGGTGCAAGGCTCCATCCCTTTGGACAGCGCGTCCGACCACTCCATCAGGAAATATTCCTTGGCTTCCGCGTCCCTTTCGATGCGCCAGGATAACTCCACTGCCCCTTCCACATTTTTCAGCGTGCCGTATTTCACTGCGTTGGTCGAAAGCTCATGGAGAATGAGCCCGAGATCGAAGCAGAGTTCAGGTGGCAGGAGCACGTCGCGGCCACGCATGTCCACCCTGTCCCTGAACGGCTCCAGAACTTCGCGGGCCAGGCTGGCAAACTGCGTCATGGTCCAGCCGCCCTTGGCGATCAGGAAGTTGGAGCGCGATAACGAACCCAAGCGCTCTGCAAATATGCGATGCGCCTTCGCCAGATCGTGATTGGGCGTGAAGGTCCGATGCGCAAGCGTGTTCACCAATTGCAGCATGTTTCCCGCCCGATGCGCCATCTCGCGCACCAACAACATGCGGTGTTCGGTGGCAGCGATCTGGCGGGCGCTGTTCGCAACAATATGCGCCAACGCGTTCAGAAATTCCGCATCCGCCGGATCGAATGCTCGTGCCGTCGTTGCGTAAACGCTGAAAACACCGAATGGCCGCTCGTCAGAGCCGGCGATCACCGTGCTCATCCCACTGATAACGCAGTGATCATGCAGGAGCTGCGGCCCGCTGAAGCGCGTCTCGAGTGCCAGATTGCTGACAATTACGGGGCGCCCCTCCTGAAGGGTAAAACCGGCCATGGTGGAAGCGTTGTTGCTGACATGCTCATGGCCTTCGCTGCCCCGCCGCCAACCGATCCCTGACAGAAGTACCAGTTCTTCGCCACTGTTCGTCAGCTGCAGGATCTTTGCCAGCGGCACTTCCAGCACATCGGCTGCAACGCGCACCGCGCGATCGGCGACAGCCTGCAGCGACTCCTCGCCGAGTGCGAAGCTTCCCAGTTCCTCCAGGGCCCTCTGCTGCCGCAATCGCCGCGTCAACTGCATTTCGGCACGTACCCGCGTGGTGACATCCATGCAGGCGCCGGTGAGCCATTTCTCACCGTTCTCATCGAGCACCAGACCGCCTCTGGTTTCGATCCAGCGGACCTGGTCGGTCACCTTGGGATTGGTGCGGTAAATGAAGCTGTATGGCTCGCCGGTCTGAACGGAGATGCTGATCGCGCGCCAGACATCGTCAAGATCATCGGGATGGACATCGCGCTTGAAGCTGTCGAGTGTCGCATCGTAACGACTGGCCGGCGCGCCATGAACCTCGGTCAGATTGTCGGTCCAGAGCAGAAAATCGCTGTCGACCTTCCAACGCCATACGCCAACCCCCGCCAGACGCAGGCCGTCGAGCAGGTGCTTTGCAGATTCCAGGTGTTCGTAGGGTTCAGGCGCCACCGCATACATAGAAGTCACCCCTCGCAACCGGCGTGCAAACCCCGGTCGGGAAAATCATAATCGTAAAGTGATGGCTGGAACAAATGTTTTTGCCCACACCCGCTTCTACCTGCAAGAGCCAGGAAAGTTTTCTTAACGCTCGGTGCAGGCGAAACTCTCAATGAGTTCCGCCTGCACGCGACATCATTTCTTGCGTTCTGAGCGATCACGAGCCGGGTCACCGGTGCGTGTTATGGATGTGACGGCAGGAGGATCAGAGGCAGGAAACGTCTCTTCCAGTCCTTCTTCCAGTTCTTCCTCATCTGCGCGTTCGAGTTTCTCGATCCTGTCGACCGCCTCACCGGGCGCACCGGTGCGCGTAGAGCGAGTGACGGAGACAGGATCGCTGGCGGGGAATGTTTCTTCCAGCCCTTCTTCCAGTTCGTCATCAAGCTCTTCGCGCTTGTGCTTGTCCGAAACGCGATCATCATGATCGGTCTCGGATTTCGGATTGTTTGGATCAGCGTGCATAAGAACCATCCTGTTTTACCCCTCAACGCAAGGTGATGGCAGGCGGTTCCTTGGCGACGATGATTATGTTGACGAAGCTGAAGCCCCCTCGCCCGTTGCGCGACGCCACGTAATCAACGCATAGCCCGCAATAAGCACGCTGATGAAAAACTCGCGGACTTCTGAAAGCTCATAGCCATCTTCCATATTGTGACCGAGTGTCAGGAAGACCAGTTGCGAAAGCATGAGAAGCGCGGCCTGGATCAATGCGGCCATGCGCAGCTTGGTATCGTTCCTCCCGATCACGACAGCTGTCAGAAGGCCGCAAAAGAACCAGATCTGGTAGGGAATGATGTTCCACGATTCATACATCAGCCCGCAGACCGGCAGGGCGAACAAGGCGAACCATGTCGGAGGAACATAATAGCCAAGCTGCGACAGCATCTGCGGCAATCGCTTGGGCCAGAAAGCCGGCAGCAAGACGAAAGCCAGAACGGCGGTGCTGTAATAGACCAGCTCAAACCTGTAGGTATAGAAATTATGGAGATTGGTCTCGTTCTGGAGATTGCCCTTGAACGCCTCCGGCGTCCCGAAGCCGATCCAGTGCTGTCCCCATGAAGTCTCTTCCATCAGGATCAGGAACACGGCACCTGACAGAAGCGCGTGGATTACGCTTCCATTGATTCCCATAAGCGTTCCAAGCCCGGTGCGCCAGGCGGAGGACACGCTCAGCACCAGAAAGACAAGCGCCCCCACAAGCACCACCTCGGTGAGAACGCTCAGCGGCTGCAATTCGCGCACGAAATGGTTGAGGCTGCGCGGAACCAGGATCACTGCCAGCGCCGTGGCGAGAAGAAATAGCATGCTGCCGGATAGCGAACGCAGAACCAGAGGCGGAATGCTTGTCGCGTTACGTCCTCTCAGCTGCGCGCCAACAAGCACTATTCCCAAGGCCGCCACGATGGCCGACAGCGTTTTCGCAACACCGAAGAGTGAGAAATCGGGCTCGCCCTTGTCGAGGATTTCGATGCCCAGCATCAGGTGCCCGTAACCTCCCACGCCAAGAGCAGGAAGAACAGCTACTAGCATCAACGCAATGTCCGTATTGCGAAATCGAACCTCACGGCCTGCCAGTTCGCTCATCCCCGCCCCCTTAGCCGACACAACATCACGGATTTCTATCGGAGAGAGGTTTGAGGAAGGTAAAGAAGCACATCAGACGAAAAAAGCTCGACAGCTTCATGAGCATCTGCTATGAGCCGCCCCATTTCGCGGTGGAAATTTCCGCTGCGGGCACTGCCTGCGTGAATGCAGGTAAACCATCAACGCTATGACAGGAAACCCCGGTGCAGGTACTCGTCCGCGACAACAATGTTGATCAGGCGCTTCGCGCGCTTAAGAAAAAGATGCAGCGCGAAGGCATTTTCCGCGAGATGAAGATGCGCGGGCATTACGAAAAGCCTTCTGAAAAGCGCGCCCGTGAAAAGGCCGAAGCCGTGCGCCGTGCGCGCAAGCTGGCTCGCAAGCGCGCGCAGCGTGAAGGCGTTCTGGGACGGCCGGCAGCTCGCTGATTGCCGTTTTCTTGACGATTTCCTGCCTTACGGCATGGGTGGCGTGATCGCGAGATCAGCGCCACCTTTTTCGTTTGCGACAACGGAACTGGCAGCGCAGGATGCGCAACAGCTTTAATTCGAGGAATGGGTGGGTTTGAAACCGATGGCAGAGCTTGGGACAAGATTTGGTGGGACCGTACTCCGCAAGATGGGGATGGCAGCATTCCTGATCGTCCCACTCGCAGCCTGCAGCCCCGCCGACACGGTTGATGATCTGGCGCGCATCGATACCGCGCAAGGGTCCCAGGAAAACATTGGATCGCTGACTGCCGTCATCCAACGCACTCCCAATGATCCGGAGGCCTATAACATCCGTGGCGCCGCCTTGGGTCGTGCGGGCCGTTATCGCGAAGCGCTGGAAGACTTCAACAAGGCCATTCAGCTCGACCCGCGCTCCGCCCGCGCCTATGCCAACCGGGCGCTCATCTATCGCCGTATGGGTGACAATGCCAATGCGGTGAACGATTACACCCAGGCGATCAGCATCAACCCCAATTACGACACCGCCTATATCGGACGCGGCGAGATCTACCGGCTGAACGGCCGCACCCAGGAAGCCTTCCAGGACTTCGAACGGGCCATCCAGCTCGACACTACCGATCCGCGCGCCTATCTGCGTCGGGGGCTGCTCTATCAGGCCAGCAATCAGCATCAATACGCCATCGAGGATTTTGCGACCGCGATCTCCCTCTCCCCCGACCAGCCTTACGGCTATAATGGCCGCGGCGTTTCGTATCTGGCGCTGGGCGACACCGAAAACGCCTTCACCGACTTCAATACGGCCATTCGACTGGACGAGAATCTGGCCGAGAGCTGGGCCAACCAGGCGCTCGTCTATGAGCAACAGGGCGACAAGGCCAAGGCTGCACGGTCCTACAGCCGCGCGCTCCAGCTTGACGCCAATTATGAGCCCGCCCGTGAGGGACTTGCCCGCACCAAGGCCTGACGCCTGGCCAAAAATTCGGGAACCAGATTGCGCCCGCGCAGTTCATCCCTCTCCAGATCACAGGAGACGGACGAATGAAGAAGCACGCAATCCTGGCAGCAGCACTTGCAGCAAGCACGCTCGGTGCGGCAACACCCGCTTTCAGCCAGGACCGCACGGAAATCGGTATCCTCGATTGCATCATCGAGGGCGGCGCCGATATCGCCATCGTAACCTCCAAGGATCTTTCCTGCACTTTCGATCCGGCCGGTGACGACCGTCCACCGGAAGCCTATTTCGGCGTGGTCAACAAGATCGGCCTCGAGATTGGCGCGACCAGCGAGAAGGTGATGCGCTGGGCAGTGCTGGCCCCCACCGCTGATGCCTATACGCCCGGAGCGCTTGCTGATGACTATGTCGGTGCAAGTGCGGAAGTGACTGCCGGTATTGGCGGCGGCGCAAATCTGCTCGTTTCCGAAAGCAACAAGAACCTCGTCCTGCAGCCGCTTTCCGTTCAGGCGCAGACGGGTCTGAACCTCGCGGTCGGCGTCAGCGAATTCCAGCTTCGCTCGACCGCGCAGTAAGAAGCTCCAACGAGGCGTTCCCTGCCCCGTACGAAAAAGCCCGATGCATTGCTGCACCGGGCTTTTTCACGTTTGCTGTACTGGATCTTAGTGATCCATTGCCTTGACGATTTCTTCGGTCATCTTCTTGGCGTCACCGAGCAGCATCATCGTGCCGTCCTTGTAGAACAGCGTGTTGTCGATGCCTGCATAGCCGGAGCCAAGCGAGCGCTTCACGAAGAGGCAGGTGCGGGCCTTGTCCACATCAAGGATCGGCATGCCGTAGATCGGTGAGGACTTGTCATCACGCGCCGACGGATTGGTCACGTCATTGGCACCGATCACATAGGCAACGTCGGCCTGCGCAAATTCCGAGTTGATGTCTTCAAGCTCGAAGACCTCGTCATAAGGAACCTGCGCTTCGGCCAGAAGCACGTTCATGTGGCCAGGCATACGGCCCGCGACCGGGTGGATGGCATATTTCACTTCAACGCCATTCGCCTTCAGCGTGTCGGCCAGTTCACGCAGCGCATGCTGCGCCTGTGCAACCGCCATGCCGTAACCCGGCACGATGATGACCTTCTGCGCGTTCGCCATCAGGTAGGCCGCATCGTCGGCAGAGCCCTGCTTGACCGTGCGCTCGATGCCCTCATCCGCAGCAGCCGCGGTCTCGCCGCCAAAGCCGCCAAGGATCACCGAGATGAAGGAGCGGTTCATGCCCTTGCACATGATGTAGGACAGGATCGCACCCGACGAGCCAACCAGCGCGCCGGTGATGATCAGCGCCAGATTGCCGAGCGTGAAGCCGATACCTGCTGCCGCCCAACCCGAATAGGAGTTGAGCATGGAGACGACCACCGGCATGTCCGCGCCGCCGATCGGGATGATGATGAGCACACCCAGCACCAGCGAAAGCACGACGATCAGCCAGAAGATCGTGGTGGACTGTGTCGTCACCAGCATGGCGATCAGAACGACCAGCGCGATTGCCAGTCCCGCATTCACCACGTGGCGCATCGGCAGCATGATCGGCTTGCCGGACATGCGTCCGTCAAGCTTCAGGAAGGCGATGATGGAGCCGGTAAAGGTGATGGCACCGATTGCCACACCAAGTGACATCTCGACCAGCGCCTGGGCATGAATTTCACCCAGCGTGCCGATGCCGAAGCTTTCCGGTGAATAGAGCGCTGCGGCTGCGACCATTACGGCTGCAAGACCAACCAGCGAGTGGAACGCCGCAACAAGCTGCGGCATTGCTGTCATAGCGATGCGTTTTGCAATCACCGCACCGACGGCACCACCGATTGCCAGGCCAAGTACGATCAGCGCAAAGCCACCAAAGGACGGCGTTGCGAAGAGCAGCGTCGTGCCGATGGCGATGCCCATGCCGATCATGCCATAGACATTGCCCTGGCGGCTGGTGGTGGGATGAGACAGTCCGCGCAGTGCCAGGATAAACAGCACGCCGGAGACGAGATAGAGGAAGGATGCAAGATTGGCGTTCACGTCACTTGTCCTTCTTCTTGTACATTGCAAGCATGCGGCTGGTGACGAGGAAGCCACCGAAGATGTTCACCGAGGCCAGGATCAGCGCCACGAAGCCGAAGCCCGTCGCGAGACCCGAAGCCGAAATGCCAACCGCCAGAAGCGCACCGACCACGATCACCGAGGAAATCGCGTTGGTGACCGACATCAGCGGCGTGTGAAGCGCCGGCGTCACCGACCAGACCACGTAGTAGCCAACGAAGATCGCCAACACGAAGATGGCGAGGCGAAAGACGAACGGGTCGATCGCGCCACCCGAAGCGCCGTGTGCTGCAGCGCCCACGGCATCGGCGACCTCAGAGGCCTCCATGCCTTCCACCGCAGCGCGTACGCTGGCGGCGGCGCGCTCGAGCTGATCGAGCGCCTGTTCCAATGCGTTACCTTCCATCAGGTATCTCCCCCGCTCTTGGGTGCATCAGCCTTTGGCGCAGCCTTCCGGCGCGTGGTCTTGGCTGTGCCCGTTCCCTTGGCCGCAGACTTGCGGGCCGGTGCCTTTTTCGGAGCAACTTCCAGGCCAGGTTCCGTGCCCCCGGCTGCCTTTGCGACCTGCGGATCGGCCTTGGCAGGCGTTGCACTTGCAGCCGTGGCTGCGTCCTTGAAATTCGGATGCACGACCGAACCGTCATGGGTCAGCATCGTCGCCTTGACGAGCTCGTCTTCCATGTCGATGGCCAGCTCCTTCTTCTCCTTGTCGACCATTGTCTCGAGAAATGCGAAGAGGTTCTTGGCATAAAGCAGCGATGCGGAGGCGGCGACGCGACCGGGCACATTGACGTGACCGATGATCTTCACGTCATTCGCGGTCGTGACCACCTGGCCGGCAACAGCACCCTCGACATTGCCGCCACGCTCGACCGCAAGATCGACAATGACCGATCCGGCTTTCATCGACGCAACCATCTCCTTGGTCACGAGACGCGGTGCCGGACGACCAGGGATCAATGCGGTGGTAATGACGATGTCCTGCTTGGCGATATGATCCGCAACCAGCTCGGCCTGTGCCTTCTTCTCGTCATCGGTCAGCTCGCGAGCATAACCGCCCTCACCGGAAGCATCCTTGAGCGCTTCCGTCATGATGAATTTCGCACCGAGCGACTGGACCTGCTCACCGGCAGCAGCGCGCACATCGGTCGCAGTCACGACCGCGCCAAGGCGGCGTGCCGTAGCGATTGCCTGCAGACCGGCAACACCGGCACCCATGACGAAGACCTTGGCAGCGGGAACCGTGCCTGCAGCCGTCATCATCATCGGCAGCGCGCGATCATACTCGGCAGCAGCATCGATCACCGCGCGGTAGCCCGCGAGGTTGGCCTGCGAAGACAGGACGTCCATGCTCTGTGCGCGTGTGATGCGCGGCATGAACTCCATCGCAAAACCGGTAACGCCGGCCTTGGCCATGGCAGCCACTTCGGCTTCATTGCCGTAAGGGTCCATGGTGGCAATGACCACCGCACCCTTCTTATAGGTGGAAAGTTCAGAAGAAGTCGGGCGTCGCAGCTTGAGAACAATATCGGCTTTCGCCGCTTCCCTTGCGCTTGCAATGGTCGCACCGGCCTTCTCGAAATCGCTGTCGAGAATACGCGACAGCGTGCCGGCACCCTTTTCAATGTAAACTTCGAAGCCAAGACTCGAGAGTCGCTTCACCGTATCAGGTGACGCGGCAACCCGAGGCTCGCTGGCATCGAGCTCTTTGGGCACGAATAGTCTCTGTCCCACCGTCAGTTCCTTTCGGTTGGACCATCCCCCGCCTCAATTTTCTGGCCCGTCAGGTACCGGGCCATGTGCGCACTTAGCGCATCAGCCACCCCCCAAGGGCGCAGATGAGAACAAAGAGAATGGTGCTGGAGAAAAAGCCTGCAGATGTGAAGAAGCCAAAGGCCATCGCGATGAGAAGCGCGATCACGACCAGGCTCGAATATTTCGTGATGGTCAGGAACAGGTTGTAGGTACGCTCGTGCTCGGCGTAGTCCATTTCGGCGCCAGTTTCGGCCGGTCCGGTAGGCATATGTTCAGCCATCGCTTCAACCCCTTGGGAATAGAATTGGAAAGGGGCATAGCGAAAGATTTGGCGAAGAGCAATGCCGCGCTCGTACCAAATGGTACGTTTGAACAGCCTCAAGCGGCTGTTTAAAAACTTAAATCGGGATAAATAACCATTTGGTTACGAAAGCCACCGCTTTCGACGTTTGTAGTGTTTCACATTGCGGAAGGAGCGCCGCCCCTCGCCGCCTACGCCCAGATAGAACTCCTTGACGTCCTCGTTCTCGCGCAGGGCGCTCGCCTCGCCATCCAGAACGATGCGTCCCGATTCAAGGATATAGCCATATTTGGCGTAGCGCAGAGCAACATTTGTGTTCTGCTCGGCAAGAAGGAAGGAAACTCCCTGCTCCTCGTTCAGCTTGCGCACGATCTCGAAGATTTCTTCCACGAGCTGCGGGGCAAGACCCATGGACGGCTCATCCAGCAGGATCATCTTGGGCCGCGACATCAAGGCGCGCCCGATCGCCGTCATCTGCTGTTCGCCACCGGAAGTATAACCCGCCTGGCTGTTGCGTCGCACCTTCAGGCGCGGGAAATATTCATAGACCATTTCCAGGTCCTGCCTGATAGCCGATTGTCCGTCTCGTCGAGTGAACGCGCCGGTCAGCAGATTGTCCTCCACCGACAAATGCCCGAAGCAGTGGCGTCCCTCCATCACCTGGATGCAGCCGGACCGCACCAGATCATTGGGTGACTGGTTCTGCACCTGATCGCCGTCAAAGACGATATTGCCCTTCGTCACCTCACCACGCTCGGCATGCAGCAGGTTCGAGATGGCCTTCAATGTCGTTGTCTTGCCAGCACCGTTGGCCCCAAGCAGTGCGGTGATGCCGCCGCGAGGCACGGTCAGCGAGACACCCTTGAGCACGAGGATCACGTGATCGTAGATGACCTCGATATTGTTGACCTCGAGGATCGGTTCAGCTGGCTGTGCGGCAGGTGACGGATTGGACATTGGATTAAGCCTTGAGCCTTCGACTTCGCGCTTGGCATGCGCTTCTTCTGGTTCGCTCCTCCCCGCCGGCCAACCGGCGCAGGCGGGGAGGATCTGGATGCATCAGGTTTCAGGCTTGCGCCTTACATGCTGCACTCTTCGTTGACGGGCCAAGGCGCGTTCGCCTCGGCATATTCCTTCGCCTTTTCTTCTTCGAGCGGGCGAATGACATCGCGGTCGGCCTTCAGAAGATCCGACGCCTTCACGAATTTCGAGCCATCCCATTCGAGGATCCAGCCACCGCCGTGGCCGGTATGGTCCGCACAGGAGGTGGAGAACGGCACCAGCATGCCTTCGGCACCAAGCTCTGCAAGACGCGCCTCGTCGAGCGTGATGTTCTCAAGCCCCCAGCGAACCTGCTCGGCATCCGGGTTCTGCGTGTCGAACTCCTCCTGTGCTGCGCGAATGCCTTCGACAAGCATCAGGGAGATCATGACCCCACGCTGGTAGAAGACGCTGTCGAACTCGCCCTCACCCTGATTGATCTGGGACTTGCCGGCATCAATCACGTGCTTCTTGATGTCCTGCATCAGTGACGATTCGGAGTTCGGAACGCTCCAGGAGATGGAGCGATAGCCCTTACCCTGTTCGCCGATCAGCTTCAGGTCGCCATCATGGCCGGACCACCACACGCCGTAGAACTGATCCATGGGATATTTGGTCTTGGCGGCTTCCGTCATGGCGCCGGCATTCATGGCGCCCCAACCCCACATGATGACATTGTCGGGGCGCTCGCGGCGGATCTGAAGCCACTGCGCGGACTGGTTCTGCATCTCGGTCAGGCCCACCGGGATCGGCACCAGCTCAAAGCCGTGCTCGGCCGAAAGCTTCTCAAGAAGCGGCAGGGGCTCCTTGCCGAAAGGGTGATCGAGATGCAGGAAGGCGATCTTCTTGCCGTTGAGGGTCGTCAGGTCACCCCCGGAAATGTCCTGCAGGATCATGTAGGCACCATCCCAATAGGAGGATGGCGGGTTGTAGGCCCACTGAAAGACCTTCCCGTCCGCCATGGCCGAGAAGCCGTAGCCGGGAGCCAGGATCGGAATGTTGTCGACATTGGACTTGGGCAGAACCTGCAGCGTGATGCCCGTCGACCAGGGCTGCGTGACAACCGCATTGGCCTTGGTCTTCTCGTAGCACTCGACACCCTTCTCGGTGTTGTAGCCGGTCTCGCACTCGTCATAGACAAGCTTGGTGCCGTTGAGGCCGCCATCACGCTCGTTGAGCATGGTGATGTAGTCACGCTGGCCGTTCATCAAGGGCGTGCCGGTCGAGGCAAAGGGGCCCGTGCGGTAGGAAAGGTTCGGCACATAGATGCCGTCACCCTGCGCGCTGGCCGGACCGGTGAGCATCACCGTCGCAACCAGTGCCGTCGAAACGGCAGCTTTTCTGATCCAGTGTTTCATTCTCATCTCCTCCACTTGCCTGCATTTTCCGTTCTGGAAGGGGCAGGCCACCCGGTTGGCAGCCAGTCCGTCAGTGCGGGAATGGCCACAATATCAGTTTCTCGCGGATCATGGCCCAGAAGCGGGCCAGCCCGTGTGGCTCCACGATCAGGAACGTGATGATGAGCGCACCCACGAGCATGACGTTCAGATGTTCGACAGTGGCCGAGCCGATCGGAATGCCGAAGGCCTCCGGGACGCTGCCGATGATCACCGGCAGGGCAACGATGAGGATCGCGCCGAGATAGTTGCCAAGGATCGAGCCGAGCCCTCCAATGATGGCAATGAACAGCACGCGGAACGACAGCGGGATATCAAACAGGTTCGCCTCTGCCGCACCGCGCCACAGGAACACGAACAGCGCACCCGACACGCCGACAATGTAGGACGACACGAAGAAGGCGGTCAGCTTCGCGCGCATCAGATTGATGCCGACGAGTTCGGCAGCGATGTCCATGTCACGCACCGCCTTCCACATGCGCCCGATGCGACCGCGCGTGATGTTGATGGCAAAGAAGGTCATCGCGCAGACAAAGCAGAGCACGAAATAATACTGCGTGATTGCTTCGGCACGAGGGCCCGCGACGGTTATGCCGAACATCTCGATATTCGGCACCTGGATAGCGCCCGAAGCATTGTAGTTGTAAAGCCACGCCCATTTCTGGAACAGCCACACGAGGAAGAACTGCGCAGCCAGCGTGGCGATCGCCAGATAGAAGCCCTTGATCCTGAGCGATGGCAGGCCGAAGAGCACACCAACCGCTGCCGAGAAGAAACCGGACATCGCGATGGCGATAACGATGTTCATCTCCGGGAAGATGGTGAGCAGCTTGTAGCAGGCATAAGCGCCTACCCCCATGAAGGCACCAGTACCCAGCGAAAGCTGCCCGGCGTAACCCGTAAGGATGTTGAGACCCAATGCTGCCAAAGAATAGATCAGCACCGGTATCAGCAGGGCCCGAAAGGCGAACTCGCTTGCAGTCAGCGGAAACACGACAAAGGCGAGCAGCAGGATGAAACCCAGCAGATAGGCATCCTGGCGCACCGGAAAGAGCGCGTGATCGGCCTCATAGCTGGTCTTGAACTGGCCGGCTGTACGATAGAACATGTCTTACACCCGCTCGATGATGCGTTCGCCAAAGAGGCCTTGCGGACGGAACAGGAGCACGATCAGCGCCAGAACATAGGCGAACCACATCTCCGTGTTGCCGCCCAGCAGCGGCTGGCCCCAATAGATCTCGAAGAGCTTTTCCAGAATGCCGATGGCAAGCCCGCCAATGATGGCTCCCATGACACTTTCCAGCCCGCCCAGCATGAGAACAGGCAAAGCCTTGTAGGCAATGACCTCCAGCGCGAAGGACACACCGGCGCGCGCGCCCCAGACAATGCCCGTGGCCAGCGCGATGACGCCGGCGATGAACCAGACGATCACCCAGATCGTGGAAAGTGAAATGCCCACCGAAAGTGCCGCCTGGTGATCGTCACCCAGCGCGCGAATGGCGCGGCCGATCTTGGACTTGTTCAGGAAAAGAAGCAGCACGCCAACCAGCAGGATCGCGCCGATAACCGCGGTCAGGTCCTTCTGCTCGATGGAGACGAAACCGCCGAAGGGTTCCAGCGTGAAGCTGCCGGTGGGGATACCCAGCTGCTCGGTGATCATCACCTTGTTTTCGCCGCCAAAGATTATCTCGCCAAGCCCGATCAGGAACAGCGTGATGCCGATGGTTGCCATGAACAGGATGATGTCTGGCTGGTTGACCAGAGGCCGCAGCACCGCGCGCTCGATGGCGACTGCCAGCATGAACATGACGCCGAGCGTCAGAGGCAGTGCCAGAAGCGCGGGCACACCTTTCTCATGCAGGCCAACAAGCGTGAGGGCCGCGAATACCACCATGATGCCCTGCGCGAAGTTGAAGATGCGCGAGGATTTGAAGATCAGAACAAAGCCCAACGCGATGAGCGCATAGAGAACGCCGCCCACCAGACCTTCCCATAGCACCTGAAGGAGAAAGTCGGGTGCAGCGATCATGTCCGCGAAGGGATCGACGAAAATGCCTTTGAGAGTGTCCATGATCGCTCCTTAGCCAGCCAGACCCGGAAAGAGGCCGAGAAGGCCGACAATGATGAGATAGAAGGCCACGATGTAGTTGAGCAGCCTCGGGAAGATGAGGATGAGCACGCCCGCGATGAGCGAGACGAGCGGAGTAAGTGTGAAATCCATCGCCGCCTCCTTCAGTGCGGAACGCCCAGATAGGCGTCGATCACATCCTGGTTGTTCTTGACTTCGTCGGGCGTGCCGTCGGCGATCTTCTTGCCGTAATCCAGCACCACCACGCGGTCGGAAAGATCCATCACCACGCCCATATCGTGCTCGATCAGGGCGATGGTGGTGCCGCGCTGCTGATTGACGTCGATAATGAAGCGGCTCATGTCTTCCTTTTCCTCGAGATTCATGCCCGCCATGGGCTCATCGAGGAGAAGAAGGCTGGGTTCCATCGCCAATGCGCGACCCAGCTCGACGCGCTTCTGCAGGCCGTAGGGCAGCTTGCCGACGGGGGTGCGGCGGATATGCTGGATCTCGAGAAAGTCGATGATCTCCTCGACCTTTTCGCGATGTTCGATCTCCTCCTGCAAGGCCGGCCCGCGCCACAGCATCTGCCAGAGCAGGTTGCGCTTCATCATGACCGAACGCCCCGCCATGATGTTGTCGAGCGTCGACATGCCCTTGAACAGCGCCACATTCTGGAAGGTGCGGGCAATCCCCTGCCCCACCGCCTCATGCGGTTTCATGGAGCGGCGCTCCTTGCCGCGGAAGATGATCGTGCCTTCCTGCGGGGTATAGAAGCCGTTGATGACATTGAGCATCGAGGTCTTGCCGGCACCGTTGGGACCGATGATCGCGCGGATTTCACCCTGCTTCACATTGAGCGAAATGTCGGTGATGGCCTTCACGCCGCCGAAGGCGAGCGACACATTGCGCACATCCAGAAGAATGTCTTCCTCTTCGCGCGTCTTCATGGCTTCGGGATCGGCTCTCATATTCATTCCGCCGCCTCCATCACCGGACTGTCAAAGGGGAAGACTTCCGCATCCTCGATGCGCACGGTCGCGCGGATGATGCCCTTGCGGCCGTCCTCATAGGTGACCTGCGTCTCGACATATTTTTCGCTGGAACCGTCATAGAGCGCCTCGATCAGTTCGCCGTAGCGGTCCGCGATGAAGGAACGGCGCACCTTCTGCGTACGGGTCAACTCGCCGTCATCAGCGTCCAGCTCCTTGTGCAGCACAAGGAAGCGACGCACCTGTGAACCGGCCATCAAGGGCTCGGCAGCAAGCTTTCGATTGGCCTCGGCCACATGCTGCGCAATGGTCTCGTAGACCCGCGGATGACCTGCAAGTTCCTGGTAGGAGGCATAGGCGATATTGTTGCGTTCCGCCCAGTTGCCGACAGCGGTCAGATCGATATTGATGAAGGCGGCGCAAAATTCCCGCTCATGCCCGAACGCCACCACTTCCTTGATCTCGGGGAAGAACTTCAGCGCATTCTCGATATATTTTGGCGCAAAGAGCGAGCCGTCCGCGAGTTTGCCGACATCCTTGGCACGGTCGATGATGCGAAGCTGGCCATCGCTGTCGAGGAAACCCGCATCGCCGGTATGCACCCAGCCATCCGGCGTCTTGGTCTCACGCGTGGCCTCGTCATTCTTGTAGTAGCCCATGAAGACGCCCGGCGAGCGATACATGACCTCGCCATTCTCCGCGATGCGGATCTCCACTTCGGGCGATGGCAGCCCGACCGTCTCAGGCTTGATGCCGCCATCGGGCTGCGCGGTGATGTAGACGCAGGCCTCGGTCTGTCCATAGAGCTGCTTGAGATTGAGGCCGATGGACCGATAGAAGCGGAAAAGCTCCGGCCCGATCGCCTCACCTGCCGTGTAACCAACGCGCAGGCGGGAGAAGCCGAGGCGGTTTTTCAGCGGACCGTAGACGAAGAACTCGCCGAGCGAATAGAGCACCCTGTCCTTCAGCCCGACCGTCTTGCCATCAAGAATGGGCTCGCCAACCTTGCGTGCATGGGCAAGGAAATAGTCGAACATCTTCTTCTTGATACGGCCAGCATCTTCCATGCGCACCATGATCTGGGTGAGAAGCGTTTCGAAAACGCGCGGTGGTGCGAAGAAATAGGTCGGCGCGATTTCGCGGCGGTCCTCGTTCACCGTCTCCTGGCTTTCCGGGCAGCTTACGCAGAAACCGGCCGTATGCGCCTGCGCCACCGAGAAGACGTGGTCGCCGACCCAAGCCAACGGCAGATAAGCGATGACACTTTCATTCTCGTCCAGATTGTCGAAGCGATTGCCATTCAGCGCCGAGCGCACCAGGCTTTCGTTTGAAAGCATGACGCCCTTGGGGCGACCCGTCGTGCCCGAGGTGTAGAGCATGACGCCCAGATCCGCTCCCGATCCCTGCTCGACTTCCGCCTCAAAGCGCGCGGCAGAGTTGGGCTCGCGTTCCATGATCTCCAGGCCCTTGGCACGGACCTCTGCATAGTCATGGAGATGGGTATGGTCATAGTCCCTCAGACCGCGCGGCTCGTCATAGATGATCTCGGTCAGACGCGGCACATCGCCTGCAACCGACAGAAGCTTGTCCACCTGCTCCTGATCCTCGACGACGGCATATTTGACCTCGGCATGATCAAGCACATAGGCCATCTCTTCGGCGACGGAATCCGCATAGACTGGGACCGGTACGCCTCCTAGCGCCTGAGCGGCGATGAAGGTCCAGTAGAGCCGTGGACGGTTGGTGCCGATGACGGCAATCCGATCACCGCGCTTGAAGCCGATCGCCTGCAGACCCAGTGAGAAAGCGCGAACCTCCTCGCACTGCTGATCCCAGGTCCAGCTCTGCCAGATGCCGTAATCCTTGTGCCGCATCGAAGGCCTGCCTTTGAAGCGCTCGGCATTCAACAGCAGATACTTCGCAAGCGTGTCGGGTGACGCGGGTTTCTGCGCCAAGCCGTATCCTCCCATTAGGGCGGCGAACCGCCGTGCAACGCGCGAACGCGCTGCTTCTCCCTTGCTCCCACCGGCGCGAATGTCTCCCGCATCCTGCATCGGCGCAGGCACCGGGTCCTCCACCCGAAGCCTGATGTTTCATGGAGGTTTTCACGATTTGCAGAAGGTGGCAACACGGCGCTTGACAGACAAACAGCGGATGTGCAGTTATTATAGGGGGACCTGTGAGTGTGTGCGAAAATTCACGAACAGCTTTGCGAGACTGGACGCCCCTGAAGCTCTCCCTCAGACATCATAACAGGCAAGAACCTCAGGTTCATGGACCGTGATCTTGCCATGAGCAGCAGTAAGCAGGCCTTCCTCTTCCAGTTCCTTGAGTGCCTTGTTCACCACCTGACGTGAGACACCAGCCAGAAGGCCGAGCTCTTCCTGGCTTATCTCGATCTCCCGGCGTGTCGCGGGATACAGCACCGGGTTGAAGAACCAGGACAGGTTCCGTGCGACTCGCGCCTTGGGGTGCAGGATACGGTCATATTCGATGGTCGCAATGAACTGCCCCATGCGCTCATTGAGCTGGCGCACCAGGAAGCGGTTGAAGCCCTTGGAATTCTCGTAAAGCCACATGAATGTGGCCCGCTGCATCATCCACATGCGTGTGTCGCGGATGGCGACCAGATCGTATTTGCGCGGCTCGTCCTTCAGCACCGATCCTTCGCCGAACCAGCTGCCTGTTGCTGCACCCGCAAAGGTCATTGCCTTTCCCTGAGCGGATATCGCGCTGATCTTGATGAGGCCGTCGGCAACACCCGTCCAATAGTCCAGCTTGTCATCGCGGTGGCAGATATAGACGCCCTTCTGATAGACACGCTCTACCATTCCCCGGGCGGCACGCTCCAGCTCTTCAGCTGTCAGTTCACCAGCCCAGATAGTCGATCTCGCCGTGTCTACCGAAATGCTCATGCCTCTCCCGTTCCTGCCCATTGCAGGCCAGGATCAGCTTAGGCGATTCTGATCATCTAAGGGAGGGTGAAGCAGTTTCACCCCAATCGGGTGAAACCGCTAACTCGCGCGCTGAAACGTGTTCAGGCGCATGCGCTGAAAATCCTAGGCGTTTATGATGCACTCGACATTGCTGCCACAGCGGTCCCGCCTCGACAAGAACTCCCGCTGCATACGCCTGAGACTGGCCCGACCCACGCCATCGGTCAGGGATCGGGTGCGGAATACATGGTCGAGACCTGTTCATCGAGCCGAAGGCCTGGATTGTTGCAAATTGTCCCCTCGGTTGGCGACTACCGCGCCGAACAGCTGAAGGACTGGGCCGAGACCGGCCCGGGATAGCCAAACCCATTGCAGCAGCCACAAAAAGTCGCGTTGCAACCTCCCTCAGGCATCTTTCCCAGCAGTTGATTTTGCCGTCAGGGCGCATCCCGCACAACCCCTGTGCGCAATTGCAAGCCTTCTGTAGGCCAAACCCGGATCAGGCAGCGTTGAGCTGATACTTCGCGGTGGGGAGAACTGTAAGAGGTGTAGTTGCGCCAGGTTCGCGTGGTGCGAACAGCATCTTCTGCTCCGCCCGTGTGGAAAGGAAGAACGGGAAGCGCGTCACGATCGGCCCGAATTCCTTCGCGCATACCCCTCCATAGAGCATCAAGGGAATGCTGATCGGCGGATAGCTGCGCGGCGGTGCCATCTCCCGCGCGCCGAAAATCCGACGATAGAACGCAGTATGTTCCTGACGGATGAGACAGGCGCAATAGGTGGAGCGGAACCAGGAATAACCGACGATTACCAGACGCAGTGCCACATAGGGCAGCACGCGGTAATCCTTGTTCAACTCGGGATCGGCCGCGAACATGGACGGATTGATGCAGCTCGCCCCCTGCTCGATCATCGGCATCATCACGTCACCAAACCCCTTGGTGACCGGCCCATGCGGATTTTCGCGATCAATCTGATGCAAACGCACGGTTGCCACGAGGCGGTTGTCGATGAAGATGCCGAAGCAGTGACTGTTGGGCAGTTCGTCGAGGCTGTCCTTCACCATGCGTGCATTGGAGTCGGTGACAAAACCGTGCGGACGATACGCCTTGTAGCGCAGGCGATAGATCGCCTCGAGATCTTCGCCCGTCTCGCAGCGTCTGTACTCGGTGCGCTCAAGAAGCTTGAGCACATTGCCAACAAGCGCCGAGTTGCCCAGACTGTGGCGACCGCCGCTATTGCCACCTGCATCTCTTGCCGTGGAAATGTGAATTCCCATACCCGACCCCCGTCGCTAACTGAATCCTATGCCAAAGAGCGAAAGAGGCAAGCGATTTTCGCGTTAAACGAGTTTACCTTGCGTTAAGGTTAATATTCGTCACGCGTGGTGGGATAGAGATCGCGCCGGAGACGGTCAATGAATCTATTGTTTCAGGAGAAAACAGGCCGTCAGGCGCGTGCCGGCAATAGTGCCTGCTGCAACTCGCTGCCGAACGACCAGCTCGATTGGGACATGGTCTTGATACCCGATGCGCTAAGTGCTGAACCGAACAGGAACCCCTGCACGAGGTCGGGCTGCACCGCAATCGAGAGCGTTTTGAGCTGACCGAAGGTCTCCACGCCTTCCACTGTGATGGCCAGACCAAGATTGCGCGAAAGTTCCACCACACCGGTGATCAGCTTGAGTGAGCGCTCGTCGCTGGTAATGTCGGCAACGAAGCTGCCATCGATCTTGACCTTGTCGAGCGGAAGCGTGTGCAGATAGCTCAGGCTTGAATAGCCAGTGCCGAAATCGTCGAGCGCGATGCTCACGCCGAGCCCCTTCAGCGCCTGAAGATATTCACGCGTGGCCTGCTGATCGTCGAGCAGCGCTGTTTCGGTGACCTCGATCTCGAGGCGTGCCGGGTCGAGCCCCGTATCCTCCAGCACATGCCGAACCTTGTCGACGATGCTGGGATCGTGGAAGTCCTTGGCGGAAAGATTGACCGAGACCCGCAGATGCTCGGGCCATGTCGCGCATTCGCGGCAGGACACTTCCAGCACCATTGCGGTGATCTCCGACACGATCCCCATTTCCTCCGCCAAGGGAATGAAGATTGCAGGCGAGATCGGACCGAGTTCCGCATGGTGCCAACGGCAGAGCGCTTCGCTGCCGGCAATCTGCATGTTGCGCATGTCGACGATGGGCTGGAAAACCACCCGCAAAGCCCGTGTCTCGATTGCATTGCGCAGATCGGCCTTGAGTGTCTGGCGGTTGCGGAATGCGGCATCCATTTCCTGCTCGAACAGGCGCCAGCCGTTCTTGCCAAGATCCTTCGCCTGATAGAGGGCGAGATCGGCCTTCACGGTCAGCTCATCTACAGTCGCGTCACTGGCCCGCGAAATGGCCGCGCCGCAGCTTGCCTGCACGCGAAGCAAATGGCCGGTGACATCAACCTCGCCATTGAGATGTTCGAGAATGGCCTCCATGCGCAATGACAGGTCGTCACGACTGTCGAGACGATCGAAATAGATCATGAACTCGTCGCCGCCGAAGCGGCTGACCCGGACATCTTCACCGGCAATCTCGGAAAGTCGCTCGCCTACGGCATAGATCAGGCCGTCACCGACAGGATGACCTAGCGTGTCATTGATGGACTTGAAGTCATCCAGGTCGAAAACCGCAAGCGCGCAATAGCGTTTCGGGTCGCCCGACTGCATCAGGTCACTGACGAGTTCGTGGAAATAGCCTCGATTGGGTAGCCCGGTCAGGTTGTCGTAGCGCGCCATGAAACGGATCTTCTCTTCCGCCTGGATGCGGCCGGTGACTTCCTCGAAGGTTATGACACCAAGCTCGTCCCGCCCTTCCCGGGCAGAGAACTCGAGATGACGCCCATCGAGCAAACGCAGCAGAACCTTTCGGTTGCGCCCTTCCCGCAAGGCGGAGGTCAGTTGCACCTGTGCGTTGCGGCATTCCTTGCGATCCAGAAGACCGGCAGCCACGCCGCGCGCCAGAAGTGCCTGGATACTGCGTCCCACCGCCTGCTCGACGGACCTGAAGCCCAGCGTTTCCGTAGCCTGGGCATTGGCCACCACCACACGACCGGCCGCATCGAACATGATGAGGCCATGCGACATCGTGTTGAGCGCACGGTTGAACCTATGCGCCAGCCTTGAAGAGCGAACCTGTTCGCTGATCGCGGTGAACAGGACTTCTCGTACCAGCCGCGCCATCTTCATCACCACCATCATGAAGGGCGCGATGAACATGCCCAGGATGAAATGATAGATGTCACCCTTGAGGACGAGCGCGATAGAGATCGGAGCAACGACGGTCAGCGTCAGGATCGAAACCATTCGGGGAGAGCCGTAATTGCGTCCGGCGATGGTTATCGTGCCGCAGAGCACAGCCGAGACGGCCGCAAGCTCGGAAAACGGATCCTGACTCCAGTAGACGGCGAAAAAACCGAAGCTGCCAACCACCAGGCCGTGGACAGAACCCCAGATAATGTAGCGCTGCTCCCAGTGCAGCGCCGATGGATAATCCGAGATGAGTGCGTGGTCGACGCGTGTGATCAGAAAATAGCGCGCGAAACCGGCAAAAAGCATGAGAGCGCCCATCACAAGATGCGCGGTCATGCCGGTTTTTACATAGAGAAGGACGGCAATGGCAGCAAAACAGGCCGCGCCGAGCGGCAGCACGCCGACATCCTGAAACAGCGAGCGGATATAACCGACATAGACGTCTTCAGGTATATAGCTTTTCTGCTTCTTCACTGCCCGTCCCCATTGACGAGCGGAGCATTACACAACCCGATTAAGAAAGGTTTAGTGCCCGAATCGCCGACAAAACCTTTCTAACAGTCTTATTCGGCTGCGTGGAGGACCGGATCCGGATCGTTCTGCTTCAGTCTTTCAAGAAGACGAGTGCGCTCCGCCTGCGCCCGCTCCACATGCGCCTCCTTCACGTGGCCATAACCACGAACAAGCTCGGGAACCGCCGCAAGAGCGGCCGCCGCATCGAGACGCGAAGCGGAAATCTCACGCTCGATGAGGTCGAGATCGGCTTCATATTCCGCCAGCAGCCGCCGCTCCATCTTGCGTTCATCGGTGTGGCCGAACGGGTCTAGCGCAGTTCCACGCAGTTTGCGGAAGCGGGCCAGAAGGCCAAATGCCTTCATCATCCATTGACCATAGCGCGCCTTTTTCAGATGCCCGTTCTCATCACGCTTCGCCAGTAGCGGCGGCGCGAGATGGAACTCCAGGCTCTCATAGCTCTCGAATGCACCCTCGAGCTGCTTCCTGAAGCTGCCGTCGGTGTAGAGGCGCGCGACCTCATATTCGTCCTTGATGGCCATAAGCTTGAAGAGATTGCGCGCAGCGTGCTCGGTGACGCGCGTGGAGCCGGGAACAGCGCGATCCTCCGCCTGCCGCAACTGCTCGATGCGCTGACGATACCGCTCTGCATAGGCAGCGTCCTGATAATCCGTCAGGAAGTTAACGCGACGCGCAATGATGTCCTCGAGGCTCGTGGCAATCTCGCGACCGGCAGCCGGTGCGGCATCGGCCACCAGCTTGCGCACATGTTCCGGATCATGCGCTGCGCGGCGTCCCCAGCGGAAAGCAGCGATATTCATCGATACGGCCTGCCCGTTCAGGTGTATGGCCTTTTCGATGGCTTCGTCGGAAACCGGAATGCCGCCGAGCTGATATGCCATGCCGAGCATGAACATGTTTGCGCCAATGGAATTGCCAAGCAGAACGGTGGCCGTACGCGTTGCATCAAAGAAATGCGCGTGCCCCTCGCCAGCCGCCTCGCGAACAGCCTTCTTCAGCCGCTCGACGGGCAGTGAGAAATCGGCGGATCGGGCAAAGTCTCCCGGCATGACCTCCGCGGTATTGGCCACGAACAGCGTGTGATCGTGCCGCACGGCAGCCAAGACCTTGCGCGCGCCTGAAACAACGAGGTCACAGCCCAGCACCAGATCAGCCTTGCCTGCTGGAACGCGGATGGAATGGACGTCGGCAGGCGTTTCGGCAATCTTCAGATGCGAAAAGACCGCACCACCCTTCTGGGCAAGACCGGCCATGTCGATGATGCCTGCCCCCTTGCCTTCCATGTGAGCGGCCATGCCAAGGATTGCCCCGATGGTCACCACACCGGTACCGCCGATGCCGTCGACGACACCGGCCCAACCGCCCACGCCCAGCGGCATGATTTTCGCGGGCGGCACACCGTCAAGCGGATCGCTGCCATTGGTGTCACCCTTCACCTTCTTCAGCTTGCCGCCATGAACGGTTACGAAGGAAGGGCAGAAGCCGTTGACGCAGGAGAAGTCCTTGTTGCAGCTCGATTGATCGATCATGCGCTTGCGGCCGAACTCGGTTTCCACCGGCTGCACCGAGACACAGTTGGATTTGACGCCGCAATCGCCGCAGCCTTCGCAGACGAGCTCGTTGATGATGACGCGCTTGTCCGGATCGGGAAACGTGCCGCGTTTGCGGCGGCGGCGCTTCTCGGCAGCACAGGTCTGATCATAGAGCAGGACCGTGACGCCCTTTTCCTCGCGCAACTCGCGCTGCACCTGGTCCAGGTCATCGCGGTGATGGATGGTGGAACCGGCAGGGAAACTGATCTTGCCTTCATACTTTTCCGGTTCATCGGAAACGACGGCGATACGCTTGACGCCTTCCGCGCGCACCTGGGCGGCGATCATGTCAACCGTCAGCCCGCCTTCATGGGGCTGGCCTCCGGTCATGGCGACCGCATCATTGTAGAGGATCTTGTAGGTGACGTTCAGCCCCGCCGCGACCGCAGCACGCAGCGCAAGCGAACCGGAATGGTTGTAGGTGCCGTCACCCAGATTCTGGAAGAAGTGCTCCCGCTTGGTGAAGGGTGCCTGTCCGATGAACTGTGCGCCCTCGCCACCCATTGCGGTAAAACCGACGGTGCCGCGTTCCATCCACAGCGCCATGAAATGGCAGCCGATACCGCCACCGGCGATGGAGCCTTCCGGCAGATTGGTTGAGGTATTGTGCGGGCAACCGGAGCAGAAATGGGGCCGCCTCAGCGCCACGTCCTGCGTGTCGGCCAACATCGCCTGGAACTGGCGCAGCTTCGAGACACGTGCGGCGATCTCTTCGGAATGGCCGATATGCTTGAGGATGCGCTCGCCGATGGTAATGGCGATGTGGTTGATGTCGAGCGAACCCATGGGCGAGAAAAGCCGCTCGTCGCGATCGTCCTTCTTGCCGATGATGATGGGCTGGGTGGCAGTGCCGTAGAGGTTTTCGCGGAGCTGGACCTCAACCAGCGACCGCTTCTCCTCCACCACGATGACCATGTCGAGGCCCTGGATGAACTGCGCCATGTGCTGGTAGTCGAAGGGCCACGGGGCCGCGACCTTGAACAGGCGCAGGCCGATCGTGTTCGCGCGTTCTTCGTCGATTCCAAGCTCGTCGAGTGCCTGACGCACATCGAGGAAACTGGTGCCAAGCGTGATGATGCCGATCTTCGGGTTGCGACCGCCGGTATAGACCATGCGGTTAAGGCCGTTGGCAGTGATGAAGGCCGCTGCCGCTTCGCGCTTGAAGTCATGGAGCCGCTGCTCCTGGCCAAGCATGTTGACTTCGTGGCGGATATTCAGTCCGCCCTCTGGCATATCGATCTCGGGAAGAACGATGTTCAGCCGCTCCATGGCGACATCAACGGAAGCTGTGGACTCGATATTGTCCTTCACGCATTTGATCGCCGTCCAGGTGCCCGCGAAACGCGACAGAGCGTAGCCGTAGAGACCGTAATCGATCAGTTCCTGCACGCCGGCAGGATTGAGGATCGGCACCATGGCATCGACGAACGCAAATTCGCTGGAATTGGCGACGGTGGAGGATTCGGCCGTGTGGTCGTCGCCCATCAGAGCGAGAACGCCACCGTGCCTGGACGAACCTGAAGCATTGGCATGGCGGAAGACGTCGCCGGTCCGATCAACACCCGGCCCCTTGCCGTACCACAGCGCAAACACGCCGTCATATTTGCCCTCGCCAAGAAGCTCCGACTGCTGGGAACCCCAGCACGCGGTGGCTGCTAGTTCCTCGTTCAGACCCGGCTGGAAGACAACATCACGTTCGCCAAGCTCCTTGCGTGCCTTCCACAGCTGCTGATCAAATCCGCCGAGCGGAGACCCGCGATAGCCGGAAACAAAGCCCGCCGTATTCAACCCGGCCTGGCGATCCCGCTCGCGCTGCATGAGAAGCATTCGGATGACCGCCTGCGACCCTGAAACGTAGATGCGTTCCTTGGTAAGATCGTATTTGTCATCAAGCGACACGTCATGCAGCGTCATGAATTCCATCCTCCTCTGCAGCCTTCCAAGTTCCTCCAAAGAAGGCTGCAGGGTAAAGTTTTCTCCTGCATTCGTTGCAGGTCAAACCTTTTCGAACAGTTTGAAAAAACAGCAAGAGCATGCCGCGGAGAGGCTACCTTACCGAAATTATATTAGCTTTGAACCAGACTTGCGGAACGAATATAACAGCTTGGTTCCTTGGGGAATTTGGCGTACCTGCCCCTCGCCTGCTCTTCCATGCACAGAAACAGCGCCAATGCCGCCTATTTTTGTGTTTCAGGCAACTTTTGCCCGTCCGACAAAGCTGGTAAGTACGCCCGCCCGCCATTGATGCGATATCGGACATGGAAACGGGCAGAACCACCCACTTTCCGGGGATCGGGGAGAATGATGATGATCGCGGACATGCCGCATAGAAGACGGCTTTGCGACGGGGGGATTTGAAATGCGAATGCTCGCATTGCTCGTCCGCATGATTAGCGGACTGAATGCCTTGATAGGCAATATTTTCTCATGGCTGGCACTGGCGATCGTGCTTGTCTGCTTCACCGTCGTGGTGCAGCGCTATGTCTTCTCCACAAGCTTTGTGTGGATGCAGGATCTCTATATCTGGTTGAATGGCGCCATGTTCACGGCGGTAGCGGGCTTTGCCCTGCTGCGAAACGACCATGTGCGCGTCGACATTTTCTACAGGCCGGCCAGCACCCGCAACAAGGCGATCGTAGATATGATCGGTGTCGTCCTGTTTCTCCTGCCCTTCTGCTGGATCGTCGCATATTACGGCTGGTCCTTCGTGTCCCGTTCCTGGCGACTGGGTGAGGCGTCGGCGAATGTCGGCGGCATGCCGGGTCTGTTCATCCTGAAGAGCTTTATCATCGCCTTTGCGGTGCTGATCGCGCTGCAGGGCATCGCCATGGCGCTGCGCTCCATCCTGGTGCTTGCCGGGCAGGAAGAACTGTTGCCTGAGAAGCTGCGCTACGAGCGTCAGGAAAGTTTCGAAGAACATACGGCAGGTACGTGATGGATCCGATCATTCTGGGTGAATTCCTGTCGGGGATCATGTTCTTCGGCATTATCGGCATGCTGCTTCTGGGCTTTCCGGTTGCCTTCACGCTTGCCGGTGTCTCGCTGATGTTCGGCGCGGTCGGCATGTGGTTCGGTGTCTTTGACCCATCAAATTTCGGCAGCCTTGCCAACCGCTATATCGGCTTCATGACCAATGAGGTCCTGGTTGCCGTACCGCTCTTCATCTTCATGGGCGTGGTGCTGGAGCGTTCCAAGATCGCCGAGCAGCTTCTCCTGACAATGGGCAAGCTTTTCGGCAATCTGCGCGGCGGCCTTGGCATGTCCGTCATCATCGTGGGCGCGCTTCTTGCCGCCTCCACCGGTGTTGTCGGCGCAACCGTGGTCACGATGGGCCTCATCTCGCTGCCCGCAATGCTGCGCGCCAATTATGATCCGCGGCTGGCATCCGGCGTCATCTGCGCATCCGGTACGCTCGGCCAGATCATCCCGCCATCCACGGTGCTGATCTTCATGGGTGACATGCTGTCGGGCATCAATTCGCAGGTGCAGATGGCGAAGGGCAATTTCGCACCGGTCCCCGTTTCTGTGGGCGATCTTTTCGCAGGTGCGCTGCTGCCGGGCATTCTTCTGGTCGGCCTTTATCTCGCTTGGACCATCTTCAAGGCCTTCACCGACCCGGAATCCTGTCCTGCGACGCCGGTTCCGGCGGATGAGAAGAAGCAGCTGATCGGCGAGGTCTTCACAGCACTCCTGCCGCCACTGCTCCTCATCATGGCGGTGCTCGGATCAATCCTCGGAGGCATTGCTACTCCGACGGAAGCTGCATCGGTAGGTGCGGTGGGCGCGATGGTATTGGCGGCGTTCCGCTGGCGCCTCTCCTTCAACATGCTGCGCGAGGCGGTGGTATCGACCGCCACCATCACCTGCATGGTCTTCATCATCCTGTTCGGCGCTTCGGTCTTCTCGATCGTCTTCCGCCTGATGGGTGGTGACAATCTCGTTCACGAGTTCCTGTCGAATCTGCCGGGTGGAACCCTGATGGCGGTAGCCGTGGTGATGGCCATCATGTTCCTGCTCGGCTTCATCCTCGACACCTTCGAGATCATCTTCATCGTGATCCCGATCACCGCGCCAATTCTTCTGGCACTCGATGTGGATCCGGTATGGCTCGGTGTTCTGGTGGGTGTGAACCTGCAGACCAGCTTCCTCACCCCGCCCTTCGGTTTCGCACTGTTCTATCTGCGTGGTGTGGCCCCGAACGCCGTCTCGACCGCGATGATCTACAAGGGCGTCATACCCTTCGTGTTCCTGCAACTGGCAGCCATCGCGATCATGTTCGCCTTCCCGGAAATCGCCACCTGGCTGCCGCGGGCGATCTACAACTAGGCAAACCGCCTGACGAACAAGAAAAAGCCCGGGATGGCCGAACCATCCCGGGCTTTTTTCCTACTCTTTCAGTAGCAATCAGATCTTGAAGAACTTCTCGCGTGCCTGAATGAAGGCGCCGTCGGTGCCTTCGGAGCGGGTGCGCAGCACGTTGAGGGCTTCGATGAAACTCTCGGTCGTCTTCTTGACCAGCGCGTCGTCGGAATCGCGCAGCTCGCCGAGGATTTCCGCTGCAGCCTTGCCGCCGGCTTCCATGATCTCGTCGGGGAACTGGCGGACCGTCACGCCATGATCGTTGATGAGCGTCTGAAGCGCACGAGGATCATTCGCGTAGAAGTCGGACGCAACCTGGTCATATTCTGCCTGCGAAACATCGCGGATGATTGCCTGCAGATCTTCCGGCAGTTCCTGATACTTCGCCTTGTCGACAACGAGCTCGGTCGCCAGGCCCGGCTCGACGAAGCTTGGGAAGTAATAATTCTTGGCAACCTGATAGAAGCCGAGTGCCAGATCGTTGTACGGACCCACGAATTCTGCAGCATCGAGCGTGCCCGACTGCAGGGCCTGGAAGATTTCGCCGGCAGCCATGTTGGTCACGGTCGCGCCAAGCTTCTCCCAGACGCGGCCACCAAGGCCCGGCGTGCGGAAACGAAGGCCCTTGACGGAATCAACGCCCGTCAGCTCCTCGCGGAACCAGCCACCGGCCTGCGTGCCCGTATCGCCCGACAGGAACCCCTGAAGGCCGAACTGGTCGTAGATCTCGTCCCAAAGTTCCTGGCCGCCCATATAACGCACCCAGGCGGTCAGCTCGCGCGAGGTCATGCCATAGGGAACGCCGGTGAAGAAGGCGAGCGCCGGGCTCTTGTTCTGCCAGTAATAGGCTGCACCGTGGCTCATCTCGGCCGAACCGTCGATGACTGCGTCCAGCGACTGCAGCGGCGGCACAAGTTCGCCTGCGGAATAGACCTGAATGGTCAGGCGGCCACCGGAAGCGGCAGTGATGCGGTCGGCAAGACGCTGCGCGCCTACACCAAGACCCGGAAAATTCTTCGGCCAGGTGGTGACCATCCGCCAGGTCTGGTTGCCCTGCGCGATGGCCGGAGCGGCGAGCGTGGCAGCGCCAACACCTGCAGCACCTGCAAGACCGGCTTTCTTGATGAATGAACGGCGATCCATGGATTACCTCCCCAAATATGCGGATCGAAAGAACGAGATCGGGAACAGATGGGCGGGAACGCCCATGCCGATATCGGCGCGTATAAATACATGCGACGCCTGCCAAGTCCAGTTTTGTTGCGCGAAACGCAACGGCGCGGAAACAATCTGTTTTTCAACGGTTAACGGGTGACGCAATATGCGCCTCCCCTTGTGGCCGACATATGTTCAGCTAGATTGGCTATACGTATCGAAACCCCTGGAACTCACGCATGTCCAAGCCTCTGATCGCTGTTTCCACCGATGTGAAATCCTTCGAGAACTACGAGTGGCATGCAGCCCCCGAACAGTATCTGCGCGCAGCCATTCGGGCCGCCGGCGTCACGCCGCTGCTCGTGCCGTCATTCGAGGGTGAGCTCGATCTGGATGTCATATTGGATGGCGTGGATGGTGTGATGCTCACGGGCTCGAAATCCAATGTCTGGCCGGAGCTCTATGGCGAAGAAGCCACGGAGGGCAACGGGCCATATGACCGGCGCCGTGATGGCACAACGATCCCGCTCATCCGTGCGGCCATCAAGAGAGGTATTCCGCTTCTGGCCATCTGCCGCGGCATTCAGGAACTGAACGTGGCAATGGGTGGCAGTCTGGCGACGGAGCTCCAGGAGCTGCCCGGGCGGATGGATCATAGGGCTCCGGAAAATGCCACCCAGGACGAGCGGTTCGCGATACGGCAGGATATCAAGATCAAGGCAGGATCCTGCCTCGCAGATATCTTCAATAGCGAGGCTGTGCGTGTGAACACGATCCACCGCCAAGGGATCGACAGACTGGGCGAAGGTCTTGATGTCGAAGCCGTGGCTCCTGACGGAACTGTCGAGGCGGTCTCGGTCCGCGGCACCAAGGCTTTTGCCGTCGGTGTTCAATGGCATCCCGAATACTGGGCGGAGAGCGACGCCCCCTCACGACAGATTTTTGCAAGCTTCGGCGAAGCTGTTCGCGCGCATCATGCCGCGCGCCACGCGCGCAGCGATGCAGCCTGATTTCAGTTTTCGGCGGTGAGCACCATCATCGGCGACACAGGCTTCAAGGACTCATAGGCCACGCCATCGGCAGCGAAAAACTTTGCGACCACTTCGCCGCTGTCGGCGGCGAGCACCAGATCGCCTGTTCCGTCCTTGCGCCAGTAACGCACTTTCCTGAGCGCTGGAACCGCAGACGAACAGTCCCCGTTCACAAGCACGGCATTGTCGACATCCGTGGGCTTACCGGAGGAGATGGTGCAGGTTTCGTCATGACCCGCCACGCTCAGCCGAAACTGTGCCACCTCGCTCTTGGCGGCCACGATGGCAGCAGCGCCATCATCTTCGGCCGCCGAGAGGACGAGCGGAGCCGCACCAACGAGTCCGGCAAGCAGGAGTCCGGTAACCAGTAGCTTCATAGTTGGGCCTCGCTTCAAATCAGTCCCAACTATGGTGCAGGAAAAGTTAACGAAATCTTGGCAGCAGCAACCAATTCTTAATCAAGCTTCAGCCGCCTGATGTCACATGCCGTGTCTCGGACACCGGCGTGACCGCCTCACCCTTGTCGAACCAGCTGATGACATTCTGGGCCACCAGATCGGCCATCGCCTTGCGGGTATGCTGTGAGGCAGACCCTACATGCGGGAGCAAGCAAGCGTTCTCACAAGCAAGCAAAGCCTCGGGAACATCGGGCTCGTGGGCGAAAACATCCAGGCCCGCAGCCATGATGGTCCCGCTCTTCAGGGCCTGCGCCAGTGCTTCTTCATCGACCGTGCTGCCGCGACCGATATTCACGAAGATCCCCTCACTTCCCAGAGCTTGCAGCACTTCGGCATTCACGGCCTTCGCCGTTTGCGGTGTCCCCGGCGCAACCGAGATAAGCGTGTCGACAGCACCGGCAAGTTCGACCAGCGAACCATGATAGGCGTAGTTTACGCCCTCTACCCGGCTGCGGTTGTAATAGCTTATCGGCAACCCGAACGCTTCCACCCGCCGCGCAATGGCAAGCCCGATGCGCCCCATGCCGAAGATGCCGACCTTTCGCCCGCGCAAGCTGCCGCGCGTCAGAGGATAGGCGCCCTCGCTTTTCCACTTGCCCGCGCGAAGATAGTTCTCAGCCTTCGGCAGTTCGCGCGCGGCATTGATCAGCAGACCGATCGCCGTATCCGCGACCTCTTCGGTCAGGACATCCGGCGTGTTGGTGACCATCACGCCCTTAGTCCCTGCATGGCTGGCATCAACGGCATCATAACCAACGCCGAAATTCGCGATGATCTCCAGGTTCGGCAAGGCATCGATGAAGGGCGCATCGACAGCACCCGAAGCCGCGATAGCGCGAACCGACTGCGCATCTTCATGCGAGAGCGCGGAAGCATCGGCCTTTGGGAGCGAAATGACCTTGAACCGTTCCTTCAGCCGTTCAACGGCATGCTCGTGGAGCTTGCCTACCACCAGCACGCATACATCCTGCAACTCGGCCATCTGCCCCTCCCTGAACATTGGAAATGTCGAATGATGCCGGACGATAGGCATCTGTGAAGAGAATGGAAAGGTCGCTTTCGCGCTTTCCGGTTCCAGTGCGCAGGCATAAAGGGCTGCCTTGCCTGTGCAGGATGCGAAGGCTTCGCGCAACAGGCTCGGGGTACGAAAATCCGCCTGCCGCTTTGCACCCGCTGATCGGCCGATGGGCTGACAGAAGGTCGCGCGGCTGGGAGGCCTGTATCCCTGTTCAGGCACAAAGCATCAGCTTTGAACCGACCCCAGTTCCCCCGTGCGCCGGTAAAGGCGCCCGTTTTCTGCTCCCGTTTTCTGTCGGAAGGCGCTGCGTTGGCCCCGACCGAGATCACATCCCGGCGGTGAGATCATGCCATCGTCGCAGAGGAAGTCCGCCATGCGCTGCCCCACCATGCGCTGGCGGTTGAACGGGCCGGCTCCTCTTTTGGAACTAGTCGGTATCAGCGCGAAATAGCTGCGCCTTTTCGGTATGTTGCCGAAAGTCATCGCCAAATCCATCCATGAAAATATCTGTCGGAAAAAATGCGCTTGTACTTCAAGCCGCCGTTGAGGAGGACTTCGTAAGGCCGGCGGGTTCGATCGCCTCGCGCATCTTGCGAGCCAACCTCGCCTGTAACCGCGCCTGAACGGCACGATCCCACCCGTCACCTATGGATGCCGCATCACCTGCAGCCTGACCGAGCGAGTAGAGGGTTTCGATTATGGATGATGAATCATCCTTGGTGAGCAGGGCATCGATCTGAGCTTCTACGGTTCTGTGAACAGACATGGTACGCCTCGTTCGATTCACTGCGCGGATAATTGGCCACCAATCCTGACTGGATGAAGGCGGTTGGATGAATATTTGGCGACGGTCTTATGAAAAAATAAGACCGGGCTGCGAACGCGGCCCGGCCATTAAAGTTCCTGATTAAATTGATGTTTTTGCGAACGAATCGCAGTTACACGTAGCGATTGACGATGTTCTCGAGGCGCTCCTGTCGGCCGGAGCGTGGCTCGGGGTCAAGGTTTTCGCGCTCCACGCGGGCAGCGATGTCTTCAAGGCTGCGTTCACCTTTCAGCATCGCCTTGTTCTCCGGCTGGTTCCAGCCAGCATAACGCTCGTCCAGCGGGTTGGAGAGTGCGCCGTCCTCGATCATCTTCGCTGCCGCCTTCAAGCCGCGCGCGCAGACGTCCATGCCGCCAATATGGGCCGCGATGAGATCGACCGGGTCGAGCGACTGGCGGCGCAGCTTGGCATCGAAATTCGTGCCGCCCGTGGTGAAGCCGCCATGGGCAAGAATCTGGTAGTAGGCGAGAGCCACCTCCGGCACATTGTTGGGGAACTGGTCGGTATCCCAGCCGGACTGGTAGTCGTTGCGATTGACATCAATGGAACCGAGAATTCCAAGCGCGCCGGCAAGGGCAAGCTCATGCTCGAAGGAGTGGCCAGCCAGAATGGCATGCCCCTGCTCGATATTCACCTTCACCTCGTTTTCCAGACCGTAGCGCTTGAGGAAGCCATAGACGGTAGCGACGTCGAAATCATACTGGTGCTTGGTTGGCTCCTGGGGCTTCGGTTCCACGAGGATCGCGCCTTCAAAGCCGATCTTGTGCTTGTAGTCGACGACCATGGAGAGGAAGCGACCAAGCTGGTCCAGCTCTCGGCCCATATCGGTGTTGAGCAGCGTCTCATAGCCTTCGCGACCACCCCACAACACATAGTTCTGGCCGCCCAGACGCTGGGTGACATCCATGCAGGCCTTCACGGTGGCCGCTGCATAGGCAAAGACATCCGGGTCGGGATTGGTGGCTGCACCGGCCATGTAGCGGCGGTTGGAGAAAAGGTTCGCCGTGCCCCAGAGAAGCTTGGGCCCGCCGGCCTCCATCTTGCCCTGGAAATGGTCCGCGATCTCGTTGAGGCGCTTCACGCTTTCCGAATAGGTCTCTCCTTCCGGGCGCACGTCGTGATCGTGGAAGGTGTAGAAGGGCGCGCCCAGAATATCGAACATCTCGAAGGCGACATCAGCTTTCAAACGGGCAAGATCCATGGTCTCGCCGAACCACGGGCGCTCGAAGGTCTGGCCGCCAAAGGGGTCGTTGCCCGGCCAGACGAAATTGTGCCAGTAGCAAACCGCAAAGCGCAGATGGTCTTCCATGCGCTTGCCCAGGACGATCTCGTCGGGATTGTAGTGGCGGAAAGCCAGTTCGTTGTCGCTGTCCGGGCCCTCATATTTGACGGGACCAATATTGCCGAAAAATCCGGTGCTCATTGTGATACTCCTCGAAGGGCTGGATAGAGCGCACGATAGCGCTGATAGGCAGTGTCGAATGCGTCGGTGAGAGCCGCGTCCGGCTCGATGGTTTCATTGATTTCCGGCGGTTGGCACACTGCCACGGGGTCTGCACCTGTTGCCGCGATCAGGCCCAGCCGCGCCGCGCCAAATGCCGCGCCGAAGTCCCCTTCGGCTGGAATATCGAGCCTGATCTGCAGGGCGGTGGCTATCGCCTTCAACCAGTAGCGTGATCGGGAGCCGCCACCGATGGCCGTTGCGCGGGTGAGCGTCGTGCCCGCCGCTTTGAGCGCCTCGAGATTGTCGCGAAACGCGAAAGCGACACCCTCGAGAACCGCCTGCGTCAGAGCAGACGCGTCATCCTGATGGGAAAGACCACAGAAGCCACCGCGGATGGCGGCATCGTTGTGGGGTGTTCGTTCACCGGAAAGATAGGGCACGAATGTTGCACTGCCCGGCGTCTTCAGTTCAGCCCCAAGTGCCGCGGTCAGGTCTCCGGGCGCGCTGCCTGTGACGCCGGAGAGCCAGTTGAGCGAATCCGTGGCCGACAGGATCACGCCCATCTGGTGCCAGGTTCCGGGAAGGGCATGGCAGAATGTATGCACTGCACTTTCCGGATTGGGCAGATAGGATTCATTCGCCGCAAAGAGTACGCCGGATGTGCCAAGGGAAATAAAGGAAGTACCCGGCGCTACCGTGCCCGCCCCGCAAGCTGACGCAGCATTGTCGCCAGCACCGCCTGCCACGACTGGTGCATTCTCGAAACCGAAGCGGGCACATAACTCAGGCCGCAGCTTGCCCGATACCTCCGTGCCTTCGACGAGGCGCGGCATGTGACTTAGGTCCAGAGAGGTTGCGTCAAGCAGCGAGGCGTCCCAGCAGCGCTTCTCCACATCCAGCCAGGCCGTTCCCGCAGCATCGGACATTTCGGATACGTGTTCGCCGGTGAGCCACAGCCGCAGGAAATCCTTCGGTAAAAGCACCTTCCGCGTGGCCGCGAATATATCAGGCTCATGGGCTTTTACCCAGGCAAGCTTGGGGGCTGTGAAGCCGGGAAACACGATGTTTCCGGTGAGTTTGCGGAATTTGGGATCGGCATCCAGCGCCGCCGCCTCTTCGTGGGAACGCGTGTCGTTCCACAAGATGCACGGGCGCAGGGGCTGATCTGCAGCATCGAGCAAGGTGGCCCCATGCATTTGCCCGGACAGGCCGATGCCGGCAACCTTTGCGGTTTCGACCAGATAGGACCGGCGCAGCTGTTCCAGCACATTTGCCGTCGCATCCAGCCAATGCTGCGGGTTCTGTTCCGACCAGCCCGCATGCGGCCGTGAAACCTCCAGCGATGCATTCGCGGAACCGATTATGCGCTGCGCGCCATCGACAAGCAGCGCCTTGACACCCGAAGTGCCGAGGTCCAGCCCGATATACATAATGTTCCTCCCAGAGCTCGCGACCCATGCGAGATCAGACCCGAATATTTTTTTCGAGTCTCGAAACAAATAATGCACAAGCTGAATGTATACGCAATGCCCAGCTTTGATTTCCGGGTCTGAGACATCGGTCGGCGGTAAGGGAGGTGAAGGGGCTAAAGAGTGATCGAGCACTCATCCCCGAAGCGATACTCTTCGAGATTGTTTCCGTCCCCGCCACGATCAACGACGAGAAAGTCCTGGTCCTGATCGATTGCGGTCAGAACCCCGTGCCAGGTGCCCACGTGATAGTTCACACCCTGTTTTCCCGATGCGAGAAACGCATGGGGCATGCCGGGTTTGCCCCCTTCATCCGGGCAGACAATGACGATAAAGCGGCGACCTGCGAGCGGGAAGAAGGCCTGGCTGCCAAGCGGGTGGCGCTCCACCAGCTTCAGCGGAAGCGGCAGCTCATGGGCTTCCCCTCGGAAGATGTTGATGAGCACGCGCGCATTCTCCCCGCACGTTTCCACCTTCGCCAGATCGTGAAAGCGCCGTGTCTTCCCCGCGTTGATGAGGAAGTTTTCCGCCCCTTCAGTCTGGATGACATCGCCGAAAGGCGCAAAGGCTTCCCTTGTCAGCGGCTGCGCCTTTATGAGGCGCGCGCTCACCGGAACGGCCCCTTCAGCTTGGGATGGCGGTTCACATCCTTGTAGAGCAGATAGCGAAACTTGCCCGGCCCGCCCGCATAACAGGCCTGCGGGCAAAAGGCGCGCAGCCACATGAAGTCGCCCGCTTCCACCTCCACCCAGTCCTGGTTCAGCCGGTAGACCGCCTTGCCCTCCAGAACATAAAGCCCATGCTCCATGACATGGGTCTCGGCAAAGGGAATGATCGCCCCCGGCTCGAAGGTGACGATGGTGACATGCATGTCATGGCGCAGGTCATCAGGATCGACGAAGCGCGTGGTGGCCCATTTGCCATCCGTATGCGCCATCGGTGTCGGCTCGATTTCGCGCTCATTCAGGAAAAGCGGCTCCGGCGCGTCCAGTCCATCTACCGCCTCATAGGCCTTGCGGATCCAGTGGAAGACGGCTTTTTTCTGGCTCGCGTTTCGGAGCGTCCAACCGCTCGAGGGCGGAAGATAGGCATAGCCGCCCTCGCCCATCTGACGGACCTCTCCGCCAACCGTCACCTCAATCTGCCCTTCAACTACAAAGAGCACACCCTCGGCTTCCGCTTCTAGTTCCGGCCGCTCGCTCCCGCCGCCCGGTTCCACTTCCATGATGTATTGCGAGAAGGTCTCGGCAAATCCGGAAAGGGGGCGCGCGATGATCCAAGCGCGTGTCTGCTCCCAGAAAGGCAATTTGCTCGTGACGATATCCGTCATCACGCCCTTGGGAATCACCGCATAGGCCTCGGTGAAGACAGCCCTGCCGGTCAGAAGCTGGTTCTGGTCCGGGAGACCGCCTACGGGCGCGAAGTAGTTTGGGTTCTTCATATGTGGCCCCGTCACGGCAGCAGGTCTTTAAGGCGATGATAAGCGATGCGCTCCACCTGGCGGCAGGCGGTCGCAAACTCTTCCTCACGGGAATTCGTCAGCCGCTTCACGAATGCGTCCAGAATGGAGGCCTTGTCATGATCGCGCACGGCAATGATGAAGGGAAAACCGAACCGCTCCACATAGGCCTGATTGAGCTCGGTGAAGCGCGAACGCTCTTCATCGGTCAGCGCATCAAGGCCTGCCGATGCCTGTTCCTGCGTTGAATGCTCGGTCAGACGTTTTGCTGCAGCCAGTTTTCCCGCAAGATCCGGATGCGCGGTCAGCACACCAAGCCGCTCCTCCTCGCTTGCGGTCCGGAAACTGCGGCACAAGGCATTGTGCAGTCCCACCGCGCTATCATGTGCCGGCCCCAGTTCCAGTCCGTGCGCGCGTTCGGCGATCCATGGTGAATGCTCGAAGATACCGCCGAATGTCTCGACGAATTCGCCAAGCTTCATCCGGCTTGGGCGCAATTTTGGCGCGACATAGGGGTGATGATCTTTCCAGTGACGCGCGATCTCGCCGCGCGTGGCAATCCATACCCGGTCATGGGACTGCACATAGTCGATGAAACGCTGCAAGGCTGCAGCCCGTCCCGGCCTGCCCACAAGGCGGCAATGGAGGCCAATGCTCATCATGGCCGGACGCCCGGCAACCCCCTCGGCATGGAGCGTGTCGAACGTATCGCGCAGATAGGCGAAGAACTGATCGCCGGAATTGAAACCTTGCGGCGTCGCAAAACGCATGTCGTTCACGTCGAGCGTATAGGGAATGACGAGTTGCGGATCGGCTGGATTGCCTTGCCCGTCATGGTCGATCCAATAGGGTAGATCGTCATCATAGGTATCCGAAATCCAGTCGAAGCAGCCCGCTTCCAGCGCCAGCTTGACTGAATTTTCCGATGTGCGGCCAAGATAGAGGCCTGAAGGTTTCTCGCCCACGACTTCTTCGTGAAGCGCGATGGCCGTCTCAAGTTCGCGCCGCTCATCCGCTTCCGAATGATCGCGATAGTCGATCCAGCGCAGGCCGTGAGTGGCAATTTCCCAACCGGCCTCCTTCATGGCGGCGACCTGTTCGGGACCGCGCGCCAGCGCGCTCGCGACGCCGAAAACCGTGGCGGGAACATTCGCCTCGGTAAGCATGCGATGAAGCCGCCAGAAACCGGCCCGTGCACCATATTCGTAGATGGATTCCATGTTCCAGTGGCGCTTGCCCGCCCAGGGTGCCGCACCAACGATCTCGGATAAAAAAGCCTCGGAAGCTGCATCCCCGTGCAGCACGCAGTTTTCGCCGCCCTCTTCATAATTGACGACGAACTGGACTGCTATTGCCGCATCACCCGGCCAATTGGCATATGGTGGATTGGGTCCATAGCCGCGCATGTTTCTGGCGTATCGGTTCACGTAATCCCTCGTTTTCCGGACGGCTGCAGCATAGGCGAGCTGATATTCATGCGTCTCACCGAAAAATTTGAAAGAGTTTTTGGCGCTGCTTGTGACCACCCCCCTTATGCTGCCACATCATTTGCCGCACAATCAGGCCAGATAACATGAAAGACGATTCTGGGGAGAAGGCTGCATGAGCAGCAATGCAGGCGGAAAGCTGACCACCCATGTGCTGGACACGGCAACGGGCAAACCCGCCTCGGGAATGACGATCTCGCTGTACCGGCTTGAAGGCGCGCTTGAGCGAACGCTCGTCAAGACCGTGCGCACCAATGACGATGGCCGCTGTGACGCGCCGGTGCTGGAAGGCGATGATTTTCGCACAGGCACCTATGAGCTGGTATTCGAGGCTGGTGCCTATCTACGCGCGCAGGGGCAGACATTGCCCGAACCGGCTTTCCTCGACACGATCCCCATTCGCTTCGGCATGTCCGAAGAACGCCATTATCACGTGCCGCTCCTCATCTCGCCTTATGGCTATTCCACCTACAGGGGCAGCTGAATGACCTTGCGCCGCGAAATACGCTTTCTGCTGAATGAACAGGAAATCCGGCTGGACCGCCTGCGTCCCGACGAAACCCTGCTCGACTTCCTGCGCCTCAACCGCCGTCTCACCGGCACCAAGGAAGGCTGCGCGGAAGGCGATTGCGGTGCTTGCACCGTTCTGGTGGGGCGTTTGACCGCCGACGGCCTCGTCTATGAAGGCGTCAATGCCTGCATACGTTTCATGGCATCGCTCGATGGCTGCCATGTCGTCACGGTGGAGCATGTTCGCGGCAGCGAAGGAAACCTGCACCCGGTGCAGCAGGCGCTGGTGGATCACCACGGCTCGCAATGCGGCTTCTGCACGCCGGGCATTGTCATGTCCCTCTATGCGCTGTGGATGGCCAACTCTTCTCCGTCCGAAGCCGACATCGAGAAGGCGCTGCAGGGCAATCTCTGCCGCTGCACCGGCTATGCACCGATTATCCGCGCAGCCCTTGCGGCCTCGCGGTCCGATCGCAATGGCGATCCGCTCTTGAGTGAACGCTCAAAGGTCATTGCTCAACTCCAGGCGATCCACGACGGTCAGACCGTTGACATGGGCGAAGGCGAAAACCGCATCATCGTGCCCGCGAATGTGGATGATTTTGCCAGCGCACTCGAAGCAAATCCCGATGCAACCATCGTAGCCGGATCCACCGATGTGGGGCTTTGGGTGACAAAGCAGTTCCGCGCAATACACCCGGCCATATTCCTTAACCGCCTTGATGAACTTCGCGACGCCTCGCTGGGCGGTCAGGTCCTGAAGATCGGTGCTGGTGTCAGCTATACCGATGCCCGCGACATATTCGCGGAACACATCCACGAGCTCGCGGAACTTCTGGACCGTATCGGCGGCGACCAGGTGCGCAATATGGGTACGATCGGCGGCAATATTGCAAACGGCTCGCCCATCGGTGACATGCCGCCCTCGCTGATCGCGCTGGGCGCAACACTCGTCCTTCGCAAGGGCACCGAACGACGCGAGATACCGCTGGAAGATTACTTCATCGATTACGGCAAGCAGGATCGCAGACCCGGCGAGTTCGTCGAGCGGGTCGATATTCCACTGCCTGCGGCAGAGACACGCTTTCATGCCTGGAAGATCTCCAAGCGCCGCGAGGAGGACATTACCGCCGTACTCGGCGCCTTCGCTGTCACGCTCGATGATGAGAATGTCGTGACCCAAGCGCGCATCGCCTATGGCGGCATGGCAGCCACGCCTAAGCGTGCGCGCGCCATGGAAGAAGTGCTGATCGGGCGCAAGCTCGACGACGAAACGGTTGAACAGGCCATTGAAGCCTGCGTGAGCGACTTCACGCCGATCAGCGACATGCGTGCGAGTGCTGATTACCGGATGATGGTCGCCCGAAACCTCATGAAGCGCTTCCAGCTCGCGGTCACAACCTCAGACCAGCCGGTCATTACCCGCAGACATCAGGCGGCCTGAAGATGAACAAGATTGACAATGAACAGAGTTTCGCAAGCGCCATCAAGGGCGGCGTGGCGACCAACCAGCCACATGATTCCGCGCACAAGCACGTTACCGGCGAAGCGGTTTATATCGACGACATGGCCGAACCGGCAGGCACGCTGCATGCCTATCTCGGCCTCTCCACCGTCGCGCACGGCACCATCAAGCAGATGAACCTTGATGCGGTACGTGCCGCACCCGGCGTCGTGGCGGTTCTCACAGCCGAGGACGTGCCGGGCGTCAACGACATCAGCCCGTCCGGACTGCATGACGAACCGATCTTTGCCGATGGAATGGTGCATTTCCTGGGGCAACCGGTCTTCGCCGTCGTTGCCGAGACCCGGGAAGCCGCGCGCAAGGCCTGCCTGAAGGCTGAAATCACCTACGATGGAAAGCCGGCCCTGATCGACGTCGCTGATGCGGCACCGGATGCGAAACTCGTTGCCAAACCCCTGACCCTGCAACGCGAGGATGCCGCTGCCGCCATTGCTGCCGCACCACGCCAGGTGAAGGGGCAGATGCGCGTGGGTGGACAGGATCATTTCTATCTGGAAGGCCAGATCGCTTTCGCCCTTCCCGGTGAAGATCATGATGTGACCGTGTTCTCCTCCACCCAGCACCCAAGCGAAGTGCAGCATATGGTGGCGCATGCGCTAGGCGTTCCCTCCCATGCTGTAACGGTCGAAATCCGGCGTATGGGCGGCGGCTTTGGCGGCAAGGAAACCCAGGCGAACATATTTGCGGCCGTAGCCGCCATCGCAGCGAAGAAAACCCGCCGCCCGGTCAAGATCAGGCCCGACCGCGACGACGACATGATCGCCACCGGCAAGCGCCACGATTTCCTGATCGACTACGAGGTAGGCTTTGACGATGAAGGCCGGATCCTGGGCGTCGCCTTCACCTATGCCGCGCGCTGCGGCTTCTCGGCAGACCTGTCGGGCCCCGTGACCGATCGCGCGCTGTTCCACTGCGACAACGCCTATTTCTATCCGGCGGTGCATGCCGTCTCGCGCCCACTTTACACCAACACCGTTTCCAACACCGCTTTCCGTGGGTTTGGCGGCCCACAGGGCATGGTTGGTGCCGAACGCATCATGGACGAGATTGCCTTCGCCCTTGGCAAGGATCCGCTGGATATCCGGAAGATCAATCTCTATGGCGATATTGACCGCAACCTCACCCCCTATCATCAGAAGGTGGAGGACAATCTCGCTCACCGCGTGATCGCGGATCTGGAAGAAGCCTGCGACTATGCCGGCAGACGGGACGAGATTGCTGCCTTCAACCAAAAGAGCCCGATCATCAAGCGCGGCATCGCGCTGACGCCTGTGAAGTTTGGCATCTCCTTCACCGCCACCCATTTCAACCAGGCCGGCGCCTTGGTGCATGTCTATACGGATGGTTCGGTTCACCTGAACCATGGTGGCACCGAGATGGGCCAGGGTCTCTACGTGAAGGTCGCGCAGATCGTCGCGGAAGAATTCCAGATCGACATCGACCAGGTAAAGATCACGGCAACCACCACCGGCAAGGTGCCCAACACTTCCGCCACCGCGGCATCATCCGGCACCGACCTCAACGGCATGGCCGCACAAAATGCCGCGCGGCAGATCAAGCAGCGGCTGATCGATTTCGCCATCGACAACTACGAGGTACCGGAATCGCAGGTCGAGTTCCTGCCCGGCCGCGTGCGCGTGGGCAATCAGGAGATCCCCTTCGCCGACCTCGTGCGCCAGGCCTATATGGCACGTGTGCAGCTCTCGGCCGCTGGTTTCTACAAGACGCCGAAGATCCATTGGGACCGCGACAAAGGCCAGGGCCGACCTTTCTACTATTTCGCCTATGGTGCGGCCTGCACGGAGGTCTCAATCGACACCCTCACCGGCGAATATGTGATCGAGCGTACGGACATCCTTCACGAGACGGGCCGCTCGCTCAACCGCGCCATCGATATCGGTCAAATCGAAGGCGGCTTCGTGCAAGGCATGGGTTGGCTGACTACGGAAGAGCTTGTCTGGGACGAGAAGGGGCGGCTTCGCACCCACGCGCCCTCCACCTACAAGATCCCGCTTGCCTCCGACCGCCCGAAAATCTTCAACGTGGCGCTCGCGGACTGGGCTGAGAACCGCGAGGCGACCGTGCATCGCTCCAAGGCTGTCGGGGAACCGCCATTCATGCTTGCCATCTCGGTTCTGCACGCCCTGTCGGGCGCTGTGGCCAGTGTCGCCGACCACCGCATCTGCCCAAGGCTTGATGCTCCGGCCACGCCTGAGCGCGTGCTGATGGCGGTGGAACGCCTGCGCGCAGAGGCTGCCGGCTAGATCGTGGTTCACGCTCCGGCTAGTCTCAAGCCATGACCAAGCTCACCGCCAGACTTCGCACTTGGCTGGACGCCAATCCGCGCGCGGCAGTCATCCGCGTCACAAGCGCGAAAGGCTCCACGCCGCGCGAGGAAGGCGCATGGATGCTGGTTTCGCCGGCCGCGATCTTCAATACTATCGGCGGCGGGCAGCTGGAGTTTCTGGCTATCGCAAAGGCGCGCGAACTGATCGAGCAGAACCTTGCCAATGGCACGATGGACATACCGCTCGGCCCGGAAATCGGCCAGTGCTGCGGCGGTCGCGTCGGTCTGGAGATCGAACTAGCCGCACCCTCCATCCGAAACCGACTTCTTGAAGATGCGGCCATTCGAGATCGCTCCCGACCCCATGTCTATCTTTTCGGCGGTGGCCATGTCGGCCAGGCCTTGAGTGAGGCCCTGAGCCTCCTGCCCCTCCACACGGTCCTCGTCGAAACGCGGCCCGAGGCTTTGGAAGAGATCACCGCTGATGTCGAAAAGCGCCTGACCCCGGTTCCCGAAGACGCGGTTCGCTCAGCACCGGAAGGCTCCGCCTTCGTGATCCTGACGCACGACCACGCGCTCGATTTCCTGATCGTTTCGGAAGCGCTCGCCCGCAAGGACGCGCTCTATGTCGGCATGATCGGATCAAAAACCAAACGCGCCACCTTCAAGAGCTGGTACGGCAAGAACGGCGGCAAGCAGAGTGACCTCGCCCGCCTCACCTGCCCCATAGGAGGCACCACCAGCGACAAACGCCCTGCCGTCATCGCCGCGCTCGCAGCCGCAGAGGTAATGCGGGCATTGATGTAAGTGTGTTGTCAATTGTACACACAATTGATAAGATAGCGCATGGTCCGGACGCATTTCGACTGGGATGACGGAAATTGGCCGAAATGCGGAAAACATGGCGTTTCCCCCGAAGAAATCGAATACGCCCTGGTAAATGAGCCTCTAATAGCACCCGACCAGCGGCATTCCGCCGATGAGGAGCGTCTCATCGCAATCGGCCATAATGCAGAAGGTCGAGCGATGTTCGTAGCTATCACCTATCGCCGCAAAGGTAATGTGGAAGTGATCCGGCCGATCTCCGCCCGCTACATGCATGCAAAGGAGTTGAAACGCTATGCCCCGTACAGTTCCCGAACTTAAAACCGACGAAGAAGCCGAAGCATTCCTCGAGCAAGATCTTTCTGACCTTGATTTCTCACAGTTCAGGCCGATGCGCTTCGAGATTGCCCACAAGTCCGAGCGTGTAAACATGCGCATGCCTAAAGATCAGCTTGACCTGATCAAGCGGGAGGCAGCGAAACGCGGCCTACCTTATCAACGCTTCATGCGTGAACTGGTCACCAGAGGGTTGGAAACGCTGAAACCCTAACGCCCCGCCAACGCTTCTCCGATCATGCGCTGGCAGCGTTCGGCCATGAAGTCGACGAGCAGGCGCAGCTTGGGGTCCTGGTATTTTTTGTGCGGATAGAGAGCTGCGAGCTTGACCGGGACTGGCGGATTTTCCGGCAGCACGACCTTTAGCCTGCCATCGCGCAAGAAGCCTTCGATCTCGAAGCGCGGCTTGTTGATGATCCCGCGGCCTTCGATCGCCCAGGAGGTCAGCACATCACCGTCATCGGTGTCGAAGGGTCCGGCGACCTGATATTTCTGAGGGCCTTCCGGCGTCTGCAGTGTCCAGAAATATTCCCGTGCGCCTGGAAATCTCAAGAGCAGGCAATCATGCGAGGCTTCCACGAGGTCTTCCGGCTTTTCCGGCATGCCGCGGCGCTCGATATAGCCGGGCGAGGCTGCAAGAACACGTTCGCAATCGGCGATACCGCGCATGCGCAGACTGGAATCTTCCAGAACGCCAAGCCGGAACGCAACGTCGATGCCTTCCTTCATCATGTCCACTTCACGGTCGGAGAGGCGAAGCCTCACCTCGATTTCAGGGTACTGGTCGTGAAAGGAGGGAATGCCGCTGGCAATCATTCGGCGTCCCAACCCCAGAGGAGCCATGACGCGGATCACGCCGCGCGGCTGACCGGACAATGCGGCAATGGCGGCCTCTGCCTCATCCACCGCAGCAAGGATCTTCTTCGCGCCCTCATAGAACACCGTGCCCTGCTCGGTGGGCACAAGCTGGCGCGTGGTGCGGTTGAAAAGCCGCACGCCGAGATGCTTTTCGAGTTCCTTTATACGGTTGGACGCAACAGCGGGAGACAGCCTCATGTCCCGACCCGCGGCCGAAAGGCCACCGAGTTCCACGACACGAACGAATACTGAGATATTATCCAGATAAGCCATTCTGGGATAGAACGATGATCACGTCCTATTTTCAAGAAAATCTTGAAAGTTATCCGGAGGCGGAATCGTTTCCCGCTGTGAATTGATCTTTAGAGTCGCCTGGCTTACCGACCATTCGCATGGAGCGGTCGACATTATCGGGATAGACAGGGCGCATGACCAAGAAACTGATCCGCGGCAGGACGCTGACATTCCTCGCCCGCCCGCACGGCATCGATGACAATGCTTCCTTCCGCTATGAGGAAGATGGCGCCCTGCTCATCGAGGAGGGCCGCATTCTGCGTGCGGGGAGCTTCGACGATCTGAAGGACGCCGCAGCCGACTGCGAGATCGTGGATCACCGCCCGCACCTGATCCTTCCGGGCTTCATCGACACGCATGCGCATTTCCCGCAGATGCAGGTGATCGCAAGCTACGGCGCCGAGCTGCTCGACTGGCTGAACAATTACACCTTCCCCGAAGAGATGCGCTTTGCCGATTCCGACCATGCGGCGCGCATCGCAAGCTTCTTCCTGGACGAACTTTTGCGCCAGGGCACCACCACCGTGGCCGCCTATTGCTCCGTGCATCCCGAGAGTGCCGACGCACTGTTCGCCGCGGCCTGCGAGCGCGACATGTGCATCATCGCCGGCAAGGTGATGATGGACCGCAATGCACCAGAAGCGCTGACCGACACGGCGCAAACATCCTATGACGACACGAAGGAACTTATCCGCCGCTGGCATGGCCAAAGCCGCTGCCAGTATGCCATCACCCCCCGTTTTGCGATCACCTCCACGCCTGAACAGCTTGAAGCGGCAGGCGCGCTGCTACGCGAGCACCCGGACCTGCATGTGCAGACGCATCTGAGCGAAAACCATGCGGAAATCGACTTCACAATGTCGCTCTATCCGCAGGCGAAAGACTATACCGGCATCTATGAAGACCATGGACTCCTGACGCCCAGGACGCTGCTTGGCCACTGCATCCATCTGTCCGAGCGCGAGGCGGACATCATTTCCGAAAGCGGATCTGTCGCCGTCTTCTGTCCCACATCCAACCTGTTTCTGGGTTCCGGTCTCTTCGACTATCAGCGCTATCGTCGTCGCGAAAAGCCACTGCGCATGGCGACCGCCACCGATGTGGGCGGTGGCACCAACTATTCCATGCTGCGGACAATGGACGAAGCCTACAAGGTTATCGCGCTCAATGGCGAGAAGCTCGATCCGCTCGGCTCCTTCTGGCAACTGACCCGCGGGAATGCGGAGGCACTCTCGCTTGCCGACGAGATCGGCACATTGGAAGAAGGAACAACAGCCGACCTAGTCGTGCTTGATTCCTCGGCAGTTCCGGCCATGAGCGTACGGATGGAGCGGGTTTCAACACTTGCAGAAGAGTTATTTGTGCTGCAAACCCTCGGTGACGACCGCGCAGTGGTGGAAACCTATGTCGCGGGCAAACCGGCCAAGGGGGAGTTGAATGGACAATCAGGTATGGGCGCGTGATCCGAAACAGTTTTTCAAGTCACTGTTTGAAGCTGCCGTAGCTGCCGCCGATCCTGAACGGACCATCCGCGCTTTCCTTCCCCAAAAGCCGAAGGGCCGCACCATTGTCATCGGAGCGGGCAAGGGTGCCGCGCAGATGGCAGCAGCTTTCGAAAAGGCATGGGATGGCCCGCTCGAAGGCGCAGTGGTGACCCGCTACGGCTATGCCGCACCGACCGAGCGGATCGAGGTTCTGGAAGCCTCCCACCCGGTACCCGACCAGCCGGGCCTCGAAGCAAGCGCCCGCATGATGAGCCTTGTGGAGAATTTGAGCGAAGATGACCTCGTCGTCGCCCTTGTCTGCGGGGGTGGCTCTGCCCTGCTCCCGGCGCCTGCCGGTGATCTGACGCTTGAAGACGAGATCGCGGTCAACGAAGCCCTGTTGGCTTCCGGCGCGCCGATTTCCGCGATGAACACGGTCCGCAAGCACATCTCGCGCATCAAGGGTGGCCGTCTGGCCGCTGCAGCCCATCCCGCACGCGTGGTTTCTCTGGTTGTCTCCGACATTCCCGGTGACGATCCCGCACTCGTGTCGTCAGGACCGACCGTCCCCAACAATGCGACGCGTGAGGACGCGCTGGCAATCATCGAAGCCTATGGCATGAAGCTTCCCGAGCGCGTGATGCAGCATCTGCAAAGCGATGCGGCCAATGCCCCCCTGCCCGATGACAGCTGTTTCTCGCGCAACGAAGTGCACGTCATCGCCTCTGCCGCCCGCTCGCTGGAAGCTGCTGCAAAGCTCGCCGCCGAGCAGGGGCTGAAGGCGCATATTCTTTCGGATTCCATCGAGGGAGAGGCCCGCGAGGTCGCGCGCGTTCACGGCGCCATTGCCCGCGAAGTGGCCGTGAATGACCGCCCGTTCCAGCGGCCTGCCCTCATTCTTTCAGGCGGTGAAACCACCGTCACGATCACGGGCAAGGGCGGGCGCGGCGGGCGCAACAGCGAGTTTCTGCTCGGGCTTGCACTGGAGATTGAGGGGCAGGACGGCATCCACGCCTTCGCCGCCGATACGGACGGCATTGATGGTTCAGAGGATAATGCCGGTGCATTCGCTGACGGCTCCACCGTCTCGCGTCTGCGTGCGGCAAGCCACGACCCGAAGGTGCTTCTGGCCCGCCACGATTCCTGGGGCGCGTTCGACGCCGTCGGCGACATTTATGCCCCCGGCCCCACCGGCACCAATGTGAACGATTTGCGCGCGATCCTGATCACCTGATCGGGATCGTTCAGCCGGAAATGTCCACCACGCCGCACTGGCCACTTTCACTGCCAAAGGCGAGCCTGCGCCCGGCCTTGTCCCAGGCAAGTGCCGAGATTGCGCTGTCGCCAGGCCGGCGCAGCAGGACTTCCTTCGCATCGGCGAACCGGGCTGCCAGCACCATGCCATCAGTATAGCCAATCGCCACCACGTCCTCTGCCGGATGGCAGGCGACCTGGGTTACCATCGCGTCACCGCGCGTTCCAAGCTCCAGCGGTGCCTTGCCCATCGGACCGTCCTTTGCCTGGAACGGCCAGACCACTGCGGCAGGCGCCCCTGACGTCGCAAGCCAGCGCCCGCGCGCGCTCCACGACCAGCTTTTCACCTTGGCGGGATAACCGGCCATGCGCATATGCTTGCCATCGGCAAGCTTCCACCCATGAAGCGCGTTCTCCTGCATGGTCGTGACGAGAAACTTGCCATCGGGCGAAAAGCTGATGCCCGTATGCGCACCTGCCCATTCCAGTTCGGTCGGCTTACCCTCGGTCGCGGGGAAATGCAGCGTCGCACCGTTGTAGCGCGCCACACCGATGCGCATGCCTTTCGGCGCGAAGGAAAGTCCCTCCACCGTGCGCGGATGCTCCAGGCTGCGGCGCTTGCCATCGGCAAAGACGACCTCTGCCACGCGACCGGCCGCGAACGCGACCGCCTTTTGCGGACCGGCCGCCACAACGGAGATCCATTTGCGCTCCATGCTGGCAAGTTCTTCCACGCGCCCGCCCGAACGCACCGCGACAACGCGGCCGTCTTCGCCGCCCGTGATCAGACGCTGGTTTTCCGCGTCATAGGCAGCCGACAGGAGCCCGTCATGGGCCTCCGCCTCTTCATGACCGTTCTCCAGCCGGTGAACCATGCCATCGGCGAGCGCGAAATGCGGCACGTCGTCGAGCCACGCAACGGCGATGCAATGCGCATCAAGATCAAGCGGAGCAACAGTTGGCATGAAGCGGAAATTCCTGGTTGGGGGCAGATGAAGGCCCGACTTCGACAGTCAGGCCTGGCAGGCTTCGAATTCACGCTTCAGACGCTCGCCGTCAAGCTCCCGCCCGATGAAGACCAGACGGCTCTCCCGCTTTTCGCCGTCTTTCCAGGCGCGTTGATGATCGCCTTCGACGATCATGTGCACGCCCTGCAGAACGTAACGTTCCGGATCATCGGCAAAGGCGATGATGCCTTTCATGCGCAGAATGTTCGGCCCGTCCTGCTGCGTGCTCCGCTCCATCCAGGGGAAGAACTTCTTCGGGTCCATCTCGCCCGCACGAAACGAGAAGGACTTTACGCCCGCATCATGGATGGGTGAGACCTCGCCGTGATGGTGGTGATGATGGTGATGGTCGTGATGCTCGTGATCATGGTCATGATCGCAATCCGGCCCGCAGACATGATCCTCATGCCCGTGCTCCAGAAAATGCGGATCATTGTCGAGCGCGCGCTTCAGATCGAATGCGCCCCGGTCCAGCACCTCATTCAATGCCACGCCGGCACGCTCTGCACGGTGTATGCGCGCGGAAGGGTTGATGACGCGGATTGTCGCTTCGAGCGCTGCCAGATCGGCATCATCCACGAGGTCGGTCTTGTTGAGAATGACCACATCGGCGAAGGCTATCTGGTCTTCCGCTTCATTGGAGTCCTTCAGGCGAAGCGGCAGATGCTTGGCATCCACAAGGGCGACGACGGCGTCAAGCTTGGTCTTCGACCGCACATCGTCGTCCATGAAGAAGGTCTGCGCGACGGGAGCCGGATCGGCAAGCCCCGTGGTCTCGACGATGATGGCATCGAAGCGGCCGGGACGGCGGGTCAGCCCCTCGACCACGCGCACCAGATCGCCGCGCACTGTGCAGCATACGCAGCCATTGTTCATCTCGTAGATCTCCTCGTCGGATTCCACGATCAAATCATTGTCGATGCCGATTTCGCCGAATTCGTTGACGATCACCGCGTAGCGCTTGCCGTGATCCTCGGTCAGAATGCGGTTGAGCAATGTGGTCTTGCCCGAACCGAGATAGCCGGTGAGCACGGTGACGGGAATCTGGGCTTTGGTGGTCTCGGACATGGATCAGCTCGCCTGTCGCTGGAAGGTTTCGCGCCGCATATAGGTGCGCATCTGGCGTAATGCACGGGGGCCTACACGTCAAAGATGGAGAGATCGAAGCGCGCGACATCCTCAACAAGTTCTGCAAGGCCATTGAGCGAGTGCTCAATGATCGCCTTACCTGCTTCGGGCGTCGCGGCCGCTGCGTTTCCGGTCACACCTGCTTTGGAAAGGTCGCGCATCATCCAGCCGAATGCATGGGGCCCGTAAGCCCGCAGATGCTGGAAGTTTTCAACGAATTCCGTCTGGCGCGATGGAAAATCTTCTGCGGCTTCCATTCGCACGAGATCCGGGCGAAGAGCGAGCATGACGGATGTTTCGATGAAGCCGCCATGGATGCCGATGGCCTTTTCCTGCGCGCTCACATACGCGTCCGGATATCCGAAACGTGTCCAGCTGGTCGCGACAGCGAGCATCTTGTGGCGCGCGCGCAATTCGGTTGTCACCACGGTCATGAGTGGGGAGTTGCCCCCATGGGCGTTTAGCAGCACAAGGCGCCGGACGCCTTTGTCGCAAAGCTCCTTGCCGATGCCGATCCATCGCTCGATAGCGTCGTGATAGCCCAGCGATTTCGTGCCACCCACAGCGCCATGTTCTATGGAGTAGCCGACCTTCTCAACCGGAAGCAGCTGAAGATCGACACTCTGCGATACCCTGGTCCGCAGCCGTTCGACCATGGCCTCCGCGATGATCCAGTCCGTCTCCGGCGGCAGATGAGGCCCATGCTGCTCTGTCGCGCCCAATGGCAGGACAGCAATTTGCAAGGCCTGCGGCATGGAAATTCCTCATTGTCATATGAATGATACGCCGGTTTGGCATTAGCCTGGAAAGCATTCGGCCTGTCACCATGCTAACCGCGCCTTTTCAGTGCTGCAAGCTGGCGCCGTTTGCCAATAGTCGTAACGCGGCTATTCTTTCCATTGGGGCGTGCATTCGGCTCATGCCGAAGCAGAAGGGAAATGGCTATGGCAAAATCTTCCAAGGGATTGGTAATCGGGCGTTTGCAGGCTGCAGCACGGCTCTCGCGCACTTCACTGGCGCAGAAGCTTCTCGATCAGGGGCTCTATGCAGGCCAGGACAAGATCATGCTCGCGCTCTACCAGGAGAATGGGCAGACACCCAGTCAACTGGCCGAAAGGCTGGGCGTGCGCCCGCCGACGATCACCAAGACGATCAACAGGCTCGCCGCACAAGGCTTCCTCGAAAAGCGTGCCTCGCAGGAAGATGCACGACGCGCCCATGTTTTCCTGACAGAGAATGGCGAACAGGCAATTCGAGCCATCGAGAAGTCGGTGCGCAAGACGGAGAAGCAGGCGCTCAAAAGCCTCGACAAGAAAGAGCAGAAGCAACTGGTGAAAATGCTCGCGCGCATCGAGGCGAACCTCTCGGACCGCGAAATCACCGTGGAAGAGGACATGGAAGAAGAGGCCTGATAATTCTGGCCCAACAACGCCTTCTGGTTGCGTCACCGAAAGCGAACGCAAAAGCATGTCCATGGCCTTGCAAGACCATGGGAAAGGGGCCTAACAGGGATGAAGCATCTTTGACACCGGAGCAGCCATTCCCGGTTCATACAAGGCTTGAACCCGATCATGACAGAGACGACCGACGCCCGTGCGAAAGCTTCCACCGCTGTTGACACGGCGACGCCGCTCTCATCCATCGGGCTGATTTTCGCCTGCGGCTTTATCTTTTCCTGTCTCGATTCGAGCGGCAAGTATCTCGTCACACATGGGCTGGCCGCCCCGTTCGTTGCATGGATGCGCTTTGCCGTGCACCTCGTCCTGGTGCTTATCCTGTTCCGCTCCTGGCGCAATCGCAGCATGTTCAAGGTGGACAATCTGCCCTGGCAGATGATCCGCGGCCTGTTCCTGTTCGGCTCGACACTGTTCAATTTCTTCGCACTGCGCACGCTTCAGCTTGCCGAAAGCGTGTCGATCTTCTTCTTTGCTCCCATGCTGATCACCGCACTCGCAGGTCCATTTCTCGGGGAATGGGCCGGGTGGCGGCGCTGGGCCGCCGTATGCGTGGGCTTTCTCGGCGTTCTGGTCATCACGCGACCGGGTCTTGGCACATTCTCCACGGGCCACCTCTTCGCGCTCTGCGCCACTACCTGCTATTCCTGCTACGTGATCCTGACCCGCAAGCTCAATGCAACGGAATCGCCTGAAAGCCTGATCTTCTATTCGGCACTCACGCCGGTGATCCTGATGTTACCCGCCGTACCGCTTTACGGCTCGATACCGGCGGACCCGTTCCAGTGGCTCATTCTCCTGTCCATGGGCTTCTACGGCGCATTCGGCCACTACATGCTGATTCTCGCCTACAAGAAGGCGACCACCTATGCGCTGGCGCCCTATCCCTATCTCCAGATGGTCTGGATGATCGGCTTCGGCTATTTCCTCTTCGACGATCTTCCCGATGTCTGGACGCTTGTGGGCGCAGCCATCATCGTCTCAAGCGGCCTCTATATCGTGCACCGCGAACACCGGCTGCGGCTGGCTAGCCGGTCCATTCCACATGCGGAATCCGCCGCACTTGGAAAAAAACTTTGATCTTCTAGACTTCAGTGGGATAACCGCCGCTGAACGGTTCGGGCAGTCGCCCGGAATGGATGGGAGGGGCCGCTGGCGCAGAAGATCAAACTGTCGACGATCGCCGACGCATTGGGCGTGTCGACTGCAACGGTTTCGCTTGCATTGCGCGACAGCCCGCTGGTGGCCGACGCGACCCGCACCCGCATCAAGGAACATGCGCGCGCCATCGGCTATATCTACAATCGCCGCGCCGCCAGCTTGCGCACCTCACGATCGGGCATTGTCGGGGTCGTCGTCCACGACATCATGAACCCGTTCTTCGCCGAAATCCTGCGCTCCATCGAAACCGAGCTCGACCGGTCGCGCCAGACCTTCCTGCTTTCGAACCATTATGACCAGCTGGAAAAGCAGCGCACCTTCATCGACACGCTTCTTCAGCTGGGTGCCGACGGCGTCATCATGTCGCCGGCCATCGGCACGCCCGCCGAAGACATCCGCATGGCGGAAGACAACGGCCTGCCGACCGTCCTGATCGCGCGTGATGTCGAAGGTGCCGAGGTACCTGTTTTCCGCGGCCACGATTCCTACGGCATAGGCCTTGCGACCAACCATCTGATCGGCCTCGGTCACACCCGCATCGCCATGATCGGTGGAACAGACCAGACATCCACCGGCCGCGACCGCTATCATGGTTATGTTGCCGCCATGGAAAAGGCGGGTCTTGAGGTAAAGCCTGAATGGCGTTTTCCCGGCCCGCGCACGAAACAGGGCGGCTTCGAGATGACCGGCGCATTCCTTTCGCTGAAGGACCGCCCGACCGCCGCCGTCTGCTGGAACGACCTGGTTGCCATCGGCCTGATGAACGGCATCGCCCGTGCGGGCCTGCAGCCGGGTGTCGATATTTCCGTCACAGGTTATGACGATCTCGAAGAAGCGGCTATCGCCACACCTGCCCTGACCACCGTATGGAACGGCCAGCGTGAAGTGGGCCGCCGTGCGGCGCGCGTTCTTCTTGACCGCCTGAACGGGGCAGAAGTCGATCCCGCACAGGAGCTCATCAAGCCGGAGCTGCATGTGCGGCAATCCACGTCAAAGCCGGTGGAGCGCTAGCCCCACCGGCTTCGTTCAAAAACAGCTGTCGTCTTATTGGTGCGCCAGATTTGCCGGCGACATGTTCATGCCGACCGGCATAGCTTCGAGCTCATCCTTAAGGACCTCGAAGATGTCCATGGCTGCACGCAGATGGAAGCGGCGTTCGTCAAAGAACATGCCGTAGCGCGTCTCCAACTGCCCCGGCAAAATCTGACGGCAACCATTCAGATTGTGGGTTGGATTGTCGAGCACATAGGACGGGATCGGTGACAGCGCCACACTGCTGGATACCAGACGAAGCGCGGTCATGATATCGTCCACCACGCTGACAACGTCATAGCGCACTTCGTGCTGGCGCAGCCATTCCCGCGCCACCGCACCCAACGGGGAAGTGCGAGATGGAAGCACCACCGGGATGCCGTGCCCGTCCGTCTTCATGAAGTCGAGCAACTGCTTGTCGCCGACCCAGCGCATGGTAAATTCGGTCGACAGGTCAGGAGCGATCTCCGAGGGATAGAGCGCCCGGAAAAGCGCATCCAGTTCGCCCTGCTCATACATCTCTTCCAGACGCCGTGAATCCGCGATGCGCCAGGTAAGATTGTCCTTCATCTTGCCCATGGCCTTGGTCCGCTCAAGCAGCAGCGGCGCGCAGTATGTGCACACACCGACCTTGAGCTTGGACAGGTTCTTTTCATAGCCAACCGTCTTCAGCCGGCGCTCCAGGTCGAGCATCTGCCGGATGAGTTTGGATATCTCTTCTTTGACAATGATCTTGTTGCCGACCTTCTTTATGAGAGACGTACCGATGGCACGCTCCAGTCGGCCGAGATGCATGCTGATTGCGGGCTGGCTGATGCCCAGCTTCAGCGCTGCCCCGGTCAGGCTCTTGGTTTCAACAACCGCTTCCGCGGCTCTCAATGTCGCAAACGACAGACCTTCTTGTCTTTGCGTGGACATGTTTCGCACCTCTTCCCGAGTATTGTGAAAGCGATTGCCTTCTGTGAAAATTGGGTTGCTGATCCCCAGAAACAGGGACGGGACGCTACTGACCCCGGCATGGAACGAGCCGTGCGTTCAGGCAAAGCTTTCCCTGCGCCTCACCATGCGATGAAGCCGGAATGCCCTGTAAAAATCTGAAAACGCGACCCGCGGCGTTAAGACCTACCAGTGATTGCAGTCACTTCCGCCCCCTTTGCCTTTCGCCTTTCCGTTACCGACGGAAGGATAGATAACGCAAAGGTTGTTTTTACACAACCTGAAATAGAAAACTGGATCGTTATGGAGCAGATAGCATCTGTTGATAATCTCAATAACTATATATTATCCAAGAACTTATAATCATTGAAAGCCGAATTTAGAAGGGCGTGCGACACCATCTGGATGCCAATTAACAAAGAATTGCAACCAATCGGTGTAAAGAGGCGAATACAACCCATGATTTAAATGCTTGGGCGCACCAAGTGATTCGGCTGCATATGCAGGGATCGCGTCCCTGGCTTAGCAACCAACACGGATGCCCCTTCCCCCTTCACCGAGACAAGGCAGGTCTTGCAGCAGGCACAATCTACCGCCCGAGCCGACCCCCGCCAGCTCCCACACTGCCAACATCCATCCGGCAACGCATTGTCACAGCCCCTCGGGTGCGACAATGTTTACACTATACTTGTATACGTCAAGATGACACCTTTTCTAAACGCGATCCTGCCGACGAAATCATGAGGGATCGCATGTATTTTTAAGTATAAAAATTTTATCGAATTATTATTACGAATTACATTTCAATGACGAAGCTCACCGTGACGCCCATGCGACACGGAAGGAAGGCAAACCCGACAGCTCCGCATTCATACCGATCGTACTCGATACACGCCCCCAAGCGTACCGATGTGCAACATAGTCATCTGGGACACTGTTTCAGTACCAGAACATACTTCCTCCCAGGCGGGGGTCGCGGTCAGCCAAGGCTGTCGCGGCCCCCGTTGGTTTTCGGGAAGCAGTCGGCTTCAGCCTCGGCCATAGACATCGTCAAAGCGGACGATGTCATCCTCACCCAGATAGTCACCGGTCTGGACCTCGATCAGAACCAGCTTCAACACGCCCGGATTTTCCAACCGGTGCTTGGCACCGCAGGGTATGTAGGTGGATTGGTCGGTCGTCAGCATCAATTCACGTTCGCCATTCACGACCTTTGCCGTGCCGGACACCACGACCCAATGCTCGGCCCGGTGGTGATGCATCTGGAGCGACAGGCTGGCGCCCGGCTTCACCTCGATGCGCTTGATCTTGAAACGCGGCCCTTCCTCCAGAACCGTATAGGAGCCCCAGGGGCGATGCGCGGTGCTGTGGATGCGGTGTGTTTCATCACCCGCTTCCTTGAGCCGGTTGTAAAGCAGCTTCACATCTTGCGCACTCTCGCGGCTGGCAACCAGAAGCGCATCCGGCGTGTCGGCGATGATGAGATCTTCCACACCAACAAGACCGACCAGGCGACCACTGCCGCTGACGACATTGTTGCTCGAATTTACAGCACTCACATTGCCGTCGATCAGATTGCCGCTCTCGTCGCGATCGAACTGCTCGCCAAGCGCCGACCAGGAACCGATATCGTTCCAGCCGATGTCGCAGGCCACAACGGCAACATTGGGTGCCTTCTCAAGCACCGCATAGTCGATGGAATCCGAGCGTATCTCCGCAAACTTTTCCGGATCGACCGTTACCTGCGCAAGACCATCACCACTGGTCGTGCGACCAGCAGTCAAAGCCCCACGCGTTCCGTCGAGAATATCGGGGCAGAACTGCTCCATGAGCGAGATCATCACACTCGCCTTGAAGCAGAACATGCCGGCGTTCCAGAGGAAGCGACCGGACTTGAGGTAGCTTTCAGCCGTTTCGGCATCCGGCTTTTCGACGAATTGTCTAACATCCTCGCCATCGGCTTCTATATAGCCGTAACCCGTCTCGGCGCGGTCGGGACGGATGCCGAATGTGACGAGCCTGCCCTCAGAGGCAAGCTGCTGCGCCCGTTCGACGGCCTTGCCGAAGGCGGCAGTGTCAGCCACCACGTGGTCTGCCGGCAGAACGCAGAGAATGACGTCATCGCCAAATGCCTGCACCGCATCCAGACTGGCAAGCGCGATCGCCGCAGCGGTGTTGCGCCCTTCCGATTCCAGAAGATAGCGCGCCTGGCGCGGCTGGCAGTCCATCTGCCGGTACTCGTCTTCCATCGCGAAGAAGAGATCGCGGTTGGTCACCGTGATCAGATCCTGCGCGCCCGGCAGCCCCATAGCGCGCTTCAGCGCGTGCTGGACCAGCGAGAGCCCGTCACCCAGCTTGATGAGCGGCTTGGGATGGTTTTCCCGCGAAAGCGGCCACAGCCTGGAGCCTGCGCCACCACAAATGATCACCGGTACGAAATTCGTCATTGTCTCTGCCTGTTGGTGCTGCCCCGCCCAAAGCGCGCGACCTTCTGCAACCGGAACTACACCATCCGGTTTGCGATAGAATTAACGCGCGCGTCTCAACTCTTCTGATCGAGTTTCCTGATTTTCAGGTTCTGCACCAAAGTGCGGGCTGAGGAGAAGAATTCGCGATAAAGAATCGAGCCGAAAATGAGCGCCGTGGTGGCAATGGCTGCAAGCGGCGAAATGAACCATGCAACCATGCCAAGGGCGAAATAGTAGGCGCGGATGCCTTGGTTGAAATTGCGTGCGCCCAGCGTGTTGAGCGCGGTAATGACAAAAATCTCTTCCGGATCGCTCGCCTGCGAGTGATCGGCGGCCCCAAGCATGATGCAGAAATGGTTGAACTGGCGCAGCGAGAGCGTGAAGGCCAGAAAGGCCAGAACGAACATGATCAGAACAAGGATCAGGTGCCTCTCGACATCCGCCTTCCCTATCCCGCTTTCCGGCTGGATGATGTTGACCGCCTCCACAACCGAGGAAACCTGCCCGAGCACCGCAAACAGCGCCAGAATGATGAGTACCGTGGTGGAAGCGAAGAAGGACACCGAACTCATCAGATTGCCCGACAGGATCGCGTCCAGCGGAGTCTCGCGATGGATCGCATTCTCCACCCACCGCCGCCGGTGGCGGCTCATGATCATGGACAGCGAAGGCCGCACCGTCTCCAGAAGGCTGGCAAGCATGACGTAAAGAAGCCAGCACAAAAGGGGAAAGACGGATGCGAACAGAACCATGATCGAGGCTTCCCCTGCTTTTGGCGGTTTTCTTCTTCTACTCTGCCTTCAGCGCTTCTTTCAACGCGTGCCAGGAGGCTTTTGGCGTGCGCGACAATGTGTCGAAATCGACATGAACAAGTCCGAAGCGCTTCTCGTAACCCAGAGCCCATTCGTAATTGTCGAGCAGCGACCAGATGAAGTAGCCCTTGATCGGCAGCCCATCTTCAACAGCTTTGTGCACCTTCGCCAGATGGGCATTCAGGAACTGGATCCGGTCCGGATCGTGCACGGCACCGTCCTTTGCCATATCGGGCGAAGCCATGCCGTTTTCGGTTATGTAGATTGGCAGACCCTGCGCGTAGTCCTCGTGTACGCGGCGCATGAAGAAGTCGAGGCCTTCGGGATAGATTTCCCAGTCCATCAGCGTCTTGGGCAGCGGGCCTTCCACTTCCTTTAGGGCGGGGAACTGGTTCGTGCCGTCGGGCGCGATCAGCTTGCGCGTATAGTAGTTGATTCCCACCCAGTCGACCGGTTCGGCGATGATGTCGAAATCCTGCTCGTAGTTTTCCGGCATATTCGGACCGAGCCCGGCCAGAACCTCCTGCGGATAGGACTTCTTGAAGACGCCATCGAGGAACCAACGGTTATAGATGCCATCATAGAGATGAGCTGCAGCCTTCGCTTCGGCGCTTTCGTCGGCAGGCTCGGCATATTCGAAATTGGTCACGAGACCGAGATTCTTCATACCCAGTGCCCGCATCGCCTGCGTCGCCCGCCCATGCGCCAGGAGCACGTGATGCATGGCCCGTGCGGTGGCGCGGATATCTCGCAGGCCCGGTGCGTGGTGGCCCATGAAGTGGCTGAGCCAGGCAACACACCACGGCTCATTTATCGGCGCAGTGGCGTGCACACGGTCACCGATGCGCCGCATGATCACGTCGGTGTAATCGGCAAACCAGGAGGCAATGTCGCGATTGCGCCATCCGCCAAGATCCGCCAGCGGAGATGGAAGATCCCAGTGGTAGAGTGTGGCAAACGGCTTGATGCCGCGCTCCAGCATCCCGTCTACCAGCCGCTCATAGAAGTCGATACCCTCCTGATTGGCCTGCCCGCGCCCTTCCGGCAGCACCCGCGCCCAGGAGATCGAGAAGCGGTAGCAGTCAAGGCCCGCATCACGCACCAGATCGAGATCCTCTGCCCAGCGATGATAGTGATCGCAGGCAAGCGACCCGTCCTCGCCACGGGCCGTATTTCCCGGCGTGGCGGCAAAATCGTCCCAATGCGAGCGACCGCAGCCGCCGAATTTAGATCCCTCTATCTGATAGCTCGACGCCGCCACGCCGAACTGGAAATCCTCAGGCATGTTGGCGCGTGTGAAGTCGAGCCTGTCCCTGCTGAATGTGCTGGTCATGTCGCTAATCCCGGATGAAAATGTCTGGAGTTCAATGCGTTCTAGGTGGAACCGGACCGGTGGAACGGCCAAGCACGAACTCGGCCTCCCAGAGCTCATGGATTGGCTCGGCATCAGGAGTGTTGATCTGCTCCATCAACATCTCCGCCACACGTTGTCCCGCAGCGCGGATCGAGGAACGCATGACGGTGAAGAAGGGCACGCCGCGCATCGTGTCGCTTGACTGCAGGAATGAGAGCTGATCGTCAAAGACGATGATCGAGACATCTTCGCCCGCCTTCAGACCAAGCTCCCCCATGGCCCTGACAAGTCCGATCGCGGGAAGCATGCTGGAGAGCAGGATTGCCGTGGGTCGATTGGGCGCGCCAAGGACAGTTCGCCCGACTTCGTAGCCGTAGGGCTCAACCATATCCCTGCCGAATATGAGTTCGGCATCCGCCTCAAGGCCGCGTGACTCGAAGGCCTCCTCGAAACCCTGTCTGCGTCGGCTTGCGAAGTTCATGGTCTCAAGACCGTTGATGAGCGCCATGCGGCGATGACCAAGATCAAGAAGAAAATCTGTCGCGCGCCTGAAAGCTTCCTTGTTGTTCACATCCATGAAGGAGAAATTGCTGTCGGCATGACTGCAGCGTCCATGCACCACGAATGGCACATTGAGGGACGACAAAAGCGGAATGCGCGGATCATCGGACAAGGGGCCATGAACCACGAAGCCGTCGACCCGACCGGTCCGTGCCAGATCCCGATAGACCCCCAGTTCGTCTTCTGCCGATACGACCCGGATCAACATCTCATATCCGGAGCGTGCATAGACTTCGCCTGCACCCGCCAGAAAGTCGGAGAAATGCGGGTTGATCATCATGTGCTCTGCCAGGGGCACCACATGGCCGATAGTGCGCGCCTTGCCAGTCGCAAGACTGGCCGCACTCGCGCTCGGTCGATAATTGAGCTTGTCGGCGGCAGCAACGACGCGTTCACGCGTGCGCTCGCTGACCTCGGGGAAACCGTTCAGTGCACGCGACACCGTGGTCTGCGACAGACCAAGGGCTGCAGCCAGCTGCTTCAGATTAACGGTTTCCCTGCTCAATTCTCGGCTCCCTCAAAGCGCTTTGAAAACTATTCACGAAGCGCGCGCGCAAATCAAGCCCGGAGCAGAAAGACCATTTCTCACTGCCATGTCTGCATTATCATTGCATACAGGCGATTGCAGCCTGCAGATGCGATGGCGACTTGACTCTCGGCCAAAGAGAAACCATGCTCGGTTTTCCAAAGCGCTTTGAAGTTTTGGTGTAACCTGGCCGCCGCGTTTGTCGGTGGCTACAAGTTTCGTCTGGCTGCAGAAGCGGCCGCTCGCGGAGGAGACCCATGAGCATGTCGAAAGTTCGAGGATCACTGGCAACCGCGCTGGCACTGGCGCTTTTCAGCAGTGCAGCTTACGCCCAGGAACTGAAATTCCCGGTTGGAGAGGGAGAGCAGTTCAATTGGGAAAGCTTTGAGGAATTCAAGTCGGCACACGACCTCTCCGGTCAGAAATTGAGCATTTTCGGCCCATGGCTGTCCGCCGACGAGGAACTGTTCGAATCCGTCGTCGCCTATTTCGAGGAAGCAACTGGTGTCGATGTCGATTACACCGGCTCCGACTCCTTCGAGCAGCAGATCGTGATTGACACGCAGGCCGGCAGCGCACCGAATATCGCGGTATTCCCTCAGCCCGGTCTTGCAGCCAACCTTGCCGAACAGGGTCACCTCGTTCCGCTTGGCGAGGAAACCGCAAGCTGGCTTGCGGAGAACTATGCCGCGGGCGAATCCTGGGTAAAGCTCGGCACCTATGCCGGTGAAGACGGCAACGAAGCCTTCTACGCATTCCCCTTCAAGGCGGACGTGAAGTCCCTCGTCTGGTATGTGCCGGAGAACTTCGAAGATGCAGGCTACGAGGTTCCCACCACGCTTGAAGAGTTGAAGGAACTGACCCAGCAGATCGCCGAAGATGGCGAGACGCCCTGGTGCATCGGCCTCGGCTCGGGCGGTGCGACCGGCTGGCCCGCCACCGACTGGGTCGAAGACCTGATGCTGCGCATGGAATCGCCCGAAGTTTACGATCAGTGGGTTTCGAACGAGATTCCGTTCAACGACGAACGGATCGTCAAGGTGATCGACGAGTTCGGCTGGTTCGCCAAGAATGACGACTATGCCGATGGCGGCACCGAGGGCGTGGTCTCGACCGACTTCCGCGACAGCCCGAAGGGCCTCTTCGCCGCTCCGCCGAAGTGCTACCTGCACCATCAGGCAAGCTTCATCCCGGGCTTCTTCCCCGAAGGGACGGAACTGGGCGTGGATGCCGACTTCTTCTACATGCCCGAATCCTCCGAGAAGGATCTCGGCAAGCCGGTTCTGGGTGCAGGCACCGTATTCGCCATTACCGAGGAATCTGAAGCCGCTCGCGCCTTCATCGAGTTCCTGAAGACCCCGATCGCGCATGAACTCTGGATGGCGCAGTCGAGCTTCCTCACCGCCCACACCGGCGTGAACACCGATGCCTATGCCAATGACGCCATGAAGAAGCAGGGCGAGATTCTGCTCGAAGCGACCACCTTCCGCTTCGACGCCTCCGACCTGATGCCCGGCAAGATCGGCGCCGGCGCCTTCTGGACCGGCATGATCGACTATGTCGGCGGCAAGTCTGCCGAAGATGTCGCCTCTGACATCCAGAAGGAATGGGACTCCATCAAGTAAAGTCCTCCCCGCAAGGCAGGGGCGCATAATCGCCCCTGCCTTTTGCGCTGAAGATTTTTCTTTTCCCAGTCACTGAAAATGGCACACTGTCTCTTGCTCATGAAATGAGCATGTAAGGACGGAGGGAGTATCGTGGTATCCACCGATGCGAGCTCGGCGCCGGCGGGAAACGCGGCTCAGATTGGCGCGTTCCTGAAAACCGGCCTTCTTGCAGTCGTGATCATGCTGGCAGGCATCATCACCAGCGCGGCCGTGGCCGCAGGCGCATTTTTCGCCATCAGCGCAATCCTGCCTGACTCCAACCTCCTGAACGCCGTTCTCGTGATGGTGCTCGGTGTGGCAGCCTGTTTCGGCTATTTCTGGGGATCTAATGCGATCCTCGACATGATCTATCCCGCACGCGGCCAGAATATCGCCACCAATCTGACACGCGCCAATGCCATCCGCCCATGGCTCTTCCTCGGGCCAGCGGTGGTCATCCTTGGTATCTATCTCGTCTACCCGGTGATCAACTCTCTGATCCTCAGCTTTCACGGACCGCGCGGCGAGAACTGGGTAGGCACCGCGAATTACAGCTGGCTGATGGGGGATCAGGCTTTCCGCGAGAGCGTGCGCAACAACTTCCTGTGGTTGCTCGTCGTGCCAGCGGCCTCGACCTTCTTCGGGCTGATCGCGGCAACGCTGACCGACCGCATCTCCTGGGGCAATGTGGCCAAGAGCCTGATATTCATGCCCATGGCGATCTCGTTCATCGGCGCCAGCGTCATCTGGAAATTCATCTATGACTACCGGGCAGAAGGCTCGGAGCAGATCGGGCTCCTGAACGCCATCGTCACCGGCCTCGGCTTCGAGCCACAGGCCTGGATAACGGTGCCTTTCTGGAACAACTTCTTCCTGATGATCGTGCTGATCTGGATCCAGACCGGCTTTGCCATGGTCATCCTGTCTGCCGCACTGCGCGGCATACCCGAAGAGACAATCGAAGCTGCGATCATCGACGGGGCTTCGCCGTTCCAGATCTTCTACAAGATCAAGGTCCCGCAAATCTGGGGCACCATCGCCGTGGTCTGGACCACGATCACGATCCTCGTTCTGAAGGTCTTCGACATCGTGCTTGCCATGACCAACGGCCAATGGGGCACGCAGGTGCTTGCCAACTACATGTTTGACTGGATGTTCCGCGGGCTAGACTTCGGCCGCGCCTCGGTCATCGCGCTGGTCATCATGGCGATGGTCATACCCATCATGATCTGGAACATTCGCGAAGCACGGAAGGACATGCGATGAGCGGCGTGGTCGGAAAACGCCCGGCGCTGAGCTGGGCTGTCAATCTCAGCGTCCTTTTCCTCGTGGCGCTCTGGACCCTGCCGACCTTCGGCATTCTCGTCTCCTCCTTCCGCGACAAGGACCAGCTTGCCGTCAGCGGCTGGTGGACCTCGCTTACCGGTTCTGAACGCAACATCGTCGCGCGCACCGACGCGCCTGAAGATGCTGTCGAGGAAAACGGCCAATGGGTCCTTTCCGGCAATGTCTTTGAAAGCGGCAGCGGAACGGCTGCTGCATTCGGCTTCTCCTCGCGCGAGCCGAACGCATTCGAGGCCGGCGCGCAAGCTGAGCTTCGCGATGGCGGTGTGTTGAGCGTGCAGGAAAATGGCGACTACCGCCTTGTCTACTACGAGCAGCCGGAAGGTCGTCGGGGCCAGCGCATATTCGTCGCCAGTGTAGAGCCACCGAAGTTCACGCTTGAGAACTACGAACGCGTTCTCTTCTCCGAAGGTATCGGCAAGAGCTTCCTGAACACGATGACGGTGACAATACCCGCGACCGTCATTCCGATTCTGATCGCAGCCTATGCAGCTTATGCCCTGTCTTGGATGCAGTTCCCCGGACGGGCTCTGCTGCTGGCGACGGTTGTCGGCCTGCTGGTTGTGCCCCTGCAGGTTTCGCTCATACCGCTCTTGCGGCTTTACAACGAAATCGGCGTCGGCAAATCCTTCATCGGCATTTGGCTTGCCCATACCGCCTTCGGCCTGCCTCTGGCCGTTTATCTGCTCCGCAATTACATCTCCGGACTGCCCCGCGAGATTATCGAAAGCGCCCGGGTCGACGGCGCTTCCGATTTCGAAATCTTCGGCAAGATCATCCTGCCGCTCTCCTTCCCGGCTCTCGCCTCCTTCGCGATCTTCCAGTTCCTGTGGGTCTGGAACGACCTTCTCGTGGCCACGGTTTTTCTCGGCAATAACGAGGAACAGCTCGTGCTGACCGGGCGCCTGCGCGAACTTCTGGGTTCTCGGGGCGGAAACTGGGAAATCCTCACGGCATCGGCCTTCGTGGCCATCGTGGTGCCGATCATCGTCTTCTTCGCACTCCAACGCTATCTGGTGCGCGGCCTTCTCGCCGGCTCCGTCAAAGGCGGCTGACACTACATGAACATGATCCAGAAAATTCCCGACAGCGCCAAGGCTCATCAGCTTGACCCTGACCATGACTGGTGGCGCGGTGCCGTCATCTATCAGATCTATCCGCGCTCCTTCCAGGATTCCAACGGCGACGGCATTGGCGATCTGCCAGGAATCACGCGCCGCCTGCCCTATATCGCCTCGCTGGGCGTGGATGCGGTCTGGATCTCACCCTTCTTCAAGTCGCCGCAAAAGGATTTCGGCTACGACATTTCCGACTATCGCAACATCGACCCGATGTTCGGAACACTGGCCGAGTTCGATTCGATGATCGCGGAGGCCCATCGGCTTGGCCTGAAGATCATCATCGATCAGGTCTATTCCCACACATCCGACCAGCACCCCTGGTTTGCCGAAAGCCGCTCCAGCCGCGACAATGCCAGGGCCGACTGGTATGTCTGGGCCGACCCGAAGCCCGATGGCACGCCGCCCAACAACTGGCTCTCCGTCTTCGGCGGCTCTTCATGGGCGTGGGACACGACGCGCCAGCAATATTACCTGCACAACTTCCTCACCAGCCAGCCAGACCTGAACTTCCATAACGAGGAGGTGCAACAAGCGGTTCTGGACACGGCCCGCTTCTGGCTGGACCGCGGCGTGGACGGCTTCCGTCTCGACACGCTCAACTTCTTCTTCCACAGCCAGGGGCTTGAGGATAACCCGGCACTTGCGCCTCATGAGCGCAACGCGGTCAGCGCGCCGACGGTCAATCCCTACAGCTATCAGCGGCATGTCTATGACAAGAACCGTCCCGAGAATGTCGAATTCCTGCGCCGCTTCCGCAAGCTTCTGAACGGATATCCGGGCGCAATGGCCGTCGGCGAAGTGGGCGAGAGCCATCGCGGAATGGAGCTGATCGGCGAATATACGAGCGGCGGCGACAAGGTGCATATGTGCTACTCGTTCGACTTCCTCGCACCCGAACCGCTGACGCCTGGAAGTATCCGCCACACGCTCACCCATTTCGACGGCTGTGCTGCGGACGGCTGGTCGTGCTGGAGCTTCTCGAACCACGATGTTGAACGTCATGCGACGCGCTGGGCAGACAAGGTTGAGGACCGCGACGCCTATCTGCGCATGGTCGCTACCGTCTTGATGACCATTCGCGGATCGGCCTGTATCTATCAGGGCGAGGAGCTAGGCCTGACCGAAGCCGTGCTCTCCTTCGAAGACCTGCAGGACCCCTACGGCATCACCTTCTGGCCGGAGTTCAAGGGTCGTGACGGCTGCCGCACGCCCATGGTCTGGGAGGCAGGTGAGAAGAATGCGGGGTTCAGCACCGGCAAGCCGTGGCTGCCGGTTCCAGCAGAACATCTGCGTCTAGCCGTGTCGGAACTCGACCGCGAAGGCACATTGCTCGATCACTATCGCAAACTGATCGAACTGCGCCGCGAACACGCGGTGCTGCGCAAGGGCAATCTTCGCTTCACGGGAGAGGATGACGCCATTCTTGCCTTTGAGCGCAGATTCAACGACAGCACCATGACTGTTGTCATAAACATGAAGGATGAAACCGCCATCCATGATCGCCCACAAGGCAACTTCTCGCCAGTGCCGGGCTTCTCGGTTGGCACCACGGAAGAAGATGGACGGCTGAAACTTGAGCCCTATGGCTACTGGATCGCGGTTTCACAGGATGGGGGAGCTTAAATGACGGGCGTCGTTCTGAAAGACATAAAAAAGAGCTACGGTTCGACCGAAGTCATCCACGGCATCGATCTCGAGATCACGCCGGGCGAATTCGTGGTCTTTGTCGGTCCCTCGGGCTGCGGGAAATCCACGCTTCTGCGCATGATTGCGGGCCTTGAGGCAATCTCGTCCGGCGACATGTATATCGACGACCAGCGCGTCAACGATATCCCGCCCTCCCAGCGCGGCATCGCCATGGTCTTCCAGTCCTATGCGCTCTACCCGCACATGACCGTCTACGACAACATGGCCTTTGGCATGAAGATTGCCAAGGCGCCCAAGGCAGAGATCGAAAAGCGCGTGACGGCAGCTGCCGAGATCCTGCAGCTCACGCCCTATCTGGGACGTCTGCCAAAGGCGCTTTCAGGCGGCCAGCGCCAGCGTGTCGCCATCGGCCGTGCCATCTGCCGCGATCCGAAGGTGTTCCTGTTTGACGAACCGCTTTCCAATCTCGATGCTGCGCTGCGCGTTGCCACCCGCATCGAGATCGCCAAGCTCAAGGAATCGCTGCCGGACTCGACCATGATCTATGTCACCCACGATCAGGTCGAAGCCATGACGCTGGCGGATCGCATAGTGGTTCTCTCCGCTGGATATATCGAGCAGGTCGGCGCGCCGATCGAGCTTTACGAGCGACCGGCGAACCTGTTCGTGGCCCAGTTCATCGGTTCTCCAGCCATGAACATCCTGCCGGCAAAAATTGAGAAGTCTGGACCGGTAACGCTCGTGCGCATCGGAAACCGGACGGTCAGCGTCCCGATCCCCTCCAAACCTGACATGGAAGGCGCCCCCGTCAGCTTTGGCATCCGCCCTGAAGATCTAAGCATTGCCAGCGGTGACAACGGCCTAATTGATGGCGAAGTGAATATCGTGGAGTCGCTCGGTGAGGTGACCAATGTCTATATCGATGTCGAAGGCAGCGAGGAGCCGATGGTCCTGAAGCTGCAGGGCGTGCAGAAGATCGACCGCCATGCACCGATCACCGTGACCGCCGATCCTGCAAAGATGCATCTCTTCAACGAAAAGGGCCGGTCGCTGCTTTATCTCTAGGCATTGCGCCTGCGCGTTACTACATGGCTGCCATGAGGTGACGCGCTGGCCAAGTCGTGCTATGTGCCGCCCAACCGTTTTATAACCGGTGGCGAAGACCTGTTCCGCCACCCGCTGACCCATAGCGTGACACATGGCCCTGACACTCGACATCACCACGCCTCAAGCGCGTGACCGGCTGCGCCCGACTGCAGCCCCTGAGAAGAAATCGCTGATCGGTCTTTCCCGCGAGGAAATGGCCGAGGCGCTGGCCGAAATCGGTGTGCCCGAGCGCCAGACGCGCATGCGCGTGCGCCAGCTTTGGCACTGGCTTTATGTGCGCGGTGTCTCCGATTTCTCGCAGATGTTCAACATCTCCAAGGAACTGCGCACGAAGCTCGACGAGCACTTTACGGTCGCACGCCCGGAGATCGTGGAAGAGCAGATTTCGCAGGATGGCACCCGCAAGTGGCTTTTGCGTTTTCCCGCCCGGGGCGCGGGGCGTCCGGTGGATGTCGAAACGGTCTACATCCCCGAAGAAGGGCGCGGCACGCTTTGCATCTCCTCGCAGGTCGGCTGCACGCTCACCTGCACCTTCTGCCACACCGGCACCCAGAAGCTGGTGCGCAATCTCACGCCTGGCGAAATCCTCGACCAGCTCCTGATCGCGCGCGACCGGCTGGGCGACTTCCCCGACGCCGATACGCCCGATGGCGCAATCGTGCCCGCCGAAGGCCGCAAGGTGACGAATATCGTCATGATGGGCATGGGCGAACCGCTCTACAATTTCGAGAACGTGAAGCAGGCGCTGCTGATCGCTTCCGATGGTGAAGGCCTGTCACTCTCCAAGCGCCGCATCACGCTTTCCACCTCCGGCGTGGTGCCGGAAATCTATCGCACCGGCGAAGAAATCGGCGTCATGCTGGCGATCTCCCTGCATGCCGTGCGCGATGATCTGCGCAATCTGCTGGTGCCGATCAACAAGAAGTATCCGCTGGAAAAGCTGATGCAGGCCTGCCGCGACTATCCCGGCCTCTCCAATGCCCGCCGCATCACCTTCGAATATGTGATGCTCAAGGGCGTCAATGACAGCATGGAAGATGCGCGCGCTCTTGTGCGGATGCTCAAGGGCATTCCGGCGAAGATTAACCTGATCCCCTTCAACCCGTGGCCCGGCACGGATTATGAGTGCTCGGACTGGGAGCAGATCGAGAAATTCGCGGACTATGTGAACCGCGCCGGCTACGCCTCCCCGATCCGCACCCCGCGCGGCCGCGATATTCTCGCCGCCTGCGGCCAGCTTAAATCCGCCTCGGAGCGGATGAAGAAGGCCGAGCGCATGAAGCTGGAAGAAGCGGCCGTCGCCGGCGAAGGATAATGCCGGGGCGGCTTGTCCGCCGCTTTGCCCGATCCTTATCGCGCCTGTGCGGTCAGTATCTTCAGCGCAAAAGCCGAGAAGACACCGGCGAACAGCCAGTCGATGATGCGCGCGATCCGCGGGCTTTTGCGTAACAGCCTGGAAAAGCCATCGGCTGCCAGCACCATGGGTGCTGTCACCGGCAGCGCCAGCGGTATGAACATCAGGCCAAGGAAGAAGAGCTTGCCCGGAGCATGCGGATCACTGGCCGAGACGAACTGCGGCAGGAAGGTCATGAAAAACAGGATGATCTTCGGGTTGAGCAGGTTGATGCCAAGCCCAGTCGCCCAGTTCTTGAAGAGTGAGCGTTCCGCTTTCCCTTCGGCTTCGGGCTTGAAGGCGGAGCCGTGGCGGATGGCCTGAAAGGCCAGCCAAAGCAGATAACCCGCACCAAAGATCTTCAGCGCGAAGAATGCCTCTGGCGACGCGACAATCAGGGCGGAAAGCCCCAGCGCCACCAGTGCCGTGTGGATGACAATCCCGGACATTGCGCCAAACATGCAGGCAAATCCGGCAGCGCGTCCCTGCGAAAGCGCACGCCCGACAAACAGCGTCATGTCGGGTCCTGGCGTAATCGACAAGATGAAGGTGGCGATGGCGAACTGGATGATGGTCGCGCTATCGGGAATAAAGTTCATGGAGTTTGTCCCACGGGTGTTGATGCCAAGCTTGTAACGCATCATCTCAGCCGCGGGAATACCACCCGAAAAGCGCCTATCCCTAATACTTTAGTATTAGAAAACACTCTTCCACTTCCTCTCCTGCAATCTTTTCTTGCATGATTGTTTCAGCGGAAAATGTCCGCATGCTCGAAAAGCAACAAGAATGACGAGCGGCAACGGGAGGAGAAGTGCATGACAGAGAAATCCTATTCACGCCGTAAGTTCCTCGGCACGGCCACCACGGCGGCTGGTGCAGCGGCAGCTGGATCATTGGCGGCACCCGCCGTATTGGCTCAGGCCCCCATCACCTTGAAGATGCAGTCGGCTTGGCCGGCGTCCGATGTCTTCCAGGACATGGCCAAGCAATATGTCGAACGCGTTGACGCCATGTCCGGCGGACGCCTGAAGATCGATCTTCTGCCTGCAGGCGCGGTCGTGGGTGCCTTCCAGGTGCAGGATGCCTGCCATGACGGCATTCTCGATGCCGCTCATGATGTTCCGGTCTATTGGTACGGCAAGCACAAGGCCGCATCGCTGTTCGGCACCGGCCCTGTCTTCGGTGCTGACGCTACGCAGATGATTGCCTGGATGTATCATGGCGGCGGCTATGACCTTTATCGCGAACTTACCCAGGACATTCTGGGTCTCAACGTTGTCGGCTTCTTCGCCTTCGGCATGCCGGCCCAGCCCTTTGGCTGGTTCAAGGAACCGATTGAAAGTGCCGATCAGCTTCAGGGCCTGAAATACCGCACGGTTGGTCTGGCGGCCGATCTTTTCCAGTCCATGGGCGCAAGTGTCGCCCAGCTTCCCGGCGGCGAGATCGTGCCCGCGATGGAGCGCGGCGTCATCGATGCCTTCGAGTTCAACAACCCGACCTCGGACAAACGCTTCGGCGCACAGGATGTGGCGAAGAACTACATGTTGTCCTCCTACCACCAGGCGAGCGAGAGCTTCGAGTTCATCTTCAACCGCGACCGTTATGAGAGCCTTGAACCCGACCTCCAGGCCATCCTCAAATATGCCGTTGAAGCCACGCATCTGGCCAATACCGCACTCGCGATGGACCAGTATTCCGCCGATCTGAAGACGCTGCAGGAAGAGTCGGGTGTCAATGTCCAGCGCACGCCGGAGGATGTGCTCAAGGTTCAGCTTGATGCCTGGGACAAGATCCTGCCCGACCTCATGCAGGATGAATTCTTCGCCAAGGTCGTGGACAGCCAGAAGGCTTGGTGCGAGCGCGTGGTCTACTACACGCTCATGAATGCGCCGGACTACAAGCTGGCTTACAACCACTACTTCCCGGGCAAGATCGACTTCTAGAACACGGGAGGGCAGCGCTGCAGTGGGGGGCTGCAGCGCCAGCGGGAACGGGCCGTCACCAGAAAGGCTGACGGCCCGCTTGCCACAAGCGGCTGATTGGGAACACAGCCGATCGGGAGCAGATTTTCACGATGCAGCGCTATATTCATTTCGCCGACACCGTCTCCGCATGGTTCGGCAAGGCCTTTGCCTGGTGCGTGGTCCTGATGACACTGGCCGTCAGCTACGAGGTCGTTGTCCGCTACGCGTTCCGCGCGCCAACGGTCTGGGCCTTTGATCTCACCTACATCCTGTATGGAACGCTGTTCATGATGGCCGGCGCCTATACATTGTCGCGTGACGGACATGTGCGCGGTGACTTTCTCTACCGGCTCTGGTCGGAACGCACGCAGGCCAAGGTGGAGCTGGTACTCTACTTCCTGTTCTTCTTTCCCGGTGTCCTGGCGTTGATATTCGCAGGCTGGAAATATGCCAGCCGCTCATGGCGCTATCTGGAAGTCTCGAATATGAGCCCGGCCAATGTGCCGATCTACCAGTTCAAGACGATCATCATCGCGGCCGGTATCCTGCTCGTCATACAGGGCATCGCGCAGGTCTTCCGCTGCATCATCACCATCCGCACTGGCGAATGGCCGCCTCATGCACAGGACGTGCAGGAGCTTGAGGAAATCCTTCAGAAGGAAGGTGCGGAAGCGCTGCGACACGGTAGCGAAGCTGTCGACATTGTTGAGCCCAAGGAGCCGCGTCGATGACTGATCCCCAAGTCGCCGTGGCGATGCTCGGCATCTTCATCTTTATCATTCTTCTCGGTTTCCCGATTGCCTTTACTCTGATGGCGATGGGGATCATCTTCGGCTACTACGCCTATTTCGATGCCGACCGCATGTGGATGCCCTACACGCGTGCGCTCCAGCAGGACGCCGACACTTTTACGCTGATCCAGAACTATATCGGCGGCTTCTTCAACAACCGGGTCTTCGATCTTTTCGTCAACCAGACCTATTCGGTCATGGCCAACGATGTCCTGACCGCCGTGCCGCTGTTCCTGTTCATGGGCTATGTGGTGGAGCGGGCGAATATCGTCGACCGCCTGTTCCAGACACTGAGTGTCACCACCCGCAGATTGCCAGGCTCCATGGCCGTGGCGGCGCTTATCACCTGCGCGCTCTTTGCGACGGCGACGGGTATCGTGGGCGCGGTCGTCACGCTCATGGGGCTGCTCGCCTTCCCTGCAATGCTGAAAGCGCGTTACGACACCTCGCTTGCAGCGGGCGTCATATGCGCCGGCGGCACGCTCGGCATTCTCATTCCGCCCTCGATCATGCTGATCGTCTATGCCGCGACCTCCGGCGTTTCCATCGTGCGCCTTTATGCAGGTGCATTGCTGCCGGGCTTTCTGTTGGCAGGCATGTACCTAGTCTATGTCGTCGTACGCGCCATGCTGCAGCCGCAACTCGCGCCAAAGCCGGAAAAGCTTGGAGACGACGTGACGGCCTTCCAGGTCGTCTGGATGCTCCTGACATCCTTCTTCCCGCTCGCATTCCTGATCGTCGCGGTGTTAGGTGCAATCCTGTTCGGCTTCGCCACCCCGTCGGAAGCCGCTGCAATCGGCGCGCTGGGCGGCCTGCTGCTCGCTATGGCCTATCGTGCGCTGACATGGAAGCGCCTGCAGGAATCCGTCTATCTGACGGTGAAGACGACCGCGATGGTCTGCTGGCTCTTTGTCGGCTCCTGGGTATTCGCTTCGGTGTTTTCCTATCTCGGCGGCGAGCATCTGGTCAGCGAATTCGTGCAGGGGCTCGACCTGACACCGCTGCAGTTCCTGCTGCTCGCCCAGCTCATCATCTTCCTGCTTGGCTGGCCGCTGGAATGGTCGGAGATCATCATCATCTTCGTGCCGATCTTCCTGCCGCTTCTGCCGATGTTCGACATCGACCCGCTGTTTTTCGGCATCCTGATCGCGCTCAACCTGCAGACCTCGTTCCTGACGCCGCCCATGGCCATGTCAGCCTACTACCTGAAGGGCATCGCACCGCCTCATGTGCGCCTGACGCAGATCTTCGCAGGCTCGCTGCCATATGTCGGCATGGTCTTCCTTGCGATGATCATCCTCTACAACGTGCCGGCGATCATCTACTATCTGCCGCAGCTCGTTTACGGACGATGAGGGAGGAGAACATCCATGCTGCTTGACCGCATCACCGCCCTCATCGCCTTTGCGGCACTGGCGGGTTATCTAGGGATATTCGTCTTCTCGGTCCCGCGCCCCGCGCTTTTCGTGGTCGTCGGCTTCGTGCTCCTGCTCGTGGCCTATGACTTCTGGAGCCAGCTTTCCACGGGAAAAGACCGCCGATAGCGAGCGTCGCCGCCTAGCGATCCGCGCGTTCGACGACGGCATGAAGCAGTATGTTCAGGCCGGGTTCGAAATCGTGCGGCTCGCAATGCTCGTGATTGTTGTGCGTGATGCCGTTCTTGCAGGGAGTGAAGACCATGGCGGTCGGATATTTCATCGCCAAGAAGTAGGCATCGTGGCCCGCCTGCGACTGGATGTCCCGCCAGTCATAGTCAAGGCGTTGCGCCTGCTTTCGCAGGCTGTCGACCAGTGTGTCGTCGAAGATATCGCCGCCCCACTGCCATTCATCGTGAATGGTCACCTCGCAACCGGCACGCGCACCCGCCTCGAAGGCCGCACGGCGCATCTTCTCCGCCATTACCCGAGCGGTGATCGCGTCGGGATGGCGAACATCGCAAACGGCCTCTGAGGTTTCCGAGAGGATACCGGCCTTGTTGGGCCAAGCCACTAGACGCGCGGCAGTGGCCTTGCCGTCATGGACGGCGAAGTCCCAGCCAATGTCGTCAACCGCCGTTGCCCAGCGCGCCGCCGCCACCAGTGCATTGTGCCGCAGATCCATCGGGGTTGGTCCCGTATGTGCGGTTTGGCCGGCAAAGCCAACCCGCATGCCGTGGCTGGGGTAACCGCCACACACGATGCCGACCTGCTTGTTCTCGGCATGCAGGAGCGGCCCCTGCTCGATGTGGAGCTCGAAATAGGCGTCCACCGCGTGGCCGGTCGCCTTGCGTGTTCCGCGATAGCCGATCCGCTCCAGCTCATCGCCGAAGGTCTTGCCCTCGTCATCTGCAAGTCCGTAGATCCAGTCGCGCTCATAGCGACCGACAAAGCCGCCCGAGGCCGCCATGGGTGGGGAGAAACGCGCACCTTCCTCGTTCGTCCAGTTCACGACGACAATTGAACGCTTTGTCTGTTGGTCAAGCTCATCAAGGGTGCGGCAGAGTTCCAGACCAGCCAGAACACCGGCAATGCCGTCATAGCGCCCGCCATTGATCTGCGTGTCGAGATGACTGCCGACAAGGACAGGCGGCAGATCCGGCTCACGGCCCGGCCGGCAGGCGAATATCGAGCCAAGCTCGTCAACTTCCACTTCCAGCTTCGCCTGCTTGCACCAGTTCACAAACTGATCGCGCATCTGGCGATCCTCGTCCGTCAGCGTGAGCCGTGCCAGACCACCCGGCCGCCCCACGCCGATCCGGGCAGAGGTCTGGATCGTGTCCCAGAACCTATCAAGATCAACGCGTGCTTGTGCATTCACACCCATGACATCACCTCAAAGCTGGAACGGATTCGACCCCACGTACAGAGCCTAGCTTCACCGGTGGGCCTGAGAAACACGAAGATGACAGAAAGAGATGTGCCAGCGCGCACGACCCTCAGCGCGCACCCCAGGTGTCGCTTAGCCGGTAGCCTTCCGGCCACGGATCGTCCGGGTCCAGCATGTGCTGGTGAATGCCGGTGATCCAGCCGCGTCCCGAAAGCTCGGGAACGATGGCCAGCTTCCCGCCCACTTCCGTCTCGCTCACGATCCGACCCGTGAATGTTGAACCGATCAGGGAGACGGCGGTCAGCCGATCATCCTTCGTCATCTGCCCCCGCGCATGCAGCACGGCCATGCGGGCGCTGAGTGCGGTGCCGGTCGGCGAGCGATCGATCTTGCCCGGTCGGATCGCGACAGCTGCATTGGCGCGCAGTTCATTGCCCTCGCGCATGACCGGCCCGGCAAAGAGGCAGAAAGAGATATGTTTCCAGTCCGGATTGTCCGGATGATCGAAGCCCAGCGCCTCATTGGCAGCGGCGGTAATCTTCACGCCAAGCCTTGCCATGTCATGCGCTTCGTCGGGCGAATGGGTAAAGCCCAGCGCTTGAGCATCGACGAACACGAAGCTGTCACCGCCATAGGCTGTGTCGACCTTCAGCGTGCCGATGCCCTCCACCTCGAGATCGGCGTCGAGACGCGCTGCAAAACTCGGCAGGTTCTGCACAAATATGCGTTCCGCCTTGCCGTTGCGGCACTCCGCGCGCACCTTCACCAGCCCGCCCGGTGCCTCCAGTGTCAGCTCCGTCACCGGCTCGCTCATTGGCAGGATACCGCCATCCAGAAGCACGGTGGAAACGCAGATAGAGTTCGAGCCGGACATGGGCGGAGTGTCTTCCGGCTCCATGATGATGAAGGCCGCATCCGCGCGTGGGTCCTTTGGCGGCACCAGCAGGTTCACGTGGCGAAAGACACCGCCACGCGGCTCGTTCAACACGAAATTGCGCAAGGTTTCGTCGCGGGCAATGAAGCGGCTTTGTTCCCAGAGGGTTTCGCCGGGCGGTGGGGTTACGCCGCCGACAATTACATCACCGACTTCGCCCTCGGCATGAGCGGATATAACGTGAACCGTCTTCGAACTGCGCATTGCGCTTTCTCCTGAAGGAAATGGGAAGTCAGGCGAGCCAGACTGGGGGGGCCTTGGGCGCAGAACCGGTGACCGCCGCCTCGGCACATTCCGCAAGGCTGCCGAAACGCACGGTTCGGCCCGAAAGGCCCGGCGCGTAATGGGCGTATTTGCCCGAATTGGTCATGAGATTGCGCGCCTCGGGCGGGAAGACCGGCTCGGATATCGAGCACCAGCAGATATCGGCCACCACCTTGACGCCCGCCTGTCTCAGGCGCGCGAGCGTCCCGTCGGCTTGCACGGTGGCAAGCGCATCACGGCCAAGTGTCACAATGGCAGTCGTACCGGTCTTGCACTGGCGGCCCTCAAGAAGCTCCGCCAGCTTGCCGCATTCCGCGATTGAGAAGTGAGGACTGCCGAAGGCGACAAGCTCCACCTGTTCGCCGCCCTGATTGAAGGCGGTCCAGGCTTCCAGCAAGTCCGCCGGTCCAACGGAGACTTCCCGGGCATCTGGCAGTGCTGCATTGTCGGCTTCCGGGGTCACGCCCGCTACATGAAGCATGGGCCCGGCCGATGTCGTGCCGAAGGCCGCGCAGAGCGCCTTCAGGTCGTCTTCATCGGGTGCTGCCGCCTCAAGACCACGGATGAGCGGGATGCAGTCGGGCGCAAGACGTCCAGCCACCCAGCCCATCATCGGCCAGAAGGCATCGTCATGCCTCGAGGGCAGCTCGACATTGATGATCAGTCTGGCCCGCCTTGCGTCATCGGCATAGACGCCAGACATGGGCGCCCGGCCTGTCATGGCGATGAATAGATCCATAAAATCGGGATGCTTGACCGTGCGCGCGCCAAGCACGCTGTTGGCATAGATAACCGCATTGGATTCAGCCCAGGCAATGGCCTCGCCCATGGTTGGCGCATCGTCCAGAAGATAGGGTGCACAGGTGAAGCTGGCGCGTGCGCCCATATCGACATAGGCCTGAGCCAGGCGCGATGCGGGCTGGCCGAATTCGGGATCGACACCCTGCGCCTGCCAGTTGCCGAAATCGACGGAGATCGCGTTCATCGTGGTCGGGATGCGCACACCTGCACCCAGGTCCAGCATGGCTTCGGCAAAGCGCAGATTGGCGTGGCTGGCATAGATGCAGCCGTCGATATGACCGCGCGTCACATCCACCAGCGCTTTCGCGCCCTGTGAAGCGGCCATCGTGCAGATCATCTCCATGGCAAGCTGGACGGCCTCGCCCTCCTGCCCGTCCAGCATGGCACGATCTGCCGCGGTGAGTTCGAGCGCGGAGGCATCGACACGCTCCAGCGGAATGCTCAGACCCTCTGCCTCGACGCGATCTTCATGGATCGCAGCCTCGCTACAGGCGGCCAGCGCGTCATAGCTTTCGGCAGGCAGGCGCAGCACCGCGAGATGCCGGTCGAACATGCGTCCTGCAATCAGCGCGCCCAAGGTCAGGATATCCTCACTCTCGCGGAAGACGAGAGCGGCAGGCGCATGGCCGTTGAGCGCAAGTTCCAGAAGTACGCCGCTGCCGGTGCATGAGCCGCGACTGGTCGGCATCATCACGATCCGCCCCGCCAGGCTCTCGCCGCATGCGGGGTGATAGGCGTCGCGTATATGTCCGCTGTTAGGATCAACCCCACCCCAGAAGCTCAGGCCCTCAGAGAGGGCGAGAATCGCGGCCTGCACTTCGGCAGGAGCAATAAGCTTGCCGCCTTCATACTCGGTCATGTGACGACAAAGCCGTGTGCGAAAGGATCACGCTCATCGATGAAGATCGTGTTGATGCCCGTCACCCGCGCCCAACCGGCAATTGACGGGATGATCGCAGACCTGCCGGCCACTTCCGTCATCTTCTCAACGCGTCCCTTGAAGAGGGACCCGATGATGCTCTCATGCACGAAATCATCGCCTTCCTTCAGCTTGCCCTTGGCCGCAAGCTGCGCCATGCGCGCGGAGGTGCCGGTGCCACAGGGCGACCGGTCAATCGCCTTGTCGCCATAGAACACAGCATTGCGTGCATGAGCTTCAGGATCGCGTGGTTTGCCCGTCCAGAGGATGTGGCTCAAGCCATTGATAGCGGGATGTTCGGGATGAACGAACTCATATTTCTCGTTGAGCGCGCGGCGCAGTTTCGGGCTGAGACCGATCAGTTCCGACGCGGTGAAGTCTTCCATGTCACGGAAGTTCTTCTGCGGCTCGACGATGGCATAGAAATTGCCACCATAGGCGACGTCGACCACGATCTCGCCAACACCTTCCAACTCAGCCGTCAGGCCTTCCGAATGCAGGAAGCCCGGCACATTGGTCAGCCGAACCTCTTCGACGAACCGGCCTTCCTGGCGGTAGCTGACATCGACGCGGCCTGCAGGCGTTTCAAGCCGCAACTGGCCTGGCACCTGCGGACGCACGAGGCCCTTTTCAAGCGCGATTGTCACCGTGCCAATCGTGCCATGCCCGCACATGGGCAGGCAGCCGGAAGTCTCGATGAACAGCACCGCGATATCGCAATCCTCCCGCGTCGGCGGATAGAGAATGGCGCCTGACATCTGGTCGTGCCCGCGCGGCTCGAACATCAGGCCGGTGCGGATCCAGTCATAATCGGCCAGGAAATGCGCGCGCTTTTCCAGCATGTTCGCGCCTTTGAGCAGCGGCGCTCCGCCGGTGACCAGACGCACCGGATTGCCGCAGGTGTGACCATCAATGCAGGGGAATGTGTAGGTGCTCATTCAAAACCTCGAAAAACGAGCGGGCGAAAAGGCTTGCAAATCGATCTTCGGCTTCCCCCCATCCAGAAGGTCAGCGACGATCTCAGCCGTTGCGGTCGATTGTGTCAGGCCCAGATGACCATGTCCAAAGGCGCATAGGATTTCGGGATGGCCCGGCAGGGGACCAATGGCCGGCAGACTGTCAGGCAGTGACGGGCGGAAGCCCATCCATTGCTTGCCACCGGTCGTTTTCAGCCCCGGCAGGAAGGCCTTGGCCTTGTTCAGCATTGCGTCTGCCCGGGCATAGTTCGGCGGCAGATCCAGCCCGCCCAGTTCCACGGCACCTCCGACACGAAGGCCGGAGCGCAGGCGCGATATGACAAAGCCATGGCCGCCAAATGTAATGTGCATGCGCAGATCGAACGCGTCGTCCGGCAGCGTGGTATTGTAGCCGCGCTCCGTCTCCAGCGGGATTTTCGCGCCCGCCGTACGGGCAAGGTGATGGGAAAACGCGCCTGCCGCGAGCACCACCCGCCCCTTGCGGAGCCCCGCAGAGGTCTTCACCCCTCCGGGAACCAGTGCTTCTGCCGTTGCGATCTCGATCTCGCCGCCATCCGCCCTGAAGCGTTCGGCCAGTGCCAGGACATAGTCCTTCGGATCGTCGATCGTCGCCCAGCCTGGTGTGAAGGTGGCATGGGTGAAGCGCGGTGCGAGACCCGGCTGATATTCCGCGATTTCATCGCCCTTCAGATGCTTGAAGGGGATGCCCGCTTCCTCCCGCGCCTTCCAGCCTTCAAGCGAGGCTTTGAATTCCCGTTCGCCCTCATAGACCTGAAGCTGACCTTCACGACGGAGCATGTCGATGAGGCTATTGCGCTTAAGGAAGGGTTCGAGCGTTTCCTGCGCATGCTGCATCATGGCGGCCTGCGCCACAGTGGACGCACGCAGGCGATCCGGCCAGCTTGCCCGCCAGAACCGCAGCATCCACGGCGCGATGCGGTGAGCGTAGCGCGGCGGTACGCTGAGGGGTCCCAGCGGATCAAGCAGCCATTTCGGCGCCTGACGGATGATGCGCGGCGAGGCAAGCGGCAGAATGTCGGGAAAGGCGAACGCACCGGCATTGCCGGCAGAGGCACCGGCTGCCGGCGCCTCACGCTCGATGACACGAACCTTCATGCCCCGGGCCTGCGCGGCAAGAGCGATGGAAAGCCCGATCACCCCTGCCCCGACGACCACCACCTCGTCACTGCTCATCTATCGCACACTCGACAGGAACTTGCGTGTCTCTTCACTTTTGGCCTCGCCGAATATCTGCTCCGGCGGTCCGATCTCTTCCATCACACCCTTGTGGAAGAAAGCGACACGGTTGGAGACATCACGGGCGAAGCTCATCTCATGGGTCACGCAGATCATGGTCATGCCGTCTTCGGCAAGCATTTTCAGCGTGTCGAGAACTTCACCGACAAGCTGCGGATCAAGCGCGGATGTCACCTCGTCGAAGAGCATGTAGTCGGGAGACATGGCAAGCGCGCGGGCAATCGCCATGCGCTGCTGCTGACCACCGGACAGACGGCCCGGATAGACCTTCAACTTGTCACCAAGACCCACATGCTCCAGTTGCTTCACCGCAATCTCTTCGGCTTCGGCCTTGCCGAGCCCCTTCACCTTGCGTGGTGCAAGCGTGACATTCTCCATGACGGTCAGATGCGGAAAGGCATTGAACTGCTGGAAGACGATGCCGATCTTGCGGCGCAAACGGTTGAGGTCCGTCGACTTGGCGTGAACCTCGGTACCGTCCACGAGAATGCGGCCGCTGTCGATCTTCTCAAGCCCGTTGATGCAGGTCAGAAGCGTCGACTTGCCGGAGCCCGAACCACCGATCACCGACACCACCTCACCCTTGTCGACGGTCAGGTTGATGCCTTTGAGGACCTTCAGCGAGCCGAAGGATTTGTGAACATTTTCAATCTCAATCATTCTCTTGCCACCTTTTCTCCAGGCGACCGCCAAGTCGGGCAATCGGGAAGCTGAGCGCGAAATAGATCGCGCCGGTGATGAGCAGGATGGTCATCGGTTCCTGCAGTCGCGTTACGAGGATCTGGCTTGAGCGCAGCAGCTCGATGATGCCGAGCCACAGCACCAGCGCGCTGTCTTTCAGAACACTCAAGGTCAGACCGATCCAGCTTGGCAGTGCCACGCGCAGGGCCATGGGGAACACGACCTGCGTCATGTCCTGCCCCCAGGTCAGCCCCAGCGAACGCGCTGCACGGCGTGTGACCGTCGGCACGGCATCGATCGCGCCACGCACGATCTCGGTGCAGTAGGCCGAGGTGTAGAGCGCCAGCACCACGCATGAGGTGACGAATGGCGAAAGCTGGAGACCGGCAATCGCCTGGAAGGCATTCGCCAGGATGAGCTGGATGAGCAGCGGGACCGAACGGAAGATGTCCAGGACGAAGGTCAGCGGCAGTGCCATCCACGGGCTGATGTGGCTGCGGACAACGCCGAAGGTCAGTCCGAGGACCGTTCCGCCGATCACGGCGAAAAAAGTGATCGCCAGCGTTACGCCCGCCCCTTTTGCAAGGAAGACCAGATCGTTGAGGGTCAATGCGGTTTCAAACATGGTTTGCTCCTCCTCAGTACCTGAACAGGCGCCAGGCGAGGAGACGCGCGCCAAGCATCACCGCTTTCGCGATGGCATAATAAAGAACCGCAGCAAGCGCGAAGAGCTCGAACGTGCGGAAGGTCCGCGAATTGAGATCCTGCGTCACGCCGGTCAGATCTGTGCTCATGCCGACCGTCACGCCCAGTGACGTCATGAGAATGGCCCAGACCATCTGGTTCGTGGTGGGCAAAAACGCGATGCGCAGCATTTGCGGCAGCACGATCAGGCGGAAAGCCTTGGCCTGCCCCATGCCCAGCGAACGCCCTGCACGCACCTGCGTATCGGGAATTGCTCTAAGTGCGCCGCGGAACGTCTCGCACAGATAACCGGCATTGTTGAAGGTGATGCCTGCGAGAAGCGCCACATAGGGGCTGAGATAGATCCCGAAGGACCCCAGACCGAAATGCGCCATATAAATCTGGAACAGGGCCGGCGTGTTGCGTGCGACTTCGACCCAGGCGGTGGCGGGCCAGTAGAGCCAGCGCGAATGCGAATTGCGGGCAACGGCCAGGATAACGGCAATGGTCACGCCGATGACCATCGACAGGACGGCGATCTGCAAGGTTACAAGCGCGCCGTCCAGCATCTGCGGTAAGGCGCGATAGGCCTGCCGCCATTGAAACGTGTAGTCAAACATACTGCGCTCCGCGTTCTACCCAGAATGGAAGAGGGAGCGCGGAAAGCGCCCCCTCATCGGGATCAGCGGTAGACTTTGTTAATGGTCAGGTCTGGTGCTTCGCCACCAACCCACTTCTCGTAAAGCTCCTGGTAGCGACCGCTGCGAACCTGCTGGTTCACGAAGAGATCGAGATAGTTGAGAAGGCCGTATTCGTTGCGCAGCGTGATGAGCGATACGTAATCGGGGATGTAAGGCGCATCGCCACCGATGGTCAGGCCCTCATACTTGCCGCTCTCGACGATGGAGGATGCAACGGTGGAGGTAACGACGGTCGCCTCGATCTGCCCCTGCGAAAGTGCCAGGAAGACATCGGCCTGCGACTGGTACGGACGGAAGCTGCCGCCCTCGCCCCATTTATTGATGTCTTCTTCCAGAGCGATTGCCTCATAGGTACCGGCAACCGAACCGACCGTCTTGCCCTTGAGGGACTCGTAGCTGTCGATTTCGGTACCGTCCCTGGTCAGCACCACATTGGTGAAGGCGAAGTAGGGAATGGTGAAGCCCACGGTCTTTGCACGCTCAAGCGTGTCGGAGGTGGAGGCGACGCCGACATCCGCACGACCCGAAACAAGCGCGGGAATACGATCCGGGAATGGCGTCTCGACAATCTCGGCCTCTACACCAAGCGCCTTGGCCAGGTCGTTGCAGTAGTCGACGTCGAAGCCGATCGGCTCGTTGTTCTCGTCGCGCGAACCCATCGGAGGGAAGTCGAGCACGACGGCGCAGCGCAGGGTGCCCGAAGCGATGATGTCATCAAGCTTGTCTGCCGTGGCAGGACCGACAAGTACGGCTGCGGCGATTAGGCCACTGGCGATGATCTTGGAATTCATGGATGGAGGTCTCCCATTTTTCTGTTGTTCCGGCACAGCCGCTTTCGCAGAGCGCGCGTCACAGAAGCACATCCATCATTAAAATACAATTTGTATACTAAAGGTCGACGGAAAAAATTTTCCTCGATTAGGTGCAGAAAAAGCGGGAGCCGACCGGCCCCCGCTCTCCCGTCCAACCGATGGTAGAAGCGCCTTATGCCCGCGCATCCTCAGGAAGAAGCGCTTCCGGCATGTTCTGGTAGCAGACCGGACGCAGGAAACGCCGGATGGCAAGAGTGCCGACGCTGGTCGCGCCGAAATTGGTGCTGGCCGGGTACGGCCCCCCATGAACCATGGAATCGACGACCTCGACGCCGGTCGGGAAACCGTTGACCAGCAGACGGCCCGCCTTGCGCTCCAGGATCGGACGCAGCGCTACCGCCTCGTCCAGATCCGCGTCATCCATGTGGAGGGTAATCGTCAGCTGGCCTTCGAGGTTTCGGGCGATGCTCTCGATCTCATCCGAAGTCTTCGCACGAACAACGAGCCCGAGCGGTCCGAAAACCTCGTGGTGCAGCAGTTCATTCTCGGAGAATTCCGCGGCTGTGGTCTCGAACAGAACCGGTGAAGCATTGCGGCCTTCCGATTCGCTCGAGAATACGGGCCGAGCCGCATTGCTCTGCGCGATCTGATCGCGGCCCGAGCAGAATGCCTGTGCGATGCCGTCCGTCAGCATGACCTGAGCCTCGACAGCACCGAGAGCTTCGGCAGCAGCAGAAACAAAACGGTCCGCGGCCTCACCTTCGCGCAAGATCGCGATGCCCGGATTGGTGCAGAACTGGCCAGCACCCATGGTGAGCGATCCTGCCCAACCCTTGCCGATCTCTTCGCCGCGCTCCTCAAGGGCATTCTGCAGCAGGAACATCGGATTGACGGAACCGAGTTCACCAAAGAACGGGATTGGTTCGGGACGTGCAGCGCAAAGATCGAATAGTGCACGACCACCAGCAAGGCTGCCGGTAAAGCCGACCGCCTTTATGAGCGGATGCTGCACCAGCGCCTGGCCGACCTGGCGATTGCCACCCTGGATGAGGGAGAAGACACCTGCCGGCATGCCGCAGCGCTCCTGCGCAGCCTTCACGGCTTCGGCGACGATCTCGCCAGTGCCGGGATGAGCCGAATGGCCCTTGACCACAACCGGGCAACCGGCAGCAAGGGCCGATGCCGTGTCTCCGCCGGCAGTGGAGAATGCGAGCGGGAAATTGGAGGCACCGAACACGGCAACCGGACCGATGGGGCGCTGTACCATGACCAGCTCGGGACGTGGTGCGGGCTTGCGATCGGGCAATGCCGCATCCTTGCGGCGATCGAGATATTCGCCCTTGCGGATATGCTCGGCAAAGAGACGAAGCTGGCCGACCGTGCGGCCGCGCTCACCTTCAAGACGCCCATTGGGGAGGCCCGTCTCCTGGGTGCCGATCTCGGTGATGGCATCGCCACGCTTTTCCATCTCTTCGGCAATCGCATCGAGAAATGCCGCACGCTCCTCGCGGGATTTGCGCGAATAGGTGTCGAATGCCTCTTCAGCCGCTTTGACAGCCTGATCGACAAGAGCCACCGTGCCGACAGAATAGGCATGTGCTGGACCATGTGCTGGCGAGGAGTCGAACGTATCATCTCCAGCAACCCATTCGCCGGCGATGAGGTGTTTTCCGTGAGGTGTGAAAGACATGATTTACTCCATTCTCGAGATCATTCGCCTGTGACAGGCTCAAATGTTTCACTGCTGTGCCAGGTGGTCAGCAGCCTCCGCTTCGCGTATACAAAAAGTATGCAAGACTAGATAGCCCTCGCGGGCGGAAAGGATGATTGGTGCATCGGCAAGCTGTTTCAGTGGACGCGCTCGCAGAACTGGTTGACGAAATCCTCCAAAAGGCGGGTCTGTCGGCACTTCATGCAGGAGCGCTCATGCGGGTCATCGTGGCCGGTGAGCGCGACGCTTGTAAGTCCCATGGTGTTTATCGTCTGGAAGGATGCCTGCGTACCATAAAGGCTGGCAAGGTCGAAACCCATGCCAATCCTGTATTTTCTGCCGATGAAGGTGCAATTTTGCGCATTGACGCCGATGGCGGCTTCGCCAATGCGGCATTCGAGCTTGGCGCACCACGCCTGGTGGAGCGCGCGCATGAACTTGGAATGGCCGCGCTTGTCATCAATGACTGCACCCATTTTTCAGCCCTTTGGCCCGAGATCGAGGCGCTCACGGACAAGGGCGTCGCAGCCATGGCCATGTGTCCCAGCTATGCCAGCGTTGCGCCTTCCGGCGGCACAGCCCCCCTTCTCGGCACGAATCCCTTTGCCTTTGGATGGCCGCGCAAGGACCAGCCACCATATGTCTTCGATTTTGCAACCAGTGTCGCAGCACGTGGTGAAATCGAACTGCACCGTCAGGCCGGCAAACCTTTGCCCGAGGGCTGGGCCATCGACAGGGAGGGCAACCCGACCACGGATCCGGCCGCTGCGCTGGAAGGCGCCATGCTTCCATTCGGCAGTCACAAAGGCTCGGCCATATCGACGATGATCGAGCTTCTGGCCGGCGTGATGATCGGCGATCTCACGAGTCCCGAGGCATTGGAGGCGCTCGGAACGACCACGCTCGCCCCTGCGCATGGCGAACTGATCCTGGCATTCGACCCGACCCGCTTCGCCAATGGGCGCCCGGGCGATCCATTCGAGCGTGCAGAAACGCTGTTCGAAGCCATCGCCGGCCAAGGCGCACGCCTGCCATCCCAGCGCCGATTTGCTGCACGCAAGAAATCACTTACTGAGGGTATCGAGCTGAGTGCCGAAGAGTGGTCGATGCTTGAGCGTCTGAAAGAAAAGGGCCTTGCGGCCGTCTGACACAAAAAAGGCCCTCACGATGGAGGGCCTTTATCCTTGGGCTGACGGGTTCAAGCCGCGTATTTGGTCACCGCACCCGGCTGCTTGCTCCATTCCGCATACCAGTTGCGGAAAAGCTTGTACTGACGCTCGGCGTAGCCACGCTGGCTGTCTGTCAGAGCATCATCTTCATTGAAGTGCAGTGCGTATTCTTCCTCGCCATTCAGCACCAGGAGATACTTGAAATAGAGCACGAGATCCGGGCCCTCGTCGAAGGTCGAGAGGACATGGAGCGCTGCGTCAAGCTCCTGCGCACGTATACGTGCATCCGCATCACCCGCAGCAGCTGCCTCCGACAATGCAACAAGATGCAGAACTTCCTTAGGGAACACGTTCCCGATGCCGGTGATCGCACCCGATGCGCCGCAATTCACGTATCCGTGGAAGACGGTCGTATCGACACCGATCATCAGCTTGATCTCCGGATCACCGCTGGTGATGTTCTCGGCTGCATAGGTCAGGTCCTTCGCCCCGCCGAACTCCTTGAAGCCGACGAGGTTCGGATGTTCCGCGCGCAGAGCGAAAAAGAGATCCGCGCGCGTGGCGAAGCCATAATAGGGGCTGTTGTAGATAACTGCAGGCAGATCCGGTGCAGCTGCAAGAATCGCCTTGAAGTGGTTCTTCTGGGCGGTCGAAGAGGAGCCGCGCGACAGGACGCGTGGAATGACCATCAGTCCCTGCGCACCAACTTCCGCCGCATGTGCCGCATGGGCGACAGCGCTTTTCGTATTGACGGCACCAGTGCCGACAATCACCGGCACGCCGGCCTCGACGAGGCGCTTCACGCCTTCCATGCGCTGCTCATCGGTGAGCAGCGGCCAGTCACCCATGGAACCGCAATAGACCACACCGCGCATTCCCGCCTCGACAAGAGCCTTGCCCTTGCGAACCAGGGCACCGAAATCCGGCTGCCGGTCTTCGGTGCAGGGTGTCATCAAGGCCGGAATACAGCCTGAAAAGATGTGGTCGGTCATGCGGGTCTCCTTCATTGCCTGACGCATGTTCCCGGCACGCGGCGTGCCGGTTCCAGCAGTATGATCCGCCAACAAAATACCACTTGTATTTTATTTGTCGACAACAATTTCAGACCCGCAAAAGCGCGGCGATCGTATCTTCCGGCAGAAGGCTACAGGTCTATGGTCTGACGATCGTCGCGCGCAATGAGGCTACGGATCTGGGCGACGATCTGGTCTGCATGTTCTCTTCCCAGACGATCCGCCCGCTCGATATCCCGAGCCTCGATCGCAGCGATGATGTCTTCATGCTCAACGACGTAACGGTGAGGCAGTCGATCATTATAGGATGAGTAGTAGAGCCGAAGCAGCCGGCGCCCCTCGTCCAGAAGCCTTTGAAACAGGCCCTCATAATATGGATTGCGTCCTGCCGCGGCGATTGCGGCGTGGAATTCCCGGTTCGTAGCGATCATGGAGAGCGCATCCTGAGCCTCGACGGCATTGGCAAATTCCGCCTGGCGCTCCCGGATCACATCCAGGTCACCCGGCATATGGTGCTGGGCAGCCAATCGCGTGGTTACGCGATACATCAAGGTGATCGCATCGAAAAACGCGTGAAGATTGAGGAAATCGATATTCGAAACAACGGTCGAGCGGTTTGGCAGCGTGGTGACAAGCCCCTCGCCTGCCAGACGCACAAGCGCCTCACGGATCGGGGTCCGCGACATGGAAAGCCGCTTGGAAAGCTGGATCTCGTCAATCGGCGAGCCGGGCGCCAGGGCCAGATCGAGTATCTCGTCGCGCAGGACATCATAGACATATTGCACGCCCGATCCGCGCTTGCGCTCACCCTTTACAGGTGAAGATGCACCTTCCGACACAACCAGATTCTCCCTACTTGCCCTGCGTTGATTTGGCCAGCATGCACAACTTCGTCAAGCGCAGGAACCGCCTGAAGGGATCAGCTCTGTCGTATTTGTTGGTTATACAAGATGAGAAGCCGTATCGGCACGGTACGAAGGTCACAACGGCGTGCAGGAGAGCCCCCGGCGGGGAAGAGGCTCGATAGCCTCTCCGTCAATCTTGCCGGGCGCCATTTTGCGGAGATAATCGCCGCGCCCTGACCGGCAAACATCGCCAATCGAAACCGCCGGGATTGCCTTGCGACAGCGGCTCTCAGAACTGCAGGTTCAGATTGAGATTTGCCGAATGCTCCTGAACCGACGAGCCGAACTGGCCGCCATAGGCAAAACCCAAAGTCGCGTCGTCTGCCAGATTTACGTCCCATCCAATATCGACGACCAGACTGTCCCGCGCGGGCGAAACGCCTGCGATCGAAAAGGATCCACCACCGGACGCAAAGGCCATACGGGATGTAGGTGCGTCGCCGAAAGCGTGCCGCCAACCCACCATGCCGCGCAATGTGCCATATGCGTTGCCAAGCGCGACCTCGGTTTGTCCACGCAGACCAAGCGTCATGAAGGTAGCGTCCACCGCGGTTGAACCTATATTCAGCGCCGCTGCGCCGCCGCGTTCGGTGAAGGCTTCGTTCGTTAGATGCACATGGGCGAGATTGACGAATGGCTCGATTTCGACGGCATCGGTCTTGAAGCTGTAGGCTGCCTCGCCCCAGGCTTGCAGGGTCCGAGCGCTGTAGTCTGCGGCAAGGCTGTCCGAAAAGTCGCCAAAGGACACCGATCGTGAAGTGGCGAGGCTGTGCCAGCTATGGGCTAATCCTCCCGTCAGCGTGAGAGTCTCCCAGTTGCCACCGCCATAGACGCCAAGAGTATAGGTGTCTGCCGTAGCAGTGGAGTTGCGGTCGGAAACGTTGAAGCTTGAGCGGGAATAGCCGCCCAACACGCCAAGTCGTGCACTGTCCCACACTGGCGCATCGCCGCCCATCAGGAACCCGCCAATGCTCCGGTCCATGGCTGCGGCATTGCCGTCGCTGGCCCACTGGCTCCAGGAGCCGAAGCCTCGTCCCCAGATACCCGATCCTGCAGGAAGCTGCCCATCGGCTTGACCGCTTCTTCGGGTCGCCACACCGCCCAGCGTGAAGCGCAGCCGATCCATCGCCGCCTCGCGCAGAAATCTGCTGTCTTCCAATATTGCGGTTTTTGCGCTGGAATGGATCTCGCCGGTGAGATCGTCCAGGACGGCGCGGGCATCCTCTTCGTTCCCGGTAAGCGCGATCAGCTTTTCATGTATCGGGTTGTCGCTCTCGGGGTCTTCCAGTGCCGGCGCACCGGCTTCCTGATTGGGCGTGTCAGCTATGTCCGAGACATCTGCGACCTGCTCCGACGTCAGATAAACATTCTCGGCATCATAGCTGTCGGTAAAGTCCAGGAAGACATAATCGTCCGTCACATCGCCGAACCTGCCCGTGATGCTGCCCGCGGTAAGGATCGTGTAGGTTTCCGGAGCGTCATAAGCAGAACCGTCGTCCGCTCCGTTTTCCGGCGTCACACGCACCGTACCGCCATTGATCGTAACCGAGCCGCTCGCCTCCAGAAGGTCGTTGTGCACTCCGGCGGTATTGCCGCCGCCTCTGATCTCGACTTCATAGATCGAGCCGGAATTGAAGATCATGTTGCCAATATGAGCCGTGCCGATGGAGTTGCCCGGCGCCAATATGCCACCCGATTCCATCGAGACGAGACCCGAGAAGGTACCTGACCCGCCCAGGACGCCGCCACTCATTGCAACAATGTTTCCTCCGAGACTGCCATTGACGAGCAAGGCACCGCCGGAGATCGAGGTGACCCCGGAGAAACCTGAGGAATCGCCCGCAAGACGTGTCTCTCCAGCGACATGGTATATGCGGCCTTCGCCGATCATGTCGGCTTCAAAAGCATAGTCAGTGTCCGTGTGGTTGAAGACCAGTCTGGCATCTTCGTGATCGCCAAACCAAAGCTCTGCCGTATCAAGCGTACCCGAACCCTCTGCGGACTCGCCGGCCGCAGCACCAATGTTCAGCACGCCGTCAGAAGCTGCGTTGTAACCCAGATAGGTCCTACCCGATACGCTGACAGTCCCGCCATTCGCGATGGTCAGGCTGCCGGTGCCTTCTTCGGCAATGAAAAGCGCGGAATTGCTGCTGAGGCTGGCCGTGGCGCCGTCCACAAGTACCGTTCCCTCACCATCAGGCGCATATCCAAGACTTACCGTGGAATCGGCATATACGCTCCCATCGATGATGTTGAGCGTGCCCGTGCCGCGATCGCCAACCAGCAACTCATTGCCGGTTTCAAGGCGTGACGTTTGTCCAGTGATATCCAGAGTGCCAACGGTGCTGTCGTCAGCCGCGATGGTGATATTGTCGCCAATAACGACCTCGCCACCATCCTCTATGCTCAATGTGCCCGTACCGCCAACCGAGTTGCCGAGATAGAGACCTCCGGATGCTGAAAGACTTGAACCGGACCCGGCAACTAGGGCAATGCCATCGCCCAGATCACCGATGAAAACATGATCGTCGGAGGAAAGCGTACCGCCCGCCTCGATCGTCAACGCCCCTTGCGCGCCCGGATCACCGCCAAGCAAGACCTGGCCGACATTGCTCCAGTCGGCATTGTTGATCTGCAAGGTGCCGAGCCCGGCGCTGTCGTGTGAACCCAGATAAAGGGCAAAGCCGCTGTCATTCACCTGGGCATCGTCTGAAATCACGATGTTGCCCGTCCCGCCGGTGCCGACATAGGTCAGGTTGCCGATGTTCCAGGTGGTGCCGGTGCCCGTAACGGTGAGTGCTCCCATGCCGGTGATTTCGCCAATATTGGTGAAACCACCCGTCGACAACGTGCCTCCGTTTTCGATGACCATCGTTCCCGTGCCGAAATCACCGACGGACAGATCGAACCCGACATCGATCACGCCTCCGTCATTGACGACCTCGCCACTGCTTCCCGCCTGTGCGCCGACGGTCATGTCGACATCAACTGTTACCGTACCGTCGACGACATTGAGCGTGCCGGTTCCCCCTTCGCCAACGAAGAGGTTCCGGGTTTGCAATTGTCCGCTTGCAGAACTGATTTCGAGAACGCCACTGGAGCCGCTGTGATCACCGAGCGTCGTTGTTCTGCCGACGTCGACAAGTCCATCCGAGACAGTGAGTGTGCCCTCGCTACCGCTTGAGTACCCGATCGTGAGAGTGCTTCCCGAGGCGGAGACATCGAGTACACCGCCGGATTCGACATTGACCGTGCCGACAGCCGTACTCGTCCGTCCGATGGTGACGTCGTCCGCCGTGACCGTTGCCAAGTCCTGAATGTTCAAAAGCCCGGTGCCGCCATAGCCAACGGTCAGATCACCATCAGGGACCTCCAGTTTTGATCCTGCGCCAGTGACAGTGACCTCACCATAGGCGCCTGCGTCATTTGCAATACGGATGGCACCGCCTAATGGACCAACACTGACGGAGCCGCTATCGGAGACGGTCAGATAGCCGGTTCCGCCTTCTGCAACATAGATGGTGTTGACGTTCTCCCAGGATGAGTCCGCGCCGGTAACAGTAACAACGCCAATGGAAGCGGGGTCGAACGCTATGTTTCCGGTGGTATCCGAAACGCGGGCGCCGCCCGATATGTTGAGTTCGCCGACACCGTCATAACCGACCCAGATCTGGCCACTCGATGTCCAGTTCGAATCTGTACCATCCACGGATACGTCACCTTGGCCGGTCGAACTGCGGCCAATATAGCCGGCATCACTGGAAACGCTGCCGCCGCTCCCGCCATTTGAGATTTCGAGCGTGCCGGTGCTGACATCACCCACATGAAGCTCACCGGATATGTTCCAGGGACTGGCCTGCGTGCCGCCACCGCCGCCGATCACGGTCTCGGTTGCGCCCCCGTCTATGACCTCCTGCGCATAAGCACTTGCCGGTAGGATACCGACAAAGGCAGTTGTGGCCATCAGAGCGGAAAACCGGAAACGAGCGGCACTGGCTCGACGGACTGAGCGGACCTTCCCTGCCTGATACGCTTCGGCTTTATCGTTTTCGATGTGCACGTGGAATCCCCCCATCACCCTGTCAGCGTTCGTTCGCGAACGAACGGCCGGTATCAGAGGCTTCTACGAAGGCAGGCTTCGCGCGACATGCGACATTTGTGTGATGCGGCCGCAGTTTCTTTCGGTCTGCCGCGCTACTTGTCCATGAAGTTGACGGCGTAGACCCAGAAAGCGACATGCGCCCCTGATCCCAAGAGCATGAGATTGAAGCAAAGTCTGCCGATGCCGCCTCGATGCAGCCGACCGGACACTTCTCGTTTGAACGACCGGTTTGCAAGATATCCCGGCAGCATCTTCTCGCGTACCCAGTTGAACCTGGGACCTTTCTCGTCGCGCTGCGCAATGATCTTGGCACCGATAAAAAACTGGCTGATCTGCCACCCGGCAAAGCCGATGAGGATCGTTGCGGCGGATCCCAGCAACCACCAGGTGGTCCATTCGATGTCGGCTACGGGCACGTCAAAAATCGTCACTGGTATTACTCCTCCCCCTTGCGCCATCGGTCCGCCTTGCGCCACGAGCCATGCCGATATTGACGACGCCGATGAACAAGAGGATAGCGATGACAGTAAGCGCCTCCCGCATCGCATTCCCGCGCATTGCAGGGTCGATTTGCCGGGTTTGCGGATCGTGGGGCATATAGCGAATAGTGACGCGGTCGGGCGGGTTGTGTCGGTCGTAGAATCCGCTGGTAACGCTCACATTTCCACGCCGCATTTTATCACCAACCGTAAAGCTGACGGTCATCTCATAGGCGTAGCGTGGACGATCGGTGCCACTGCGGATGATACGTTTCGATATGATGGTAGCTTGGGTTTCGACGCCGTGAGCCTCAAGGCCGCGGTAGATCTTGTCGCTGCCATGATAGGTCCAGAGCCCGTACAGAAAGGCAGCTGCAAAGGGCAGCGCGAGCACCAGAGTGCGTAGCAGAGCCTGCAAATGGCTGTTTCGCAGCAGCGATCCGCCTCCATGATCGGTGGTATCAGTCATAGGATCCGGCTTTCGCTTCACCGCCCCTCAACCACCGCAAGACAAACCAGGCCACAATTGCAGATGGAATGAGCAGGACCATCCCGATCCCGCCGATGGCGGCGGGCAATGCCCAGAGCTGTTCGAAATTTTTTTGCCGCACATCCCGCTTCTCGTCGGGCGTGAAAAAAATCTCATGCTGAGACCCGATGGCGAAATTCCAGTTGGGCGAGGATTGACCGGTGCTGGCTTCTGTCATCTCAGTATCGGAGAAGCGGTAACGGAAGACCGGGCTGTAGTCGGTAGTCTTGCCATCCCAAGGGTTCCAACCCTCCCACGCATAGACGCGCACGACTTCACCCGTCGTTCGGGTCGCGCTGGAGATGAAAGCGTAGCTCTCCCATGCCAATGCCGCGGCAGTTCCCAAGAAGAGTACGGGAAGCAGGAAAATCAGCACCCATACCCGCCAGGACGCCTGCCGCTTGCCGCCGGAACCAGTGCGGAGCAGATAGAGCTGCGTCATGTTGAGGCGGATCAGGGCGGTGTGCAGCATTTTGCCGATTCCCTACTTGGCGGCATACGCGCGCGCTGTTCCTTATGCTGCAGTTGCACCTGCAAGGGCACCGCGCGGATCGGGACCATAGGCATTCGCCCCCGGAACCCCTTTCAGGAAGCCGAGTTCCACCACCATCCACAAAGCCACGGCGGTTGCCGCCCACATCGCAACCGTGGCTCCGACACCCGGAACCATGATCTGGCTCCCAGCCAGCTCAACTGGCGAATAGCCGATCCTGAAGATGCTCATCACCTGCATGAGGACACCCGGGGCGATGAAAATCACGGCCCAGGGCAGAGCTGGCTTTCCACGATCATGCAGCCGCTTCACCACAACCGCTGACCAGATATAGACCACGCCGGCCGACAGTATGATCTGGAACAGGATCTGCAGGGGCCCGCCCGGCAGAAGGGACAGCACACCTGCTCCGAGGATCAGGGATATTGCGGCCATCCCCACGAAACCAAGCCAGAAACCCTTGCGCGATATGCGGCCTTCGAATGATGTGAACAGGTCCATTGTTTCCCTCCTATGTGACAAGGCGATCCCAAAGCTCAAGGCTGTGCGGTGATCGTCATGTTTCCACCCAGGTCGAGCACGTAGAAATTGCTCCGGCCCAATGTGGCCGTGCCTTCGCCTTTGGCTGCGACCGCCTCGGCGAGATCTTCGGCTGCTGCGCTGAATGTTGACGGATCCGCCTCGTTGATCGCACCTGCTATCCACGAGATAATCTGTGCGCCCGTTTCACCCGGCCAGGGTTGGGTCGCAATATCGAGGAGAGGTCCATCGGGATCGGCATTCGTGATGAGCAAGCGCCCACCCCCAAGTGTGAAGGTGCAACTTACGATCTTTTGCGCCCCATCGCCCGGTTTGGCGTTTTCCATGCAGGACAGTTGCTGAGCACTCAATGGATCACCGGCAGCCTTCGACGCCGCTTCGAATCCCGCGATGTACTGGTCGAGGGTGAGCCCCAAATTCTGCGCCTGTGCAGACAGCGGCAATGCCAGACCGACTGCGATGGCGGCCATGTGCAGGATGTTTCTTCGTCTCATTTTCGACTTCCCGCTTTCCATAGCGAAGATGAAATTCCGTTCTGCAGGGATTTCAGGTGGCGCTTAGCGGTGGTCCGACGATCTCGAGGCGGTACTTTTCCGAAATCGGCTGCATGGCTGCGAGGTCGCGAGGCATTTCAAACCCGGCTGCCGCAACTTCTGCAAAGAAACCTTCGAAGCCGCCGGGTGTAAGAATGGTGAGCATTCTCGCTGAACCCTCATCACGCACCCGGAAGGTATGAGGTGTTCCGCGTGGAATGTGCACGGCACCACCTGCCCTTACGGTGAGCCGTTCATCACCCCGAGCGAAATCGACAGCACCACTCAGGATGTAGAAGGTTTCTTCGGCGTCATGGTGAACATGCATGGGAGGACCGAAACCGGGCTGATCTTCCGACTGGAACATCCCCATTGCCCCGTTCGTCGTCGCAGCGCGGAGAAGGATCTCATACCGCGTCCCCATCCAGACTACGCCGGTTGGCTTCTCACTCGTGGCGACATCCATGACCATTGCTCCCTAAATGGTGCGCGGCAGCTGTTTCCCGCACTTCAGGCGTGGAACTTATCCACCCCCCAGAAGTGGGTCATGCGACGTTTGTGCGATACGGGCGAGATCGAATGCGGAAGCGGCAATGGAGCACGGAGGTGCAGCTTTCCCATCGAATAAGGTGATCTCTTCCAGTCGTGGAGACAATCTGGCCTTGCCGGACAAGACCAACAAGGCAACCCCACAAGGCGCTGGTGGGAATATTCTTCTGGTGATCCGCTCGACTGTTACTCAAAGCGAAGTCGGCAAGATTTGTCGCCGGTATTTGTGAGGTCAGAAGCCAGACGATCCGCGTCCATAAATTCGATTTGGCGATAGGATCTATCAGATCGAACGATTTTGCAGATTAATCGTGCCTTGTTAGTGATGGTGATCACAAGAGTACTTTCTGCATCCTTGGCCTGGTCGGGGGATCGGCATGGACATTGTTTCGAGAATTGTGGGAGAAATATATGATGCAGCCTTCGAGGCGCAGATCTGGCCTGATCTGCTTTGCACCATTGCCGACTACTGCCGTGTGGAAAATGCTGCATTGGTAGCCACCGACCCACGTATCGGTTTCGCGTCTGTGATGGCGCCACGGGCGGACCCGAGGCTCATATCGGATTATGCAGATCACTGGTGGGCGCATGATCCAACTGCCGAGGCCACGGCCTCTTCGCCAGTCGGACAAGTTACCGATCTTGATTTCACCGGTCGGGAGCGTTTCTTCTCCAGTCCATTCTACAACGACTATTGGCGGCGTTCCGGCTTGGGTGCCGAACGTCTTGCCACGAATTTGTTCACCGACAATGGTGGCTTCGCAAGCATCATCCTGCAGGCGTCTGAACGCCGGGATGAAATCGATCCCGAGACACAGGAACGCTTTCGCTACTTCATTCCCCACTTTGTCCGCAGCATAGGTATCGCCCGCAATATGCAGCGGATGACATTCGAAAAGTTCCTGCTGGAAAGTGGCTACGGCAGCCATGAGACGGGTACAGTCATTGTTGACCCTGAAGGGCGCGTGATTTTCGCCGACGATGCCGCCGAAGATCTGTTTTCAGGACCATCCGGCATTACCGTTTCAAAGGGCCGTCTGCACTGCCACAGCGAAATTTCTAATGGCGAGCTGAATGCCGCCATTGTCGCCTGCTCCGCAGCCAGATTCACTGCCCCGGCCAGCCGCAAAATAAAGGTCAGGTCAGGTGAATACTCGTCGTTGAGCGTTGAGGTTCGCCCCTTCCGCATTGCCGGTGCGGTGCCGGGGATGCCGCGTCCGGCTGCAATGCTGTTGGTGAGCGATCCTGAACGGCGCCGAAAACAACGCATCGCTCTGCTGCAAGATCGCTTCGGCTTTACGCCTGCCGAGGCAAGGCTTGCCCTGGAGATGCTTGCGGGAGATGGACGCGCCGCAGCAGCAAGTCGTTGCGGTGTGTCGATCAATACGGCACGCACACAACTGACGAGCATTTTCGAGAAAGTCGGCGTAACGCGGCAGGCAGAGTTGATCCGCGCTCTACTCGAGGCCGAGGCGATACGTTGAATGCGTCGCCGGGCAGAACCAAACTGCCTTGAAGCGTTTGATCCGCCACCCTGCGCAGCTTGCCGGAGAAGTCGAGGCGCATCTTCCCCTGACACCGCGAAAACGTTGTGTCGTGTCGTCCATCGCAATGGTAATGCCCGCCTGTGGGGAGACCTTATTGCCTGTCCGGGTGAGGTCGAGAGCCTACACAAGAAACGGTCTCACCATCCTTGAATCAGGAAAAGCGCTCGGTTGAGCGCTTTCAGATGCTTGGTTGCGCGCCTGTCTGCACCGGGGTCGAACGGAAGCAGAGGAGGCTATCGGCAATCTTGCAGCTTTGAGAGAAGGCGCTCGTCCATGGGCTCGACGGCGATGCCGGTGCCTGGGGGCCAGGCACGCAGCGGCAAGGACTGACCGGCACCGCCACCTTCGTTCAGATACCCTTTTAAAGGCGTATCATTCCTGCATCCACATTGACGCACTGGCCGGTCATCCAGCCCGCATCATCGGAAACAAGAAAAGCCACCACTTTCGCAATGTCGGAAGGCTGCCCCTTCCCCGGCATCGCCTGAAGCATTTCAACGAAACCGAAGCTTTCGGCATGCGGGCTAACCTTGACGCCGTCGGATTCCGTCAGCCCCGGAGTGACAGCATTGACGCGAATGCCGTATTTGCCCACTTCCGTTGCAAGAGCACGTGTGAAACCGATCACCCCGCCCTTCGCTGCCACATAGGCAGCCATGTTCGGCGTCCCGGCATAGAACGCGTTCGACGCGATGTTCAGGACCGTTCCCTTGCGTCCTGCAGAGCGCATCATGTCAGTCGCCTTGCGGCTGGCGATGAAGACGCTCGTCAGATTGGTGTCGATGATTTTCTGCCAGTGCGCCAGATCGACATCGTCCCACGCTATATAGGGAACGATGGAGGCGTTGTTGACGAGTATGTCGATGGCGCCATTTTCTGCCGCGTCCTCGAGCATTCGGTCCACTTGCGCGACATTCGTGGCGTCACAGGAGACGCCCGTGGCGGAATTCCCGATTTCGGCAGCCGCTGCCTTGGCACCCTCTCCGTTGATGTCGGAGATCACGACCTTTGCGCCTGCATCCGCCAGCGCCTTCGCGATGGCCTTGCCGATGCCCTGCGCACCTCCCGTAACGACGGCCTTGCGGCCTTCAAGACTTGTGCTCATTCCCTCTTCCTTTTGTTTTTGCCGCAAGCGGCTTATTGATCGATCGCTGCATCCCAGGCGGCTTGGGCAGCAGCTAGCCCGGCTGCCACATCCACCTTTGCCCCCAACGCCTTGAGCGCCCCGCCCAGAGCCGACACCGCCAGAAGTGCATATGCCGGCTGCGCGGTGGGACCCATATGTCCAATGCGGATAAGCTTGCCGAGCGTTTCCGCACGCCCTGCCGACATTGAAACGCCATAGCGTGCCCGCGCTTCGGCGAGCACCGGCCCCGCGTCGATACCTTCCGGCATCCTCACCGCGGTCGCGGTAGGAGAAGCAATGTCTTCCGTGACCGGCCAAAGCTCTATGCCCATGCCCTTGATCCCCTCGCGGCAAACCCGGGCCGTCAGCGCGTGGCGCGCCCATACAGCTTCGGGTCCCTCGGCGAGATAGCGGTCGAGCGCGGCGTCAAGCCCGTTGATCTCGGCAACCGATGGCGTGAACGGAAACGCTTCCGTCTTCTTCCAGGCGTTCTTCCAGTCGGTTAAACTCAGCATGGAAGCAAAAGGCGCATCCGGATTGGCCTCGATCTTCTCCCACCCGGCTTGTGAAACCGCCACCAGCGAGAGCGCAGGCGGGCAGCCAAGGCACTTGTTCGGCCCCGTTACATAGACTGCCGCCCTGCTTTCGGTCGGCCCTGTCCGCATGCCGGCCCATGAAGAAACCGCATCGACAATGAGAAGCGCTCCGGCCTCGGCCGTCACGGCACCGATCGCATCGATGTCATTGAGCGTTCCCGAAGGGGTATCGTGGTTGCAGACGCACACGACCCTGACCTCGGGATTTTCCTTCAGAAACGCGCGTACCTGGTCAGGGTCAATCGCGGTGTCATACGGAACTTCGATTTCCTCGACCTTCCTCGCATAGCGCGCGGCCCAATAACCGAACCCCTTGCCATAGACACCGGAAGCGAGATTGAGGACAACATCATCCCTTGCGATCAGTGAAGCCGCCGCACCTTCCAGCGCCAGAACCGGTTCACCCTGTAGTATGAGCGGAGGCAGGTCGCATCCCAGCGCCTTTTGGGCTTTGAGCGTGACGGTCTCGAACAGGGCCTGGAACGCGGGATCGTAATCGTAGAGCACGGTCGTGCCGAGCGCGCGCAGCACTTCCGGATATGCGTCCACGGGGCCGGCAGTCAGTGTGAAGACCGGCGGCTTCGTTTCAAGATAACGCATGGGGCTCTCCTCAGCCGTAGAAATTCACGCCGGTCCTGTAATCCTTGAAGCTCTTGGGATCGTGGCTGAACAGGACTTCCGCGTCTTTGCTCTTCTCGATCTCCTTCAAGCGGCGCATCGAATTCACGCCGGCAACAGGGTCGATGTGAAAGCCCGCATTGATATCGTTTTCGTAGTTTTTGCGGGTATAGGCTGCATCAAGGGTCAGAAGCAGCGGACGGCGAGTGTCGAACTCCACCAGCAGCGAATAATGGCCAACCGTGTGGCCGGGCGTGTAGATCAGCGTCACGCCAGGCGCGAGTTCCACGTCACCTTCGATCAGTTCAAACTTGGTATTGTCGTGGGTCTGTCCCGCAGTGAGTTGATCACTCATCCCGCGCGCCTCGGCCACCTCGGATGAGAAGGCAAGATCGGAATAGCCCAGGACTTCGAAAGGCTGACACTTGGCTGCCTGTGGGAGCTCGTCCTTGTGACAGATCTTCTTCGTGTCGGGGAAGAACTTGTTGCCTCCCACGTGGTCGAAATGAAAGTGGGAGTTGAAAAGGACGTCGATATCCTTCGGCTCAAGCCCCAGCAGCTTCAGGGCGCCCGGTATTGTCTGCTGTTCGGTCTGTTGCGGCTTTTCAAACGGCAGCACCTTCTGCACATGATCGAAATCATAGCCCGTATCGATGAGGAATTTCCCCTTCGGGTGGTCCACAAGCACGGAATAGACGGGAAAGCGCACCTCGCCGCCCGGGCCCTTGTTCCACCAGATATGGAAGCCGTCCAGGACGAGCGAGCCTCCGTCGAGCAGAAAGACTTTTGTATCAGCCACGTCACTTCTCCTTCGTGTTGTCCGGCCCCGTCTCCAGGTGCGGATGGTTGGTGCCGGCGCGCTCTAACGGGCGCCGCGCTCATAGGCGGCACCCAATGCCGCCGGCAGTTTGGCCCTGCGCCCGAAGATGACGAGAACCAGCATCACCGCTGCGAATGGCAGCATCTGGATGACATCGGTTGGAATGTTGGAACCGGCGACCTGCAGCGCAGTGGTCAGGGAGAGGGCTGCTCCGAAAATGAGAGAGCCGATCAGCACCCAGAGCGGTCTGCCTCTTGCCAGCATGGCGAGTACGATGCCGATGAAGCCAGCACCGCCGGTCATGAACGGGATGAACAATCCTGCTCCGATATTTGCTAGATAGGCCCCGCCGAGACCCGCCATGGCGCCGGTGAAAAGCACTGCTACAACTCGAATGCCCAGCACATTGCCCCCCGCCACATCAAGGGCGGCAGGCCGCTCACCGGCAGCACGAAGGGTCATGCCGAGATTGGTGCGTCGGTAGAGGAGTGCCAGCACCAGGACCGCCAGCAGCGCCAGATAGACAATCGGGTGCCGCCCGAAGAGCGATGGCCCTATCACCGGCAGATCGGTCAGTCCCGGAATGTCCAGCCGTACCGGTGCCGGCAGGCGCGGATAGGTTCGGGAGAACTGGAAATGGTGGAGCAGTGCGGTCAGCCCCTCTACCCCGAGTGTCAGGCCGATGCCGATCACGATCTGGTTCAGTCCCAGCCTTACACACAGCACCGCCATGACGACGGCCGTCAGCACACCGCCGAATATACCCCCCAGGAAACCCAACCAGAGGGAATCCGTGCTGAATGCGACGAGAAAGCCCATATAGGCGCCCATCAGCATCATGCCCTCGATGCCGATATTCAGCACGCCTGCCTTCTCCGACATCTGCTCGCCAAGGCCTGCCAGGAGCATCGGAATGGCAGCGACAATTGCGCCTGTGAACAGGGATGACAGGAACGCTTCCGTTAGCAGCGAGCTCATCTCAGCGCTCCTTTTTGCGCTTGTGCTGATCGATATACTCACCCAGTCCGAGGCAGATCAGCAGGCTGGCAACCAGCACCAGTGTGAAATCCTGCGGCACACCAAGACGTCGCGCGGCACTTTCGCTGCCAATCATCAGGGCCGAGTAGAAGAACACGAGAACTATGGATCCCACGCCGTGGAACCTGGCGAGGAAGACGAGCGGAATGACCATGAGCCCGTAGGCTGGGTCCCAGTTGGCGCGGATATTGCCGGCAACCCCGAGGATTTCGGTCGCACCCGACAGTCCCGCGAAGCCCGCCGAAATTCCGAAGGTCGCCATGGTCAGGAGCGGCACGGAAAGTCCCGCATGCGTGGCCGCAGCAGGGTTCGCGCCCACCATCCGCAAACGCAATCCGAAAGCGGTTCGTGTCATCATAATGTGGACCGCAAGAACGGCGATCAGCCCCCATATAAGTCCGCTGGAAATGGAGGTGTCGAACAGTCGGGGAAGCCGGTCTTCCACCGGCAGTGTCCGCGTTTGCGGCACGGTCGTCGCTGGATCACGGAACAGAAGCTTCACCAGCGTCGAGGCCAGCAGGACGCCGAGAAAGGACATCATCAAGGTCGTGATGATCTCGTTCACTCCCTGATAGGCTTTCAGAAGTGCGGGAATGACCGACCAGATTGCGCCAACCAGGGCAGCAAGAACAAAGCCGACAAGAAGCACCGCCCAGCCGGGAAGAACGCCAACAAGCAGTGGTGCTGTCGCCGCGGAAATGACCGCGCCAAGAAGAAACTGTCCGTCTGTTCCCAGATTCCAGAGCCCGGCTCGGAATGCAACGATCAGGCTGGCGCAGAGGAAAAGGAGCGGTGCCATGCGGGTGGCTGTCTGCTGCAGGCCCAGCCCCGAGAAAAGCGACCGCTCCAGGATATATCCGTAATAGGTCAGCGGATTGACGCCGACCAGCATCAATATGATTGCCGACAGCAGGAACGCGGCGATGATCGGGCCAATGGTGAGGGTGAGTATGCGTTCCAACGCGCTGCGCTCGGATGCCGGCCGCACATTTTCGGCTTCGTTGAGCTCCGGCTCCAACGTTTCCGGCTTCATGTTGTCTTGTATCGTCATGGCGTCGCCTGTTTGTGGTCTTCCTCGCCAGCCATCATTCGACCGATGCGAAGGCGCAGGGCTTCACCGCTGCCATCATTCTCGACTATCCCGCGAATGCGCCCTCCTTCCATCACCGCGATGCGGTCCGAAAGCGCCATCAGCTCGTCGAGATCGGTGGAGATGAGAAGCACCCCGAGCCCCCGCTCGGCGATGTCCGAAATACGCTGGCGCGATGTCTCGATATTCTTCAGATCAAGGCCGTAGGTCGGCTTGTTGAACACGACGACACGCGCTTCTCCCGACAGCTCGCGGCCAAGCAGAACCTTCTGGATGTTACCGCCCGAAAGCCGCCCGATCGGGGTCATTTCATTGGGTGTGCGAACGGAGAACCGGGCGATCAGGTCGCGGGCATGCTGTGCTATGCGTTGCGGACGCTCCACACCCCTCACCCAGAAGGGTGGCTGGCCGATATCCTTCAGTACCGTGTTCTCGGAGATCGGGAATGCCGAAACCGAGCCTTCCGAAAGACGGTCATCCGTGAGGTAGCGCAGCCCCTTACGTCGACGTTGTGCGACGCTCGCTCGCGTTATGTCCTCACCCTCCAGTTCAACATGGCCGGCGATCAGAGGCCGCTGGCCTGCCATGGCTTCGGCAAGCTGTTTCTGGCCATTGCCATCAATGCCGGCGACACCGACAATCTCGCCTGCACGGAGCGCCAGCGACACGTCCCTCACGCCCATGACATCGGCATCACCCTGTGTGGAGAGACCTTCGACCTTCAGGACAATGCTGTCACGCGCCGTGCTTTTTCTGTTCTCGACAGACGCGGTACCTGCCTCACGACCGAACATCAGGCGGACGATCTCATCCACTGCCTGCTCCTCGGACATGGCCTTCAGTTCCTCCGGCCCCATTTCGCCGGCGAGCGCGCCCTGCTTGAGAACGGAAATCCGATTGCCGTAGCGATATGCCTCGGCGAGCTTGTGGGTGATGAAGATGACTGCAAGACCGCTCCTGACGAGCTGCTGCATCCGCTCGCCAAGTTCCTGCGCGCCCTGTGGTGTCAGCATGGAGGTTGCTTCATCAAGGATGAGCACCTTGCTGTCACGCAGCAGCGCACGGGCAATCTCGATCTGCTGCTGCTGACCGAGGGAAAGTTCTCCGACGACGGCATCGAGTGGCAGGGAGAGCGCGAATTCGCGTTTCAACTCCTCCATACGAGCCGCGATACGTGCACGCGGAGGCCGCTCATGCCAGGGCGCACCCAGCGTAAGATTCTCCAGAACCGTCAATGTCGGCACCAGCATGGAGTGCTGGAATACCGTGCTTATGCCTGCTTCCAGGCTGGCCGAAGGGCTGGCCAGCCGCGCCTTGTGTCCGTTGAGCGTGAGATGGCCTTCATCGGGTTCCTGCAGCCCGGAAAGCATGCCGACAAGCGTCGATTTTCCAGCGCCATTCTCGCCCAAAAGGACATGCACCTCACCCCGGTGAAAGGTGAGAGATACATTGTCGACGGCAATCACGCCGGGGAAACGCTTGGTAACCCCGTGGACGCCGATGACGCCTGCCCTCTCTTGCGAGGGCAGGTCTGTCATTGTTTCCGTTGCATGTGCCACGGAAGCACTCATTCGGCCAAGGTGACGAGAGCGCGGACCTCCTCCGCTTCGAATTTCGGCTCCACCTTGATGTCACCGGAGATGATCTGCTCGCGCAGTTTCATCACCTCGTTCCACGCGGCTTCATCCACCTGAGGGGTCTTGATGAGCCGCACGGAGTCATCGGCGAGGCTGATCGCATATCCGCGTGTGCCGAACTTGTCAGCCTTCAGATCTTCGATCATGGCGGTATAGACCGGCGTCATGTCCCAGAGAACCGAAGCGAGAAGATGCCCCTTGTCCAATTCGGACTTGTCGCCGATCACGTCGATGAAGAGCACATCCGACCCGTCGGTCGCCTTGTTCGACTCGACCGCCTGGATCATGCCGAAACTTGAGCCATTGCCCTGGCCGAAGATGATGTCGGCACCGGCTGCGATGACCGAAGTCGTCACGCGATTGCCGCCCGCGGCATCCGAATAGGCTGCCGGTCCGATCACCGAATACAGGATCTTCACTTCAGGATTCTCGGCACGAACACCCTCGGCGAAACCGGCGGACTGCGAGTTCCAGGACGGAGGTTCGCCGGAGACGACGATGCCGACAGTGCCCGTGGAGGTCATCTTGGCGGCCAGACGGCCCGCCAGATAGGCACCCTCATGGCCAGAGAGCGTGTAATCGGCCACAAGACCCTTCTCCAGCGCGTCGGGGCTGTCGACAATGGCGACCGGAACCCCGGTTTCCTTGGCGATCTCGGGACCGGCGGTATTGTAGCCGCTAGCATGGGCGATCATCAGGTCAGCGCCATCGGCTGCCAATTCGCGCATGGGGGCACGAACATCGCCGTAGCCCAGGCCTTCGGCCACGATGATTTCCACACCGGTTGCCGCTGCAGCGGCCTTGGCTGCTTCGACGCCCTGCTGGTTCCAGCCGAAGTCACTCCCTTGTTCCGGCGTCAGGACGGCTATGGTATCAACATCGGCAGCGAGTGCCGCCGGGGTTGCTAAGACCACGCTAAGCGCGGCAGACATGAGTAGGTTTTTCATTATGTTGTTCCCACAATGGTTGTCGGTTTCCAAACGGAAGACGAAAGCGGTCGGCAGACGAATTGTTGTTTTGGTCGCCCTGTCTGCTGGGCTTTTCTCGCTCCCGGCACTGGCCGACAGCGGAACTTACGTGCCCTATTCAGGCATCATTCGCGGGACGGAAGGTGCTGATCCGGTCGAGGTCTCCATCCTCAACGAGACCGACAGCCCCATCGATTGCCAGGCCGCACTGGCGCATTGGTATTCCGATGAACTTGGACGGATCCATCCAAGCGGCGAACTCACCGTGACGCTCTGGCATGACCCGGAAACAGGCGTCCTCAATCTCATGAATGCGACTGAGGACCGGATGCCTGTCGAAGCGCTTTGGTGCTCCACCAATACCGCCCGCACGCGGCTCAACCTGCCCATCTCCGCCGGTGCTAGAGAAGCGAAGCTGCGCTTCTCCTGCCGCACCGGTACCGAGGCGGGTTTGAGCTGCATTGCCACGGGCGGCTGACGCGATCATTGCGCGCGGACCTCCTCGAGCTTCGCGACGATCCGGTCACGCACATCGACCACATCGGCCTGATCCGCGATCACCTTATTGGCGACTGTTGCGAAGGTCTCCATGAGTTCTGCCTGCTGATCGTCGGGAAGCATGTGGACTTCGCCGCCATTCTCCAGCCAGGCTTTCTCGGCACGCTGAACATTCTCCACGCCCCACGGGAAGACGGTCTCTTCCGCCGCGCGACCTGCCTCGATGATAGCGGCCTTCACCTCGTCCGACTGCGACTGGAACCAGGCTTCGTTGACCAGAGTGACCGAAACGATCTGGTTCATGTTGATATTGGTGACGTGCTTGGCCGTGTCGTAGAATTTGAAAGCGGTGAGGATCGGAATCCCGGCCAGCATGCCGTCGATGCCGCCAGCCTGGAGCTGGGGCGTGACTTCCGACAGGGCGAGCGGCGTCGGATTGACCCCGATGGCTTTCATCGGCTCCATCTGAAGGGGCGATGCGAAGGTACGAACCTTCAGTCCATCGAAGCCGTTCAGTGTGGTGATCGGCTCGCGGGTCAGTATCTGCGTGGGCGAATTGAAGATCGCACCGATGATCCTCACGCCCTTGTCGAGAAAGAGCGTCTCGATGTAATCGCGGAATTCCTGGTCATGTATGACAGCGTGGACTTCATCGGCATCCATGAAGAGCCCAGGCACATCGAATGCCTGGAAGCGCGGATCGACATTGGTGACGAATGACGTGGGGGTCGTGAAGGCTTCAATGGTTCCAAGCAGCACGCCTTCCGACATCCGTGGAATGGCGCCGAGCTGTGACGCCGGGTAGATCTCTACCTTCAAGGCATCGCCGACGCGTGCTTCGACTTCCTTTTGAAACTCCTTCTGCCACTCATGTTGCACGTCGTTGATTGTGGCCGAGGCCAGCTTCATTGTGCTTTCCTGCGCCTGCCCGGCTCCGGCCATCGGCAGCATCACAGCAAGCGCTATGCCCAGGGCACGTCGGGTTCTCCTGAAGCGTTTCGTGATAGACATCATGTTCAATCCTCCATGGGCTTCGCCGCACTCACGACATGCCGTTGATCAGCCATAGCGAAAGCGCGGGTATCAGGGTGATGAGGGCGAGAGCGGAGATCTGGACCGCCATGTAAGGCAGAACCCCGCGGTAAATGACGGAGGTGGGCACGCCGAGCACGGACTGCGCGACGAATATGTTCAAACCGAAGGGCGGCGTGAACATGCCAATGGCGAGGTTGACGGTCATCACCACGCCAAAGTGGATGGGATCGATCCCCAGCGAGACCGCGATGGGCACGAGAAGCGGAGCCAGCACGAGGATCGCCGAAGTGGGATCCAGGACACAGCCTATGGCCAGGAGCAGGAGATTTACCGTCAACAGGAAGCCCAGAGGCGAAAGTCCGGCATCGGTGGTTGCAGCGATCAGTGCCTGAGGTATGCCTTCCACGGTCAGAACCCAGCTGATGACGCCTGCCGCTGCAACCACGATCATGATCCGGGCAGTCATCATGGCCGAGCTGACAGCTGCCTCGAGCAGACCGCGGAACGTGACGGTTCGATAGACGACAAACCCAAGGAAGGCTGCATAGGCGCAGGCGAAACCACCGGCCTCGGTTGGGGAGAAGAAACCGGCATAGATGCCCACCATCACGAAGGCCGGCATGGTGAGCGCCCATGATGCCTGCTTGAAAGCGGTCCAGGCCAGCTGTGCCCTGAAATTCGCTTCCCGCGGGATGCGTGCCATATAGGCCGAGATGGAGATGTAGCCTGCCATCAGAAGTGCCATCACGATGCCGGGGATGATACCGGCTATGAAAAGCTTGGCGATGGACTGCTCGGCAGAAGCTCCATAGAGGATCATGGCGATCGAAGGCGGAATGACGATATCGATCGCGCCGCTGGAGGTGATGATGCCGGCCGCACGGCGCTGGCCATAGCCACCCGCGATGAGCTGCGGATACATGTTGCGCCCGACCGCTGCGACAGCGGCGGCTGAGGAACCGCAGATCGTGCCGATCAGTGTCGACCCGCCAAGCGCCGCGATACCGATCGAGCCGGGGAGACGGCCGAAAAGCGCCCGTACCAGGTTGATGAGCCGGTCGGCGATCCCGCTGATTGCCATCAGTTCACCAGCAAAAATGAAAAACGGCACAGAAAGCAGCGCATAGGCGTCCAGTCCGCCGAAAATGGTCTGCTGCAAGGCAAGAAGCGGAGGACCGGGAAAAAGAAGCAGCGCCAGCGAAGCGGCAACAAGCAGGGCGACGAAGATGGGTGCTCCCATCGCGATGAATGCTGCAACGCTGATGCCTATGACCCAGGTCATGCGCGCGCTCCCTTCGCGAGGGAGAAGCGGGCGATGTCGATGATCACCAGGAATGCCGTCACTGCGGCTATGCCGATGAACCCCACGGGGATCGCGGAATGCGGGATGACCATGGGTATGCCAAGCCCCATGCTCTTCTGGTTCAGACTGGCAATGCGATCGATGAAGGTGAAGCTATGCCAGGCGATGAAAATGGAAACGGCGACCGTGGCGATATCGATCACGATCTGCAGGACCATGCGCAGCCTGCCCGTCAGGGCACTCGGCAGAAGATTGACGGAGAGATGATCACGGCTACGCGCTGCCAGGATCGCGCCCAGCATGACGATCCAGATCATGCCGTAGACGAGCAGTTCGTCGGCACCAACAAGCGAAAACAAGCCGCTGTAGCGACCGACTGCATTGGCCACATTGACCAGAACCATTGCGATCAGGCAGAGACCGAGCAGGACAGCGACCAACCGGACGGCGATTGCCTCGGCGCGGATAAATCCGTTGCCGTTCATGCGCTGGTCTCTGTCCGCCCCGATGGTCATGTCACTGATCTTTCCCTTCGAGGATCCGTCGAATGGCAACGAGCTTCCGCGCCCGTTCCGGCTGCAGCCTGGCTATGCTCTCCGGCGTATAGGAATAGAGCCCGGCACCCGATTTGATGCCCAGCTTCCCGGCGGCGATCTGCTCTTGCACCAGCGGCGCGACATCCTTGCGGTCGCACAGGTCTTCGTTGAGGAAGGAGGAGACGGAGTGGTAGATATCCATGCCGGCCATGTCGAGGAGCGCCATGGGGCCCACCACCGCCAGCTTGTATCCGATACCCCAGGAGACGCAGGTATCAATGTCTTCGGGCTCGATCACACCGCGCTCTACCAGATCGACGACTTCGCGCAGCAAGGCATAGAGCACCCGGTTCTCCACGAAGCCGGGGACGTCCTTCTTCAGCAATACGGGCAGCAGCCCCAGCGAACGGATAAAGTCGCGGATGGTCTGAACCGTCTCCGGCGACGTGGCCTCACCACCAATCACCTCGATCATGGGAATGATATGCGGCGGGTTTGACCAGTGCATGCCCACCATGCGCGCGGGATTGGAAATATGCGCCTGCAGCTTGGTGATGGGAATGCCCGACGTATCCGATGCGACGATCGTGTCGGCTGAGATCAGCCCCTCGATCGAGCGGTAGACCTCAGCCTTGATTTCTTCCTTTTCGGGGACGTTCTCGATTACCAGATCGGCGCCGGCGACGGCCTCCTCGAGGACATCCGTCAACCGAACCGAACCGCCCTTCCCCGTGCCGTCGATCTCCAGGCTGTCCAGCACGCCCTCGGCAGCGCCCAGCATACCGCGCGCGCGCTCGATTGCTGCCGGTGCGATGTCGTATGCCACGACCTCCACACCACCTCTTGCCAGACGGGCGGCCATGCCGGGCCCCATTGTCCCAAGACCGATAATTGCTGTTCGCTTGATCATGCCGCTGCCTCGCTGACTTGGGAATTGAGGATGAGATCGGCTGCTTTCTCGGCGATCATGATGACCGCGGCATTGATGTTTCCGCAGACCAGGTCCGGCATGACGGAGGCATCGACAACGCGCAGCCCCTCCACACCGCGCACACGCAGCTGCGGGTCAACTACCGCGCGCGCATCGGTGCCCGCCCGGCAAGTGCCGGCCGGATGGTGGACGGTTATGCACGTCTTGCGGATATGCTCGTCGATCTCCTCGTCTGATTGGCAATCAGGTCCGGGGAAGAATTCTGCCTCTATGAATGGCTTCATCGCCGGCTGCGACGCGAGATCGCGCGCCACCCGGAAACCGGCACGAAGCGATGCCCAGTCGCGCGGCGAAGCCAGGAAGTTCTGGTGGATCAGCGGTGCTGCGAGCGGATCTGCCGAAGCAAGCTTCACCGAGCCACGGCTTTCAGGCTGGGTAGCCACGATGCGGGTGGCAAAACCGTCCTGGAAGGGTGCCTTGAAGGGTTGGAAATACGGCCATGCAGCAAGTGGAGCAGCAGTGAACAGCAGTTGCACGTCCGGCAGGGGCCGGTCTTCACCGCTTTTGAGAAATGCGACGACACCGCCCGGGACGTCTGCGGAAAAGCCCTTGCCCGTCAGGTAGGTCTTCAGGAAATCGATCCCGATGCGATCGGCTCGCATGTTCTTGAAGAACGGTCCGGGTTCTCGCCGCTTGTACATCAGGATGACCGATACGTGGTCCTGCAAGTTCTTGCCTACCGCCGGCAAACTGACGCGGGTCTCGATTCCCTGCGCGGCGAGTTCATCGGGAGCGCCGATGCCGGACAGCATCAGAAGTTGAGGTGAGTTGATGACCCCTCCTGACAAAAGCACCTCGCGGCCTGCCTTGAAGGTCTTCTCTCGGCCATGATGCCTGATGGTGATACCGCTGGCCCGCTTCCCCTGCATGTTGACGCGCAGTGCCATCGCGTTGGTCAGGACCGTCAGGTTCGCACGCTTGAGGACGGGACGCAGATAGGCTGAGGATGTCGATGAACGACGCCCGTTCGAAATCGTCATCTGCAGGCGGCTGAAGCCTTCCTGACTGGCCCCGTTGTAGTCACTGGTTTGCGGGTAACCTGCCTCTACACTCGCCTCGGCAAATGCATCTATCAGAGGATCCTTGTAGCGACAGTGCTGCGTGCTGAGCGGGCCGGAACCGCCTCGATAATCGTCCGCACCGCCCTCCCAGCTTTCCTGCTTCTTGAAGTAAGGCAGCACCTCGTCAAAGGACCAGCCGTCAAGACCGTTGGCAGCCCAACGGTCGTAGTCGCCGCGATTGCCGCGCACATAAGCCATGGCATTGGTCGAAGACGATCCTCCGATAACCTTGCCGCGGGCGCACTCGACGCTGCGTCCCCCGACATTTTCTTCCGGTTCGCAGAAATACATCCAGTCGTGCCGCCGCTCGGTGAGGATCTTGCCCCAGCCCAACGGAATGTGGATCATCGGGTCCCGGTCCCAGCCGCCTGCTTCCAGGAGCAGCACCGAGCAGGACGGGTCCGCGCTCAGCCGATTGGCCAGCACACACCCGGCAGAACCGGCTCCCACGATGATGTAGTCGTAATATTCCGCGTGCGACATGACTTCCCTGCTTTCATCTGATCTCCCCTGACCATGCGGGACAGGAAGATCGGATCCCCGGTCGCAACCGGGTTTCTGCGTGTCGTCGGCGTGCTAGTTGAGCAGCCCGGCCTGACGGAGTCTCATCGTCCAGTGGTCCCAACCGCGATCGATCTGGGCACCGACCAGCTTTCCGGCAGTCTTGACCTCTCCAGGCGAGAGATATTCAATCTTGCCCACCTGCAGGCCGGCCGTCTGCGCGGCAGCGTTCTGCTCGGTGTAGAATGCGCGGAACACGACCTCTCTGACCGAGCCGCCGACATTGACCACGCCGTGGCGAGCCATGAGCACGACCGCCTGATCTCCAAGACTTTCCGCGATGTCGGCGCACACCTCACGGCTGCCGCCGAAAAGGTCGGTTGCATCGCCCTGCTTGTCGCGGATTTCGTACACGGGAACCGTCTCGCCGAGAAATGCACCCATATGGGTGACAGGCCGCAATGGCTGGTCGGTGAAACAATAGGGAAGAACTGCCGGCGAGTGACTGTGAAGCACACAGTTCACATCGGGGCGGGCCTTGTAGATCTCGCTGTGGATATAGCGTTCGAGATAGGAAGGCCGCGGATCATCGGTCTCACCATCCAGGTCGAAACGCTGCATGTCGTCGACCGTGATATGGCTCGGTGCGAGTTTCTGCGCCAGGAAGAAGCTCTTGGGATCTTCAGGGTCACGCGCGCTGATATGGCCAAATGTGTCGAGTATGCCCTCGTGCAGCAATATCTTCGTCGCCGTGACGAGCTCTTCGAAGACAGTCTTCCGGGCAGATGTAGTTGTTGTCATTTCTGAAGTCTCCCAAGTCGCTGCGGTCTCGACGGCGTTTTATTTTTTTGTCTCGCCGAGACCATGCACTTCAGTTGTTTTCGTAAAGGCCGACGATCCTGTTCTGCTCGATGATTTTGTCAGCGTATTTGGTCAGGAATTCCTCGCGGGTAGGCGTCCCTTCCACGGTGGTGTCGAGCGCATAGACCCAGAAGTAGTAGTGGTGCTTGCCGTGACCGGCCGGCGGCTGCGGTCCGTAATACTGCTTGTCACCCGCGCCGTTGGGCCCGACCCTGTACTTCTCCTGCGCGTCCGAGAGATCGGTTGCGGAAGGGTCGATGCCGTAGACGGTCCAGTGCGTGAAACCGTGGGGCAGCGGCGCATCCGGATCGTGGCAGATTACAGCAAGTTCCTTGGTGCCTTCGGGCACGCCACTGACGGTCAGCTTGGGCAACACATTGCCTTTGTCACCGGCATGCTCGTCACGCATCATCGCAAGCGGCTCGAAATCCGAGGACGTTATCTTCAGGTCTTTGATGTTCAGGGGCATTGAGTGTGTCCTTCTCTCGATTTGTCGTCGGCTTATTGTGCTGCCGCCAGGTCTGCGACGGTCTTTCCACCCACGCGCTGATGAACGCGAGGTCCAGTCGCCGCAGCAACGCAAACGAGTATCTCGTCCGGCCGCGGCCCGTCGGGGACCGAAAAGGTGATCGCATCATAGTGGGAGCGAATGTAAAGCTCGTCCTTGTGGGCCAGCGGGATGTCTATTGAAGTGCCAGCCGAGGCCACCTTGCTGGCCGAGGAGATCCAGGCTTTTCCACCACCCACCTGCTCGCGCAGCGGATTTCCGAATTCGGTCGTGATGCAGGCGACAACATGTTCCTGCTCGCCGCCGACACCGGCGATACCGCCTTTGCCATAGCTTTCTGCCGGACGCCCACTAAGCAGCGCCATGGCTCTTGCACCAAGTGCGTGGCCAATGGATGCGCTGGGCTTGATCAGGGCTGACAGGTCCGGGGAATGGACGCCCACGAAGGGGTTGCGGATGATAACGCCGACCGCAACCTTGATGAGTGGTTCCACGGGCGCACCGCCATCATGCCGGATTTCCTGCACGGATGAATACCAGCCCCGCACCTCGTAGTGCTTTTCTACTTCAGCCGTATGGTTCATGTCTTTCTCCTTGGGGACGCGCAGCCAAGGCGCGCGCAAGTGATTTTCAGGCTGGCTTCCCGGCCGTTACTGGGGCCATGAGTAAACACGGCGGATTGGGTCGTAGCGCGCAGCCTCCAAGGCCGCGGGTGTGAACATGTTGCCTCTGGATAGCGAGCGGTTCGCCGCATATTCGCCTGACAGCGCCTGGCAACGATCCGTGATCGGGCGGATGCGATTTTCCCAGGAAGAAAGCGCATCCTCGACCGAGTTCTGTTCAGCAAGGTCCTGCGAAAGGCTGAAGGCATTGACCATCGCGCAGCCCGCACCCTGGGCAAGCGCCGGGCACATCGCGTGAGCAGCGTCACCCACCAGTGCCACCTTGCCCTTCACCCAGCTGTCGAGCTTGGTCGTCGCATATTTGTCGTAGCGCGCGGATTCCAGCTTGGCCGCCTCGGAAAGGCACGGCTCAAGGAAGGGGAACATCTCGACCCAGACTTCCAGATCGAGCGGTACGCGCGAGCCGCGCGGATCGGCTGCCGGTGCCATCAGGCCGAGATAAAGCTCGTCCTTGTTGCAAGGGGAGTAGAGAATGCGCTGAACCCGCGGCTCGAAGTTCCACATGTCGATGGTGTTGTCCCATTCACCATCACCAAGCTCTTCCTTCTTGCGAGGTACGATGAGGCGAATGATGCCATCGGTGGAAACCCAGCGATCCTGCTCGAACCCCAGGGAATCCCGCACCTTGGAGCCGACACCGTCCGCTCCGACAATAAGATCGCCCTCCAGAACCTCGCCCGTCTGCAGCGTCAGCCGACCATCGGCATCGGCAGCTACGGCCTCGGAATTCACGCGGATTTCAACGCCGACTTCCTTGGCGCGCTTGACCAGCGCATTGTGCAGATGGCGACGCGTCATGATGCGCCATGGCAGACCATTGAATGTTTCCTTGGAAACCGACTTGTTCTGCATCCATGTTTCGTAGGTGGGAGGCGTATGGGAGCCCAGAAGCACATCGTCGAGCGCACCGACCGCTTCAAGGACCCTGAGACCGTTGTGCCAGAGATAGATGCCCGCTCCGAATGCGCGCAGCTCCGAATCCCTCTCATGCAAGGTGACATCCCAGCCGTTTTGACGCAGCGCGATTGCTGCCGTCAGTCCGGCGAAACCCGCACCGGCGACCTGTGCGCGAAGAGCATTTCCAGATGTCTTGTTGATATTCGCCATGGTCCAAATCCTGTTGCGTATGAAAGAGTTGGCGTTCTCGCCGTCAGGCGTCGATGAAGTTGGTGATTGCCCTGAAGGTGATGTCGGGGGAGACTTCGTTGACATAGTGGTCGGCGCCGGGAACAACGACGACGGGTAGGTCGGGCCGCAATCGGCTTGTCTTTGCCAGCGCATCGGCCGAAACCAGCTTGCTGACCTCCCCGCGCACGAGCAGGGTAGGCTTCGTGAGTTCCCGATAGGTCTGAGTGAGATCGGCACGCAATCCGGTCGCGATCTGCGCCATGGCCGAAGGTGATGCCAGCGGGCGCAACCCACCTTCTACTTCGCGGTAGCCGCTTTGCGCCCTGATATCGATGGCTTCGGCGGGGAAGCTCGGATAGCGAGCCGCCAGATAGGCCTTCACTGCTTGAAGATCACCGAACAGCTGATCCCCGGCATTCACACGCGCTTCCAGCGCATCGAACACTTCCGTCTCGATATATGGGGTGAAATCGATCGCCACGACGGAGCGCACCAGATCGGGATCACGAACCGCTGCAGTGACGGAGTTGCGCGATCCGAGGGAATGCCCCACCAGGATGGCCGGCCCGCGATCAAGCGTCCTTACGAGTGCCAGGATATCGTCGGCAAAGTCCTGCGCCTCATATCCGCTTTCCGGCTTGTCGCTGTGACCGTGGCCGCGCTGATCGACCACGACTGTGGTGAAGCGTTCACTGAAGCGCGCCGCCAGCGGCACCAGAGTTGCGGAATTCGCTGTGATGCCGTGGAAGAAAAGCATCAGGGGCCCGCTGCCTGCCTCACGAACATTAAGCGTTATCCGCCCGCAATCGATCCGGCGCATCTTCATGTCCTTGTATGAGGCGACTGCCGTCATGCCTGGGTCCCCTGCATTGCTGCCCTTTGGTGACAGGAAGCATGACACAAAATCGAACAGCGTCAACCACATTGTCAGACATTCTTTCAATCTTACGTCTTGACAGAAATGTCTTCCATGCTGTCAATGAAAGCTGCGCCGACCTATGTTCGCCATAGGCTGCGCAACCCGAGATGCACGAGATCAGAAACGATGCCGTCAGACCTGAATTTGAGAATTTTGCCCCGCACGGTGCAGCAGGAGACGGTCGACAAGCTCAGGCTTGCGATCTTTTCAGGCGTGTTCGAACCCGGTACCCGGCTGGTTGAAAGCCAGTTATGCGTTCAGCTCGGCATCAGCCGCCCTTCCCTTCGGGAGGCTCTGCGCAGTCTTGCGGCTGAACGGCTCATTGACATCGTGCCCAATCGTGGCCCCTCCATCCCCGCGCTTACCTGGGAGGAAGTGACCTCCATCTACGAGGCGCGTGAGCTACTGGAGGTGGAAGCGGTCGGACGGTGTTCGCAACGCATATCGGCAGAGCAGCTGCAGGCGCTCGAAAAGGCACTTTCTGCCTTCGAGGCCGCGGCCTCCAGCAATGACAGCCTGGCGCGCATTACCACTGCAGCCGATTTCTACTCGATCATTCTGGCCAATTGCGGAAATCCGATCCTTGAAGAGATCCATCGCGGTCTGGTGGCCCGGATCAGCCTTTTCCGATCACGGTCGATGTCGCTCGAAGGGCGCGCGCAAAGCAGCCTCGCGGAGATGAAAGAGATCTACGAGGCCATTGCTGCCAGCGATGAAAAAGCGGCCCGGAAGGCCGCACGCAAGCACGTCCTGAAGGCAATGGCTGCAGCAAAGAAGTCGATGGACAGCGGTAACTGACCGCCTCGTCTGTCCTTGAAACAGGTAGCGGGGAAGCCAGAATGCCAGAACGTCTCCCACAGCGTTTAGCGGGCGAAGTTGCTCATCCCGCCCCCTATGGCAACATGCATGCATACATCTCTCCTCCCACGACGAAAGTTGCCCGGCGATGAAAGGAATTACGCTCGGCAACAAGATGCACGCGGATGTGGCAATCGTCGGCGGTGGATCGGCCGGCGTACTTGTCGCCGCCCGGCTGAGCGAAGATCCCGACCGCACGGTCTTGCTGATCGAGGCCGGCGAAGAAGCAGACGACCCCGATATCTGGAACCCTGCGGCCTGGCCCGCCCTTCAGGGCCGCGCCTACGACTGGAACTATCGGACCGTCCCGCAGGCTGGTACCGCCAACAGGACGCATGACTGGGCTCGCGGGCGCATCGTCGGCGGCTCAAGCTGCCTCCACGCGATGGGCTACATGCGGGGTCACCCGTCTGATTTCGACCCTTGGGTGGAAGCGACCGGTGACACGCGGTGGAGCTGGAACGGGCTTTTGCCAGCATTCGAAGCGAATGAAGACAAGGAGCGCGGGGGTGGGCGAAGAGGGCCACTGACGGTTCATTCGACCCATGATGAAATCAGCCCGCTCACAAAGGCCTTCATCGTCGCGGGCGCCGCCTTGGGCCTTCCGCGCATTGACGGTCACAATGACGGTGAAATGGTCGGGGTGACCCCGAACGCCATGAACATCCGCAATGGCAGGCGTGTCACTGTCGCTGACGCCTGGCTTACTCCGGATGTGCGCGCTCGTCCCAATCTGACAATTCTAACGGGAGGTCGGGCACGCAGAATGGTGATCGGTGCCCATCGTGCGCACTATCTCGAAGTTGTCGCTCGCGAAGGATTGACTCGCATATCCGCCGACAGATTTGTTCTATGTGCGGGTTCCCTCGAGAGCCCCGCGCTATTGATGCGCTCCGGCATCGGACCACGTGAAATTCTGGCTGCAGCAGGCGTGGAATGCCATGTCGATATGCCAGGGGTGGGCCAGAACCTGCAGGATCATCTGCTGGGAGCCGGGAACCTCTACGCCACACGCAGAAATCTCCCGCCCTCGCGCCTTCAGCATTCCGAATCCATGGCCTATATGACCGCCGGCAGTTTTGCCGGAGGGGGAATGCCGGACATCGTTGTCGGCTGCGGCGTCGCGCCAATCGTTTCCGAGTGTTTCCAGGCTCCAGATACCGGCTCTGCCTATTCGCTTCTATTCGGGGTCACGCACCCCACAAGTCGCGGCAGCATTCGTATAAGCGGGCCGGAATTGGACGACCGCCTTGTCATCGACCCGGCATATCTGAAAACCGAGCATGACCGGGCCATGTTTCGCCAGGCTCTCCAGGCCGCGCGCATGCTCGGCCATAGTGACGAACTTGCAGAGTGGAGGGATCGCGAACTGCTCCCAGCCACCTTGGCGAACAAGACAGAGATCGATGAATTCATCGCGAAGGCCGCGATCACGCATCACCATCCGTGCGGCACCTGCAGAATGGGAACGGACGAGATGGCCGTAGTTGGACCAAACCTCCGACTTCGCTCACTCGACAATCTCTACGTGGTGGACGCATCCGTCATGCCCACCCTGACCGCGGGCCCCATTCACGCCGCTGTCCTGGCGATCGCCGAAACATTCGCCCGCGCGATGACCGCGGTCGACTGAATGACAGGGCTGCCAGAACTTTTCCAAACCGGGACGGAGGAATCTTCACATGAGCAGCAAAAGACCGGAATTCGAAGGAGAGCAGTTCGAGAAAGGACTGCAGATTCGCCGTGAGGTTCTGGGTGACAAATATGTCGACCGCTCGATTGCCGCAGCGGATGATATGTCTGCGCCACTGCAGAAATTGATCACGGAGTGGTGCTGGGGCGAAATCTGGAACAGACCAGGTCTCGACCGGCGCATGCGCAGCGTCCTTAACCTGGGCATGATGATGGGCTTGAATCGCTCGGCTGAGTACAAGCTTCATGTCCGCGGCGCGCTCAACAATGGGCTCACGCGTGAGGAAATCGTCGAGACGATATTGCAGGGCGCGATCTATTGCGGCGTTCCAGCCTCGCTCGATGCAATGCGCAGCGCACAGGCGGTCTTCCGGGAGATGGACGAGGCCCAACAGGAAGACAATGGCTGACCAAACCCTTCGCCGGATAACCCGTCCGGATTCGGAAGTGCGGCGGGGTTCTGCGGGCGCTATCAAGACTTTTCTCTCACCAAGCGCGCAGGAACTGCTCCGGTTAGAAGTTTCACACCGAATGGATATGGCCTCTACAACATGTCCGGCAATGTCTGGGAATGGTGCTCGGACCTCTTCCGCGTCCGCTCCCTGACCAGTAGCGCCAAACGACGCAATGCCGCAGCCACAACAGCAAACCAGCGGGTCATGAAAGGAGGCTCCTTCCTCTGCCACCGATCCTATTGCCATCGCTATCGCATATCCGCGAGGACCGCTGCCAGTGCAGATAGCTCGACCAGCCATGTCGGCTTTCGTATCGTCGTGGATCACTAGCGTCAGCGGGCTCCGGTGCAATGTTGCGAAGGGTCCCAAGTACTCTTTGCCACCAGCGCATTAAGTGCACCGGAGGACAATGAGCTAATGAGAACTTTGCTGGACAAATCCGGCAATTCCATCAGCTGCATTATATGAAAAACGTGATTCAAAGACTTTTCGACAGCATCACCGGCACGTAGATCATCCAGGTCTCCGACCTTATCGAAAGCGCGCGTCTACCACCTCCTCGGCCACTTCATCCGACATATCTGCGCCGACGAGCAGCGACATTACCTTATGTCAGCACGCGCAGATCTCTCCAATCTGGGAGAGGCGCGCGCAGATCGGTCTGCATGAAGATCCAGCATGACGACGTTCAAACAAATGAAGGACAAGCGGTGCCTGCAATCCGGTTCGCCGACATCCATTTCAATTTTTTTGCCGTGCCGCATCGCTGGTTTGCGGCATTGATCCTGATGACGCCATGACCTCATCCCAACAGGATTTCGATAGCTTCTACACGCGCCAAATCGAGCCTGCTCTCGAGGAACTCGAAGCGCACAGGAGGAAGCGAATGCGGCTCGTGACCGCTCTCACGCTGCTCGGCGCGGTTGGATTTGCAGCCGTCGCGATCCTGGCCCTGACGGGAGGGCTGCGCGGTTTGCCGGCGCTCGCGGCCTTTGCCATCGGATTTGGTGCGCTGCTGGGTGCGGGCCTAGCCTATCTCGGGCTCACTAACCGCTACAAACAAGTTTTGAACGGCGGCGTCTGCGCCTATCTCGGCTTCGACTACACGCTTAGAGAGTTTGATTTTCCGCTGTCCAGCTTCGCACCCCTCCTGCCCTTCCACAAGAACGCCAGCCTCGAAGATCGGATCAAAGGGCATGTCGACGGCGTGGAGTTGGATCTGTGCGAGGGCAGGTTCTCGAAGAAGGACTCCAAATGGCGCACGCTGATGCTGAGCTACAGCTTCAACAAGCCATTCAAGGGCATAACAACGATTGTTGCGGACACCGACTGGATCGGCAACACGTTGGAACAATACCGCCAGAGCGGCGATCGCGTCCGGCTGGAGGATCCACGATTCGAGGAGCGTTTTGAAGTCTTCGCCTCCGATCAGATCGAGGCTCGCTACCTGCTCACCCCGCGCTTCATGGAGCGGATCGTCGAACTCACCGAACGTCTCAACAATCGGAGCGGCGTATCACTGGCCTTCATCGACAATCGGTTGCTGATTTGCATCCGCATCGGCTCGGCGGCCCGGCGTTTCGAGATCGGCAACGTCTTCCGCCCGGTTCGCGACGGCAGGGAACGTGCCGGCGCCCTCTTGACCGAACTGGGGCTGGTGACCGGCATCATCGACAGCCTCAACATCGGCGCGCGAAATCGGATCCGGTAGCGAAATCGCCTGCCGGAGACCGAAAAGTCCGATGCAGCCTTGAGCCAGAACACTTCCCAAATGGCATGTTGCTCTCCCATTTGGGAGGGGACCGGGAGCCTGTTTCGTGCAGCAATGTTTCCGATGCAAATTCGATCAGGAGATTCAAAATGCTGACCCGCAGGCGCTTCAATCATCTGGCCCTGACCGGGATGGCCGGACTGGTCACCAGCCCGGTATGGGCGCGCGGCACGGCCGGACTGCACCTTGGCTTGCGCGAGGCGAAAGCCTTGGCCGGAAAGGCCGGGAATGAACTGCGGCGCGGCCTGATCTGGAATATCGTCATCCGGTCCGAACTGCAGGGCTCCATATCCGGCAGACTGGGTGTTGGACGGATGGAGCAGGGCCGGGTAACGGATGTTTTCCTGTCAGAACCGTTCAAGATCGCCGTAGGCAGGCAGGCCTTCCCCGGTGACAGCTTCTTTCCGGGAGACAGCTTTTTCCCTCGCGACAGTTTCTTCCCCGGAGACAGTTTCTTTCCCGGTGACAGTTTCGTACCCGGCAAGGAACATCAGGCGACCATCAGGCACTTGAGCTCCAGGGGAATGCAGCGGATGGGAGAACGGAGCGGGCTATTTCTTGCAGCCCTGGATGATCGCGGCGAAGCGCCTTGCACCGGCCTCTACCTCCTCACGATGAAGGGCTGACGCCAGGAGAAACCGATGCCCAGCTCAAGATATCTCATTGCCTCGTCAATCATCGGCGCGCTGGCGCTGGCGGCCGCTGCTGGCGCTTTTGCGTTCAATCGGCAGGACATCGGGAAAAGCGTGCCGGCAGGCGAATTGCTCGTCGTGATCAAAGCCGGTGAAACCGATAACGGCATCTGCCTGCCCGAAGCCCTTGTCTCCGTGAACAAGCAGGAACAGGGTCTCTACGCGCTGTATGGAGAGGCGCGCTACATTGATACGCGCAATGATGAATCGACCCGCCTGCCGCTGCAATGGGTCTTTATGGGCTGGGACGACAACGGCATGTCGAAATCACAGACGACGACCGGGATCAACACTCAAACGCCCTGCACCAGTTTGAAGATCGCCTACAGGATCAAGGAGTGCTGGTACGATCCGTCAAACCGCGAGCCACGGGCATGCCCCAAAATCCATCTGGAAGGCGACGGGTTCGCTGCCATCGTGCTGGACGAGGATCAAAGCCAGTCCCTCCCGCAAGCCGAAAGCGGCGGCTGACCCGGACAGGTTCATCCGCTGCTTTCCAGAACTTCGCTGCTGCCGCAGGACCGCGCCTCCCGCCGCCTTGCGAGCGCCCATGCAACGCCGTAGGTGAACACTGCTGCCGCGAAACCCGCGAAAGCGGCGAAATTCAGGTCGATGCCGACCAGGATCAGGCTGACCGCCACCCCGAGATTGAGTGAAGCGATCGCAGCCGCAGCGCTGAGACGCCGCCACATCAGAGCGGCAAGGACGGCAGGCAGGAAAACCACCAGCGAGCTGAAGGCGGCGATGATCGAATTGAGCAGCGGCCCCATCGCATAGGCCGCAACGGTCAGCGCGGCAAACAGCATCAGGACGGTCAGGCGCAGTTGGCGCAGCGTGTAGCGCGTGCGCTCCAGACTGGTGACCAGCGGCATGACGAACGTGTCCATCGTCGACATGAGCACGGCGATCAGCATCACATCGGCCAGCCATGTCCAGTGCGCCGGCATGGTCACGCGCAGCACGGCGAGGACCTCTTCGCCGGCATGGCCTTTGAGGCCCAGCCAGACAATGCCCATATAGCAGAACAGGCACAGGGGCGCGGCAAGCAGGAACGCCCTGCGCGCAACTGCCGGCTCCCGGGCCGTTGCCATCCTCTGCCAGTTGTCGATGGCAAGCACCGCACTGACCGGTATGAACAACCAGATGCCGACCAGCAGCGGAAACTTGTAGGGTCCAAGATCAAACAGGTTATCGACCTGCGGCATGCCGCCCAGATTTGCAACCGTGAGCACACCGATGCCGACAAGGATGACGGCGGCCTGGAAGACGTCGGTCTCCGTCGCCACGCGATAGCCGCCAATGGCAGTGTAGATCCCCGTGAGGCCGCTCGCCAGGATCAAGGCGACAAGGTTCGAAACGGGCATGATCGTCGTCAGGATCGCCGCGAGCGCCAGAAGCTGCACCGCCGTGCGCAACAGGAAGACGAATGCGGTAGGAGCCCAGATCGCCAATGGGTGGTGCACACCATGCGCCGCCACGATGAGATCGACCAGTCCGTGAACCCCGTACAGCTTTGACCGACGGTGAACCGCAGGCGCGATCGCGGCGCAGATAACCAGACCCAAAGCATATGCGGTCGCCAGCGAAACCCCGAGGATCGGGCTGGCATCCGAAAAGAGCAGGAGCGCGACAAATGTCCCTGCTCCGATATTCCCGCAAACGATCCCCGCAACGGTGGCAAGCGTTCCCGTGCGCCCGGAATTGAAAATGAAGTCGGCCCGCGTCGTATCGCGTGCCCGCACGAGCGCGTAGGCAAGCGGCGCGAAAAGGACGAACACGATCGGTGCGAGTTCGAGAATGTCGGCGGGCGAGTGCATAGTGGATTACGTATCACCCATAGCAGCCAGATCGCCAGCCATTGTTTGTGCCAACCCGGCCTTGTCAGGCTCCCCCGGAGGGATCTTGCCGCTCCCTCATTTGGGGGACGCCCGGGTGCCTGCGGCCCGATACCTCATCTAACCGCGTTGTAAACCAAGCGTATCGGGAGGCATCCAACACCAGGCATGATCGCGATCATTCTCACCATCGCCGCCGTCATACTCATTCTCATCTATCTGCAGAACCGGCTGGCAGCGGCCAGGAATGCAGTGGCAACCGGCTATTCGGGGATCGACGTGCAACTCAAGCGCCGTCACGACCTCGTTCCCGCGCTGGTCGACTCCGTTCGCGGCGCGATGGCGCAGGAGAACCGGATTTTCGACCAGCTTCTTGATGCGCGTCGGACTGCCATGAGTGCACGCAACGACGACATCGAGACCGTTCAACGGGCCGAGGCCGAACTTTCAGTCCTGCTACGCGCCTTCGTCGCCTATTCCGAGGACACGCCCGAGATCGGCACGGCGGGCAATGTGCGCGAGTTGCAGAAGCAACTGGAGGAAACCGAAGACCAGATCAGCGCGGCGCGGCGGCTCTACAATTCCAATGTCGAACGCTACAACACACTGCTAGACGCCATCCCTTCCAACTGGGTCGCCCGCGCCATGCGGCTCGACCGCGCGACACCCTTCGCGCTGGCCGAAGCGGAAGCCGAAGCGGTGCGCACCATGCCTCGGATCGATCTTCCGGGAAGCCGCTCGTGAGTGCACGCCGGCATTGGGATCCGTTCGAGGGCGAAATCGAAGTCGAAACGCCCGAGCTTTCCAGCATCCGCAAGGGGATCGCGCTCCCCCTCTGGCTCAAACGCATCCCCCTCCCCGCGGTGCTGTTCAGCCTTGTCTGGACGATGGCTGCGGGTTTCGGCGGCGGCGGGTTTCCGTTCGTCCCGGTCACCGTCACGACCTTCGCCTTCGGCACGATCTTCCTGATGGAAATACTGGAAAATGCTGACGGCCACCGAACCCGGCGCCGGATCCTCATCGCGCGGGACAGAAACTGGTCCTACACCGGAAAATTCCTGGAATGGCAGATCGAACGAAAGCCTGCGCGGGATTCCGACGGAAATTTCGAGCGCCGTTCGCAACGCGTGAAGCCGCAGCGCCTGAAGACGATCGAGACCGCGATACCCGAACTGACGGTGATGCAGGCCGGCTCCTTCATGGGTGTGCGGCTCGATGGCGAGTTCTGGGGTGAGAGCGTGCAGGACGGTCTGCCCCTATGGGTGGCGCTGGGCGCGATGCAGATGGAAGCCGCGCTCGGTCCGCGCGAAAGACGGCGCGACGCGCGCGGCGGCAGGGGCGGATATGGACAGTTCATTTCCTTGCTCGGGGCCTATCGGATCGGCCGCAAGACCGGCATCCGCGCGATCATCCGGCCCGAAAACATTGCCAACCGGGGGCCCTTCGATCGCGACATCAAGACGGAATCGATACATTTCAACGAGCAATTTCATGTCTCCGGACGCTCCGTGGCCACGGACGGCGAAATGGACGTGTCACGAGAGGTCCTGCAGATCCTGACACCGGCCACGCAAGCAACCCTGCTTGATCTTGCGGTACGCTTCCATACGGTCGGCTTCGTTGTAGTCGACGATGTTCTGTTCTTCATGGCACAGGACAAACTGGTCGGCGAGAACGCCTCCGAAGGCGGGATCGACCGCCTCTTGCCGGGTATTCTGGAAGAATTCGAAGCCGCCAAGCTTTCCATCAAGCGCTACGTCGAATAATCCGCCGATCCACTTCGAACGGACCTTGTCCGCGTCTCCGTGCGGGATGACTGCGAAAGCTTCACTCGAGCCGAGCCCTTTCCTATAGTCGCACGCGGCTGCATGAATGCTGGCTAGGCCATTCAGTCCAAGTTCACGCAAGCGAGGTTAAACAACGACAAAGCTTGGACTTGGTGAATTGGGGTGCGCTGAACGGCTCGGGGGGGAAGGGATATGGACGCGGAATTTCTGGTGGGTGAGGGAAACCAGCCGCTGCTCCTGCGCAGATGGACCGTCGACCCGGGCCGCAGACCAGGACGCGGTCACAGGGCCGTGTTTCTCGGCCATAGCCAACCCACCCATTCGGGGATGCTTGGCGATCTGGGCGGAGCCTTCCGCCAGTTGGGGTGGAATGCCTATTCGGGCGACATACGCGGCCACGGCAGATCCACGGGCAGCAGCAATCCGCTTGGACATCTCGACTACGAGGCCGGTTGGCAGCGCGCAGTTGCCGACATGCGGCTGTTCTACGAGAAAAGCTTTGCGGACATCCCGTGGGAACACCGGCTGATCGTCGTCCCCAACATCACGGCGCTACTGACGCTCGAGGTGCTGAAGACATGGCCGGATCTTGCGCGCCACATCGTGTTGATCTCGCCCCCGCCGAACCAGCGCGCCATCGCCATGTTCGGCAAAACATTTTCGCAGACCCGTTGCAAGCTGGGCTCTCCGGAAGCGCCCGACGAGCAGTCCCTGCATCACCTCTACGCATTTCTCGGCTCGCACCTGAAGGAGCGCCGCCACCCGGCCGATGTCATGAGCAGGGATCGCGCCCTGATCGACGCCATGATCGCCGACCCGCTTGGCTGGCCCACCCCGACGCCCGCCTACTGGTACAATATCTTTTCGGGAATGCTTTCAGCCTGGAAGTGGCCAAAGGGCGCCTCCGTGGTGCCCGGCACGCGGTGCCTGATCCTGTTCGGCGGTGAAGACGCCATGCTGCGCGACGGCGGTTTTCTGCCACCCGTTGAACGGTTCCTCGAACGGGTTGGTTTCGACGACATCGCATCGGCCCGCATCGAGGGCGCACGCTCGGCGCTGTTTCTGGAGGAGAAGCGTTTTGGCATTGCCGAGCGCATCATCCGCTGGGTGGGCGAGGAATGGCATCCAGAGGAAGGACACACCGAGATCGGCGTTGCCGAACTCGCAGCGAAATTGCTGGCGACAACCAGCAGCCCGGGCGCATCCGCGGAGATGAGCCCGGGAGAGCTTGTCGAACTGTGCTACAATGCCATCGACGACGAAAGCAGATGGAACGAGATCATCTATCGCATGATCTACGAGGCTGAACGCTCAGGCGATCTGGCGGAGGCAGCACTGCACAAGCGCATCCTGTCGCTGATGCCGCACTGGGAGCGTTCGTTCACCCTCAACCGGCAGGTGATGATGAACGCCACCCTGGGCGTTCTGCTCCAGTCTGTGATCGAAAGGCTTCAGATCGGTATCGCCATTCTCGACAGCGAGGGGGCGTTGCTTCATTCCAACCGGATTTATCTCGAAGCGCTTTCCAGGCTGTTTCCGGACACCGATTTGCCCATCGTCGGAGAGGGAAGCGCGGGCGCGCTAACGCGCAGGCTCTTGACCGGAGAACGTGCCGCTCCGGCCAGCCATGCGGACCGTCGCGACACCCTCGTCATCCGTGACGACATGCCGGTCGGATTCCGCTTTCGCCCCGACGCGCTCAGGCAGGCAAGCTTGCAACGCAAGGGACCGGCCTCTGTTCTGGTGCTGCGCACCAACCGGGATCGGGAACTTGGAGCGGACGCGCGCGTGGCGCTGGTGGAACTCGCCTACGGGCTGACCGGCAAGGAAGCAGAGATCGCGCTTCTGATCGCCGGCGGCAAATCCCCCGAAGAGGCCGCGGAAACTCTGGGTATCCTCGTCAGCACGGTGCGTGGCCATCTCAAGAAGGCGTTTTCGAAGATGAACGTCCACAGCCAGTCCGAACTCACCTCGCTCCTCCTGTCCGGTCCGCTCGGCTGGCTGGGCTGAGTGTTTCAGGCTCGCATCCCCCGCGGGCTGTTAACGGTTGGGATTTGCCAGATGCGACATGATACGCATCGCATCCATGAGGCTGATTCCGATCTCCGCACAGGCTCCCGGCGTGTTGGTGGCACAGGCAGCGAGCGGCCACTCATAGGAATATTCCGGCAGGCCCAGCCGGTGCACAGCCTGATGTGGCGTCAGGCCCGCGGCAGCCCCCTTGCAGCCGAAACCGGCAGCACATGACCAAAGCGCGTCTTCTTCCTTGCTGAACGCGGCGATTTCGGCCTCGGAAAACCTGTTCTCGAGGGGCGGGCGCCCATCGCCGTCTTGCGCCTCCTCCTCGGTAAAGGACATTTCTGCTTGCCCGTTGGCGTCGTCAGCCACCTCGTCCTCCGAAAAAGACATGGCGTCATGGTCCTCGCCCACTTCCTCTTCGGAGAAGGACATGTCCCCCTCGTCCGCATCGACCGACAGGTCCTCGCCCTGAATCGGATCTTCGGCCTGTGAATCCTCGGTTCCATATTGTTCCAGATAGGTCTTGCGCGCGCCTTCGGCGCTGTCGTGTCCCGTCAGGACAAGCGCTTCGTCCTGCGAGACAGCCAGCCCCTCGCAGCCCAGGCCTGCGGCGCAGGCCAGCGCATCGTGCTCGGCAACCGCCCCCTCGTCGAAGCCCACCGCCTCGCCGCCCGTGCCGTTCTCCTGCATGGCATCCACCCGGTCGAACAGGCTTTCACCTTCCTTGACCACTTCATCCTCGGAAAAAGACATGGCTTCGCGATCTTCGCCCTGAACCTGCTCTTCGGCCTGCGAATCCTGTGTTCCGTACTGCTTCTGATAGGTCTTGCGCGCGGCCTCGGTGCTGTCGTGCCCCGTCAGGACAAGCGCATCGTCTTGCGAAACCGCCAATCCCTCGCAGCCCAGCCCCGCCGCGCAGGCCAGCGCATCGTGCTCGGCAACCGCCCCCTCGTCGAAGCCCACCGCCTCGCCGCCCGTGCCGTCCTCCTGCGCGGCGTCTATCCGGTCGAACAGGCTTTCGCCGCGCTCCACCTCTTCGGCGGTGAAGCTCATGTCGTTCTGAGCCCCGGCTGTGAGGATCATCGTTCCGGCAAGGAGCATCGCAAGCAGAACGGGAAGAAGCGCTCGGCTCGCGGTCATTGCCGGGGAACCTCGATGGCGAAACGGTCGAATTCGAAATGGCTTTCGCCAGGCTGCGCCTTGTGGCCGTGTCCAGCGAGGATGCTGGCCGCGCCAGACAGACGGAGCATGGTGATCGCCTCGGTGTCGAAAGAGAGCGTTTCATCGCCGGGCAACCGCATCGCCAGGCTCGCATTGATTTCGCGGCCACGCCGCTTCAGGCGCAGTTGCGCGCCATTACGGCCCAGCGTTTCGAGAATGGCATCGCCCCGTGCCCGTCCCTCGGCCTCGCACACACCATCGACCCAGGGGCCGCCGAACAGATTGGTATCGAAGGCGGTCTTTTGCGGAGCATCCACGCCGCCCGAAATCCTGGTCAGTTCGAGATGCAGCCGCGTGCCGCAGCCCAACGGTTCGAGCCATATCTGCGCCCCGACCTGATCCTCGGCGGCATTGAAAAGCGAGAGCATCAGCCTTTCGTGCCGGGTCTGCTCAGGCATCTTGAAATCGAGCACCAGATCGAAATCCCCCTCCGGAAGGGGGCGATCCAGTACGAAGCGGTTCGTCGCCTTGGGATTGCTGAAGATCGGCTCCTTGCCGAGCGCTGCCACGAACAGCGTGCCCTCGGGCGTGAACGCCGTGAGTTCATCAATCGCGTCGTCGACGCGCCATGCCGCATCGCGTTCCGGACCGTCAAAACGATCCTCGAAAACGGTTTCCGTCGCGGGTGCTGGATTTTCTGTGGGCGCGGCCGGTGCGTCGCCTTCCGCCTGCCCCACCGCCTCATTGACAGCGGCTGCAAAACTGAGGGCATCGTTGGCCGGATAGTAAGTGCCATTGCCTTGCTCCGCGATGCATTGCAGCGCCGCGTGCTCCTCGTCCTTCAGGTCGAAGCCGACGACGTGGACGCGCGTGTCAATCCCGCTGGCGGCCAGCCGGGCCGCGGCGGCACAGGGGTCGCCGCCGCAGGTTTCCAGTCCGTCCGAGATCAGCAGAACGCTTGAGGATTGACCGGAAGCAGGCATCGCGGCCGCGGCCTTTTCCAATGCACCGGCGATGGGCGTTTTCCCGAGCGGTGAGATGTCCTGAATGGCCGGCACCAGCCGCCCCGTCTCATAATTGGCTACGGGGTAGAGGATTTCGGTATCGGTGCAGTCCCCCTCCCGTCGATGTCCATAGGCCATCAATCCGATATTCATGGCCGGGTTGAGATCGCCGACAATGCCCGACAGGGCCTGCCGCGCAGTGGCGATCTTGGCGACACCGTCGACCTGCCCCCACATCGACCCGGATGCATCGAGAATGATCAGCAGGTTGCGGCCCGCAGGATTGAGGCCATCGCCGGGCAGATCCCCTTCTTCCATCCCCGGAACGACCACAGGATCGGGAACCACAATGCTTTCCTTACCCGGTACGACAATCGGAGCGGAGTCCCCCCCGTTGCCTGGTTCATTGGGATTCCCGCAGGCAAAGGCGCAGGGAATTGGCATCTCGCCATTCCGAAGAGTGATTTCGGGTCCGCCCGCGCCCCTGAGATCAAGACCCAGATCGTAGGCCATGTCGGCAAGCGACCAGTCGCTGGTGAGCGAATGGATGTCCGAAATCTGCCAGGCATTGTCCGGCGGGACTCGCACAAGCGTGTAGAGAAATTTCTGATGCTGGCCGAAATTGTCGAGGTTGACGCGGACCTGCGCCGCCCCGCGCAGGAATGGTGCTTCGGCGTCCGCGAAGACGCGGATATTCGAGACCTCATAGTCCTGTGCGTTATAAACCGGATCGAAGCCGAGCCTGCCCTGCAAACCGTCGACTGCCAGCCCGTCGATCACATAGGGTGCCGCGGCCTTGGCATTGTTGAGCAACCCTTCTTGTCGGGTCTCCAGACCGGTCTTGTGTGCAGCGATGAATTGCTCGACAAGAGCGACGGCTGAACCGATGTCCTGCGCCTGAGCGCTTCCGCCGACTGCCGCCAGCAGCAATATGGACAAGCTGCAAGAAGCGATCCTTAACATACGAAGCATGACCTGAATTCCCAACGTTATGGTGGCCGCTGTCAGCGCGGCGGTGCCGAAATCGAAAAACCGTCGAATTGCGCAACCGATTCGCCCTCGCCCGCCTTTTGCAGTTGTCCCAGCATGAATGCGGGAGCACCGGCGGCGGTAGTGCGGGCAACGTTGCGGGTCGTGGCGGTGAATTTTCCGCCCGGATAATCTCCGAACTCCGGAAGATCGAGTTCTGCCGTCGCGAAATAGCGGAAGCCCCGGCGCGACAGGGTCACGGAGAAGCCCCTCTGGTTAATGCCGCTCAGAATTGTGTCACCGATTTTCCTGTTTCCGCCCGAGCAGTAGTCGGAGAGGATCGGTCCCTTGTCGAACAGGTTGTCGTCGAACTCGCTGGTCAGTGATTTCTCTGCATTGGTGACCGGCTGCCGGTTGACGATCCTGAGGCTCAGATAGGGGCCGCAGCCGCTGGTGTAGACGTGCAAGGTTCCGGCAACGAAACTGGTCGCATCCTCGTAGAGGCCGACCCATACACCTTCCCGTCCGGTCTTCGCTTCAAGCCGCCCCGTCAGCGTCATGTCGAAGTCGCCCTCCGGCGCTGCGCCGAGCCGGAAGATGTTCTCGCTGCCCTCCTTGCGGAAACTGTCGTCGCCGCCCGTGGCGATGGTGTAGATCACACCGCCCTCGACCACGAATTTGTCGGGCGCTTCTCCAACGACAGTCCATTGCGGCCCCAGCGCCGTGCCGTCAAAGGCGTCCTGAAACGGCAGGGATAGCCCCGCGGCTCCGGCTAAACTGGCGCTGGCCGCCGTTGCGCCCTCATCAGCCGCCGCAAGAGCCTGTTGCTGCTCCTTGTCCGGCGGTTGCTTCAAACCAGCTTGCATGGTCCCGCCGGGCGCTGCCTGCGCCGCGTCGGCGCCTACCCGGCCGAAAGACCAGCCATCGCCCCAGATCCGCGTGATCAGCGGCCGGCCTTTCGACTGGACGACCGAGAAGGAAATGAGACGGACCTTGCCCTGGGATTCCACGGCAGCCTCGAAGATTATTTCCCCCGCGGACTGCTTCTCCGCCTTCCGCAGCTCGTAGTCATCCACCGAGCCTTCGCGCGTGCCGGCAAGCGGACGAAAGCCGGCTTCGCCGGATGCTATTGCCTCGATGAGCTCTGGCGCGAGAAAGGCGCGAAAGGACGTCATCACCGGGCCACCACCCTTAAGCCCCGCGCCCTGCTGCTCCATCATGGAACTGATGGTGAAGAGTGACAGGATCACACTCCTGGCGGCAATTTCGTCAGAGACCTGGTTCTGGGCCCCCGCCCCTACCGCCGACACCGTGGCGAGCAACACAGCCACCGCCAACGCGCGAATAAGGCTGTTCATCCTGCTAGTAAGCCGACGGATCATGTCGCGTATTCTCCATCCGTGTCATCGATCGATGACCAGGAGTTACACTGGCGCAAACCGGCTGCCGTCCCTCATATGGGAGAGGAACAGCAGGCGGACCCAGATGCGAGACCGAGCCAGGCGAGCGATCCTTTCCCACCGTAGCAAAGAAGCAGTTCCCACATTCCGCGCGCAGGCAGGCTTGCCGCTCTCGACTATTCCCGAGACCGACTTGTCAGGTCTTCTGAGGCATCACGTGAACTGCCTGAAGTCTTCTCACGTATAAAGAGTCGCGCTGCATTACCGAAAACACTGGTGGCCGGTACTTTGACGCCAGCGACGCGAGCGCGCTCTATGAGCGCAATGATCACCATGCGCTTTTCGAGAAGTTGGAAGCTGGCGCATTTCAGACGGTGGTTGACCGTCTGCGGTTCATGGGACGCGTAAGGAAGGAGCTTGAATCAAAAAAAGCGCTCGTTTGAGCGCTTTTGGAATGATTTGGTTGCGGGGGCAGGATTTGAACCTGCGACCTTCAGGTTATGAGCCTGACGAGCTACCGGGCTGCTCCACCCCGCGTTGACGGCC